>NZ_JBSFKF010000008.1:192314-301562 GCF_053598415.1 Kitasatospora sp. NPDC001132 | reverse complement strand
CTCACCGAGAACACCCCCTGGCCCGCCACCGGCCGCCCCCGCCGAGCCGGCGTCTCCTCCTTCGGCATCAGCGGCACCAACGCCCACGTCATCCTGGAACAGGCCCCGGTGGAGCGCGTGGCGGCCCGGGCCGCCACGCCGCCGCGCCGCACCGACGACTCGGCCGTCCCGTGGCTGCTGTCCGCCCGCAGCGCCGACGGGCTGCGCGCCCAGGCCGTCCGGCTGCGCGAACGCCTCGACGAACGCCCGGACCTGCGCCCGCTCGACCTCGGCTACTCGCTGGCCACCGGACGGACGGCCTTCGAGCACCGGGCCGCGCTGGTGTCCACGACCCGCGCGGACTTCCTGGAGCGGCTGGACGAGCTGATCGCCGACCCGGCGCCGCCCGGGCGGCGCACCGGCGGGCGGCTGGCCTTCCTGTTCGCCGGCCAGGGCAGCCAGCGGCTCGGCATGGGCCGCGGCCTCCACACGCGTCACCCGGTGTTCGCCGCGGCCTTCGACGAGGTCTGCGCCGAGCTGGACCGGCACCTGCCGCGCCCGCTGCGGGAGGTGCTCGACGCCGCACCGGACTCCGAGGCGGCCGGGCTGCTGGACCGCACCGAGTACACCCAACCCGCCCTGTTCGCGGTCGAGGTGGCGCTGTTCCGGCTGCTGGAGTCCTGGGGCGTACGGCCGGACGTGCTGGCCGGCCACTCCGTGGGGGAACTCGCCGCCGTGCACGTCGCCGGGGTTCTGGACCTGGCCGACGCGGCCGTGCTGGTGACCGCCCGGGCGCGGCTGATGCAGGCCCTTCCGCCGGGCGGGGCGATGGTGGCGGTGGCCGCCGCCGAGGCCGAGGTGTCGCCGCTGCTGACCGAGGGCGCGGCCCTCGCCGCCGTCAACGGGCCGTCCGCCGTGGTCCTCTCCGGCCGGACGGACGCGGTGCTGGCGATCGCCGAGCAGCTGGCCGGGCGCGGCCGGCGGACCACGAGGCTGCGGGTCAGCCATGCCTTCCACTCCCCCGCCATGGACCCGATGCTGGAGGAACTCCGCGCGGTCGCAGCCTCGCTGACGTACCATCAGTTTCGGATCCCGGTCGTCTCCACGGTGACCGGACGCCCGGCGACGGCGGAGGAGCTCGGCTCGCCGGACTACTGGGCGGAGCAGGTCCGCCGGCCCGTCCGGTTCCACGACGCGGTACGGCAGCTGGCCGAGGACGGCGTGACCACCCTGCTGGACGTCGGCCCGGACGGCTCGCTCGCCCCCCTCGCCGCCGGCGAGGAGGCCGGCCGGGCGGTCGCCGCACTGCGCCGCGACCGGCCCGAACCGGACGCGCTGGCTGACGCGTTGGGCCGGCTGCACGTGCGCGGCACGGCCGTCGACTGGGCGGCGTACTTCGCCGGCTCCGGCGCGCGGCGGGTCGACCTGCCGACCTACGCGTTCCAGCCGGAGCACTACTGGCTGCCCGCCTCGCCCGACCCGGACCCGGACGGCCCCGGCCCGGCGAGCGCCGGCCTCGACGCCTCCGGCCACCCGCTGCTCGGCGCGTTCGTCGAACTGCCCGACAGCGACGAGCTGGTGTGCACCGGACGGCTCTCGCTTGCCACCCACCCCTGGCTGGCCGACCACGCCGTGCGCGGCGAGGTCCTGCTGCCCGGCGCCGCCTTCGTGGAACTCGCGCTGGAGGCGGGCGCCCGCCTGGGCTGCGACCGACTGGCCGAACTCACCCTGCGCAGCCCGCTGGTGCTGCCCGAGCGGGAGCAGGACGGCGTCCGACTGCGCATCCGGGTCGCCGAGCCCACCGCCGACGGGCGCCGCCCGCTGTCGGTGTACGCCCGCCCCGACCGGGCCGCCCCGGGCGCGCTCTGGACGCTGCACGCCACCGGTGTCCTCGCCGAGGGGACACCCCCCGGAGCGGAGCTGGCCGAGTGGCCGCCGCCCGGCGCCGTCCCCGTCGAGGTCGACGGCCTGTACGAGCGGACGGCGGCCACCGGGGTGGGGTACGGCCCGGCCTTCCGGGGCCTGGGCGCGGCCTGGATCCACGACGGCCGGGTCCTCGCCGAGGTGGCGCTGCCCGAGCAGGCCGCCGCCGGGGCCGGCCGGTACGGGCTGCACCCCGCCCTGCTCGACGCCGCCCTGCACGCCGCCGTGCTGCTCGGTCCGGACGCGGACGCGGACGCGCCCGCCGCCGTACCGCGGCTGCCGTTCACCTGGTCCGACGTGGCGCTGCACGCCACCGGCGCGGACCGGCTGCGGGTGCGGATCACCGTCGACGGCGACACCCTGGCGCTCGACGTCGCGGACGCCACCGGGGCGCCCGTCGCGACCGTCGGCTCGCTGCTGCTGCGCCCCGCCGGCCCCGGCACCGCCGACCGCCCGCTGTACGAGCTGCGCTGGCGCCCCGCGCCCGCCGACCCGGCGCCCGCCGAGGAGAGCTGGGCCGCGATCGGCCCGGACGCCCCGGCCGGACCGCCCGGCACCAGGACCGTCCGGTACGCCGACGTCGACGCGCTGTTCGCCGCCGTCGAGCACGGCACCCCGGCGCCGGACGCGGTGTCCGTCCGGGCCGCCGCCGGTACCGGCGGCAGCGTTCCTGAGCGCACCCGGACGGCGGTCAACCACACCACCGCGCTGCTCCGCTGCTGGACGTCCGACCAGCGCCTGGACGCCACCCGGCTGGTCCTGGCGACCCGCGACGCGGTGGCCGCCACGCCCGAGGACCCGGTGGTCGATCCGGCCGCGGCCGCGGTGTGGGGCCTGGTGCGGTCCGTCCAGAGCGAGCACCCCGGCCGGGTCGTGCTGGTCGACACCCGCCTCGGCGCCGACGCGGCCCTGCCCGCGGCCGTCGGCTCCGGTGAGCCCCAGTTCGCCGTTCGGGCCGGCGCCGCCCTGGTGCCCCGGCTCACCGCGGCGCCCGGCCCGTCCGGCCCGCCCGCCGCGCCGGTGTTCGGGCCCGAGGGCACCGTGCTGGTCACCGGCGGCACCGGCGGCCTGGGCGCGCTGCTCGCCCGGCACCTGGTCACCGGGCACGGCGTCCGCTCCCTGCTGCTGGTCGGCCGACGCGGCCCGGACACGCCCGGCGCCGACCGGCTGGCCGCCGAACTCGGCGAACTGGGCGCCCGGGTGCGGATCGCCGCCTGCGACGTGTCCGACCGCACCGCCCTCGCGCGGCTCCTCGACACCCTGCCCGCCGACCGGCCGCTCGCCGCCGTGGTGCACTGCGCCGGGGCGCTCGACGACGGTGTGCTCGAGTCGCTCACGCCCGGAAGCCTCGACCGGGTGCTGCGCCCCAAGGCCGACGCGGCCTGGCACCTGCACGAACTGACCACGGAGCTGAAGCCCGCCGCGTTCGTGCTGTACTCCTCCGTCGCCGGCACGCTCGGCTCCGCCGGGCAGGGCAACTACGCGGCCGCCAACGCCTTCCTGGACGGCCTCGCCGCGCACCGCCGCGCCCTCGGACTGCCCGCCACCGCGCTCGGCTGGGGCTGGTGGGGCGGCGGGGCGGGCATGGCCGGCGCCTTCGACGAGGCCGACCGGGCCCGGCTGGCCCGGGCCGGCATCGCCGCCCTGGAACCGCCGGAGGCACTGGCCCTGTTCGACGCCGCACTCGGCCTGGAGGCGGCGGCGCTCGCCCCGGTCCGGCTCGACCCCGCCGTGCTGCGGGCCCGCGCCGACCAGGGCGTGCTCTCGCCGGTCCTGAAGGAACTGGCCACCGGCGGCGCCCGCCCGCTCCACCGCCGCGCCGCCGCCCGCCCGGCTCCCGCCCCCGCGTGGCGGAAGCGGCTGCGGGACACCGCGGCGGGGCAGCGCGAGCACCTGCTGGTCGACCTGGTGCGCCGCGAGGTGGCCAAGGTCCTCGGCCGGCCCTCGCACGCCGCCGTGGCGGCCCACGACCGGCTGCTCGACCTGGGCTTCGACTCCCTCACGGCGGTGGAACTGCGCAACCGGATCGGCGAGTCGTGCGGCCTCCAGCTGCCGACCACGCTGGTCTTCGACCATCCCACCCCCGCGCGCCTGGCCGCCCACCTGCTGGAGCGGCTCGACGACGGCCCGGCCGGGACCGCGGCCACCGCCGCCACGGGGCCCGCACCCGCCGCCCCACCCGCCGACCCGGCAGCCGAAGAGGCACCCGACCACCCGGCGGCCGGCCCCGCCCTCGCCGACCCCGCCCTCGCCGGTCTCGGCCGGGACGAACTGCTCGCCTTCATCGACGAGAACCTCAGAAGGCCCTGACCACCACCCACGACCACCTCCGGGCCGGCACGCCCGACCCGTTCCCCGCGACATGACGACGAGTGAGGTTCCGATGGCCGACGACGAGAAGGACGAGAAGCTCGTCGACTACCTCCGATGGATGGCCGGCGACCTGCAGCAGACCCGCCGGCGCCTGGACGAGATCGAGGAGGCGGCCCACGAGCCGATCGCCGTCGTGGCGATGAGCTGCAGACTGCCGGGCGGCGTCCACTCGCCCGAGGAGCTGTGGCGACTGGTGGCCGACGGCACCGAAGCCGTCTCCGGCTTCCCCACCGACCGGGGCTGGGACCTCGACGCGCTCTACCACCCGGATCCGGACCACGCCGGCACCTCCACCACCCGGCACGGCGGATTCGTCGACGGCTACGCCGACTTCGACCCCGCCTTCTTCGGGATCAGCCCGCGCGAGGCCCTGGCCATGGACCCCCAGCAGCGCCTGCTGCTGGAGGTCGCCTGGGAGGCCTTCGAGCGGGCCGGGCTGCCCGCCGAGCGGCTGAGCGGCAGCCGGACCGGCGTCTTCGCCGGGGTGATGTACAACGACTACGGCAGCCGCGTCCGCCGGCCGGACGAGGACACCGAGGGGTACCTCGGCACCGGCAGCGCGGGCAGCGTCGCCTCCGGCCGGGTCGCGTACACCTTCGGCTTGGAGGGCCCGGCCGTCACCGTCGACACCGCCTGCTCCTCCTCCCTGGTCGCCCTGCACCTGGCCACCCAGGCGCTGCGCCAGGGCGACTGCGACCTCGCCCTGGCCGGCGGGGTGTCGCTGATGGCGACGCCGGCCACCTTCGTCGGCTTCAGCCGCCAGCGCGGCCTGGCACCGGACGGCCGCTGCAAGGCCTTCGGCGCGGACGCGGACGGCACCGGCTGGTCGGAGGGCGCCGCGCTGCTGCTGCTCGAACGGCTGTCCGTCGCCCGTGCCAACGGCCACCCCGTGCTCGCCCTGGTCCGCGGCAGCGCCGTCAACCAGGACGGCGCCAGCGGCGCGCTGACCGCGCCCAACGGGCCCGCCCAGCAGCGCGTCATCCGCCAGGCGCTGGACAACGCCCGGCTGCTGCCCGCCCAGATCGACGCCGTCGAGGCGCACGGCACCGGCACCACCCTCGGCGACCCGATCGAGGCCCAAGCGCTGCAGGCGGTGTTCCGGGAGGGCCGGGCCGCCGACCGGCCGCTCTGGCTGGGCTCGCTCAAGTCCAACCTGGGCCACACCCAGGCCGCGGCGGGCGTCGCCGGGGTGATCAAGACGGTGATGGCGATGCGCCACGGCGTCCTGCCGCGCACCCTGCACGCCGACCGGCCGTCGCCGCACGTGGACTGGTCGGACGGCCCGCTCGAACTGCTCACCGAGGCCCGCCCCTGGCCCGACTCCGGTGAGCCGCGCCGGGCGGGCGTCTCCGCCTTCGGCATCAGCGGCACCAACGCGCACGTCCTGCTCGAACAGGCCCCGGACGCCCCCGCCGAGGAGGCCGCTCCCGAGCAGCGGCCCGTACCCGCCGCCGAACCCTCCGGCCTTCCGCCGCTGTGGCTGCTGTCCGCCCGCAGCGCCGAGGCCCTGCCCGCCCAGGCCGAGCGGCTGGCCGCCCACCTGCGCGCCGAACCGGAGCTGGACCCCGCCGGCGTCGGCTGGTCGCTGCTGCGCACCCGGACGGCCTTCCCCCACCGGGCCGCCGTGACCGGCCGGGACCGCGCCGAACTCCTCGCCGGACTGGACGCGTTGGCGACCGGCACGGCCCCGGGCACGACCACCGCCAGGGTCGCCCGGTCACTCGCCGGCTCCGGCCGGGCCGCCCTGGTCTTCCCCGGCGCCGGCAGCCAGTGGGCCGGCATGGCCGCCGAACTGCTCGACTCATCCCCCGCGTTCGCCCGCCGCCTGGCGGAGTGCGCCGAGGCGCTTCGCCCGCACGTGGACTGGTCGCTGACCGACGTCCTGCGCGGCGCACCGGGCGCGCCGCGGCCTGAGCGCACCGACGTCGCCCAACCCGCGCTCTGGGCGGTGACGGTGTCGCTGGCCGCGCTCTGGGAGTCCTGCGGCGTCGAGGTGTCCGGGGTGCTGGGCCACTCCCAGGGCGAGATCGCTGCCGCCGCCGTCAGCGGCGCGCTGTCGCTGCCGGACGCGGCCCGGGTGGTGGCGCTGCGCGCCCGGGCCCTGGTGTCGCTCGGCCGGCTCGACGGCGGGATGCTCGCGGTGTCCGCCACGCCCGCCCGGATCCGCGAGCAACTGGCCGAATGGCAGGGCGAGTTGACCGTCGCGGCGGTCAACGGCCCGCGCTCGGTGGTGGTCGCGGGCCCGAACCGGGCGGTGGAGGAGCTGCGGGCGCGCTGCGAGGCGGAGGGCGTCTGGGCCCGGCGGATCCCACTGGACTACGCCTCACACACCCCGCAGGTGGAGTCCGTCCGGGACGAACTGACCACCCTGCTCGGCACGGTGACGGCACATCAGCCGCGGCTTCCGATGTACTCGCCGGCCACCGGCGGGCTGCTCGAACCGGGCGCTCAGGACGCCGGGTTCTGGTACCGAAGCCTGCGGCAGCCGGTGGAGTTCGAGCGGGCCACCCGCGCCATGCTGGCGGACGGCTTCGACCTGTTCATCGAGTGCGGTCCGCACCCCGTGCTCACCCAGGCCCTTCAGGAGACCGTCGAGGAGGCCGGCACCGAGGCCGTCGTCGTCGGCTCGCTGCACCGCGGCCACGGGACCGAGGACCGGTTCGCCGACGCGGTCGCCGAGGCGGTGGCGGGCGGCGCCCGGCTGGACGCCGACCGCTACTTCGGCCCGGCCCGGCGCGTCGGCCTGCCCACCTACGCCTTCCGGCGCAGCCGCTACTGGCTGGCCGCCGACGAGCCCATCCCGGCCGACGGACCCACCCCGGCCGACGAGTCGTCCGGTACCCGGGCGCCCGGCGGGCCCGGGGCGGCCTGGCGGCTCGCCGTCACCGAGCCCGGCGACCTCGCCACCCTCGCCCCGGTGCCGTCCGCCGAGGCGGACCGCCCGCTCGGACCTGGCGAGGTCAGGGTCGCCGTCCGCGCCGTCGGCCTGCACTTCGGGGACGTCCTGGTCGGCCTCGGCCTGGCCCTGCACGGCGACACCGGCGGCGGGCTGGGGCTGGAGGCGGCGGGCGTGGTCCTGGAGGTCGGCGCCGAGGTCGGCGGGCTCGCCCCGGGCGACCGGGTGATGGGCCTGTTCCCGGACGGAGCGGCCGGCCCGGTCGCGGTCACCGACCACCGGCTGTCCTGCGCCCTCCCGGCCGGCTGGACCTTCGAGCAGGGCGCCGCCGCGCCGCTCGCCCACCTGACCGCGCACCACGCCCTGATCGGTCTCGCCGGGCTCCGGCCCGGCGAGACCGTCCTGGTGCACGCCGCGAGCGGCGGCGCCGGACTGGCCGCCGTCCACCTGGCCCGCCACCTGGGGGCGAACGTCCTCGCCACCGACCTTCCCGAGCACCGGGAGGCACTGTTGGCGCTGGGCCTGCCCCGGGAGCACCTCGCCTCCTCGGCCGATCCCGGCTTCGCGCCGGAGCTGCTCGCCGCCACCGGCGGACGCGGCACCGACGTCGTGCTGAACTGCCTCGCCGGGGAGTCCACCGACGCCTCGCTGCGGCTGCTGCCGCACGGCGGCCGCTTCGTGGAGACCGGACGCACCGACCGGCGCGACGCCGGGCGGGTCGCCGCCGACCACCCGGGCGTGCGGTACCTGGTCGCCGACCTCGCGGACGCCGGTCCGGACCGCCTGCGGGCCGTCCTCGGCGAGCTGGCCGCCCTGTTCGCGGACGGCACGCTGCCCCCGCCGGCCGTCCCCGACTGGGACGTCGAGCGGGCCGCCGAAGCGTTCGAGCACCTGGGCCGGGCGCGGCACGCGGGCCAGGCGGTGCTCACGCTGCGGTCCTCCTCGCGGCCCGACCGTCCCGTCCCCGCCCCGGCCCCCGGGACCGCGCTCGGGGCCCTGGAGCCCGCCGCCCGCCGGGAGTTCCTGCTCGACCTCGTCCGCACCGAGATCGCCGCCGTGCTCGGCCACGCCGACGCCCGGTCGATCGGCACCGACCAGCGCTTCCAGGAGCTCGGGCTCGACTCGCTCACCGCCGTCCAGCTGCGCAACCGGCTCGGCGCGGCGACCGGCCTGCGGCTCACCGCGACCCTGGTGTTCGACCACCCCACCCCCCGGGCCGTCGTCGACCACGTCCTCGCGCTCACCGGCGCACGGGACGACGAGGACGCCGACACCCCGCCGAGGCCCGCCGACGACCCCGCCGAACCGCTCGCGATCGTCGCGATGGCCTGCCGCTTCCCCGGCGATGTCCGCTCCCCGGAACAGCTCTGGGAGGTCCTGGACACCGGCGCGGACGTCATCGGCGACTTCCCCACCGACCGCGGCTGGGACTTCGCCGGCCTCTACCACCCCGACCCCGACCGGCCCGGCACCACCTACGCCCGCCAGGGCGGCTTCATCGACACCGTCGCCGACTTCGACGCGGCCTTCTTCGGGATCTCCCCGCGCGAGGCCCTCGCCATGGACCCGCAGCAGCGCCTGCTGCTGGAGACCTCCTGGGAGGCGTTCGAACGCGGCGGCATCGACCCGGTGGCGACGGCCGCCGAAGGGCCGGTCGGCGTCTTCGTCGGCACCAACGGCCAGGACTACCCCCGGGTGCTGGCCACCGGCAAGGACGACCTGGAGGGGTACATCGGGACGGGCAACACCGCCAGCGTGCTGTCCGGCCGGCTGGCGTACGCCTTCGGGTTCGGCGGACCGGCGGTCACCGTCGACACCGCCTGCTCCTCCTCCCTGGTGGCACTGCACTGGGCCGGCCAGGCCCTGCGGCGCGGCGACTGCGACCTGGCGCTGGTGGGCGGCGTCACCCTGATGACCAGTCCGCTGCTGTTCACCGAGTTCAACCGGCAGCGGGTGCTCTCCCCGAGCGGCCGCTGCCGCTCCTTCTCCGCCGACGCGGACGGCACCAGCTGGAGCGAGGGCGTGGCCGTCCTGGTGGTGGAGCGGCTGTCCGACGCCCGGCGCAAGGGCCACCGGGTGCTCGCGGTGGTGCGCGGCTCCGCCATCAACTCCGACGGCGCCAGCAACGGCCTGACCGCGCCCAACGGCCCGGCCCAGGAGCGGGTGATCCGCCGTGCCCTCGCCGACGCCGGGCTGACCCCCGACGACGTGGACGCGGTGGAGGCGCACGGCACCGGCACCAAGCTCGGCGACCCGATCGAGGCCCAGGCGCTGCTCGCCACCTACGGCGCGCGGCGGGCCGCCGACCGGCCGCTGCTGCTGGGCTCGCTGAAGTCCAACCTCGGCCACACCCAGGCCGCTTCGGGCCTCGCGGGCATCATCAAGCTGGTCGAGGCGCTGCGCCACGAGCGGCTGCCGAAGACCCTGCACCTGACCGAGCCGACCCCGCACGTCGACTGGTCGAGCGGGGCGGTGCGGCTGCTCGACGAGGCCCGGGCGTGGCCGCGCACCGGCCGCCCCCGGCGCGGCGGGGTGTCGTCCTTCGGGATCAGCGGCACCAACGCGCACGTCGTCATCGAGGAGCCGCCGGCCGTCGAGCCGCAGACCCCGCCCGCCGCCCCGGACGACCGGGTGGTGCCCTGGACGCTGTCCGCCCGGAGCCCCGAGGCGCTGCGCGGCCAGGCGCTGCGGCTGGCCGAGCACCTGGCGGCCCGCCCGGACGCCCGCCCGCTGGACGTGGCCTGGTCGCTCGCCACCACCCGCGCCGCCCTGCGGCACCGCGCCGTCGTCCTGGCCGAGGACGGTCCGCGGGCGCTGGCCGCGCTCACCGCGCTGCACGAGGGCCGGGACGCCGCCGGGGTGGTGCTCGGGCAGGCCGGGGAGGGGCGCCGGACGGCGTTCCTGTTCTCCGGGCAGGGCAGCCAGGCCGCCGGCATGGGGCGCGAACTGCACCGCGGGTACCCGGTCTTCGCCGACGCCTTCGACGCCGCGTGCGCCGCCCTCGAACCGCACCTGGAGGCCCGGGCCGAGCGCCCGCTGCGCGAGCTCGTCCTGGCCGAGCCGGGGAACGCGCGGGCCGAGGAGCTGATCGACCGGACGGAGTACGCCCAGCCCGCGCTGTTCGCCTTCGAGGTGGCGCTGTTCCGGCTGCTGGAGTCCTGGGGCGTCGTCCCGGACCTGCTGGCCGGGCACTCGGTCGGGGAGCTCGCGGCCGCGCACGTGGCGGGCGTCCTCTCGCTCGCCGACGCGGCCGAACTGGTCGCCGCGCGGGGCCGGTTGATGCAGGCGCTGCCGGACGGCGGCGCGATGGCCGCGGTCGAGGCGGCGCCGGCCGAGCTCGCCGACCTGCTCGCCGGCCGGGCGGGCGTGGTCGCGGTCGCGGCGGTCAACGGCCCCCGGGCGAGCGTCCTGTCCGGCGAGCGCACGGCGGTCGCCGAGGTGGTCGACGAGCTGCGCGGACGCGGGCGCCGGGTGTCCTGGCTGCGGGTCAGCCACGCCTTCCACTCCCCGCTGATGGACCCGATGCTCGCCGAGTTCGAGCGGGTCGCGCGGAAGCTGACGTACCACGCCCCGCGCGTCGCGCTGGTCTCCGCCCTCACCGGGCGGCCGGTGACCGCCGACGAACCGGCCGCCGCCGAGCACTGGGTCCGCCACGTGCGGGACGCGGTGCTCTTCCACGACGCCGTGCGCGGCCTGGCCGGGGCGGGCGCCGAACTGTTCGTCGAGGTGGGGCCGCAGGGCGCGCTCAGCTCGATGGCCGCCGACAGCCTGACCGGGCAGGGCGTCGTCGTCGCGGCGCAGCGCCGCAACCGGCCGCCGGAGGCCGCGCTGCTGCTCGCCGCCGCCGAACTGCACGTCCAGGGCGTCCCGGTGGACTGGCGGGCGGTGTTCGCCGGGCGCGGGGCGCGCGCGGTGGAGCTGCCCACCTACGCCTTCCAGCGCAGCCGCTACTGGCCGCAGCGCGGCTTCACCTCCCGGCGCGGTCCGGGCGGCGGCGGGCACCCGGTGCTCGACGCCCTGGTGCCGCTGGGCGACAGCGACCGCCTGGTGGGCACCGGCCGACTCTCCCCCGAGACCGCGCCCTGGCTCGCCGAGCACCGGCTGTTCGACGCCATCGTCGTGCCCGGCACCCTGTACGTCGAGCTGGCCGCGCAGGCCGCCGAGGCCGCGGGCCGCACCCGGGTACGGGAGCTGACCCTGCACGCGCCGCTCGTCCTCGGGCCGGAGGAGGAGGCCGAACTCCAGCTGCTGGTCGAGGAGTCCGACCCCTCCGACAGCGCCGGAAGCCGCGCCCTGCGGCTCTACGCACGCCCGCGGGACACCACCGGCGCGGCGCCGTGGACCCTGCACGCGAGTGGCGTCCTGGCCGACGACGAGCCGGCCCCGGCGGGCCACGACCTGCGCGCCTGGCCGCCCGCCGGAGCCGAGCCCGTCCCCGTGGACGGCCTCTACGAGGCCTTCGCCGCCCAGGGGGTGGCGTACGGCCCGCTGTTCCGGGGCGTGCGCGCCGCCTGGCGCGACGGCGACACCCTGTTCGCCGAGGCGGCGCTGCCGGACGGCGCCGACCCGCAGTCCTTCGCCCTGCACCCCGCGCTGTGGGACGCCGCCCAGCACCCGGCCGCGATGGACGGCCTGGGCTCCGCCTCGGGGGCGGCGGTGCCGTTCTCCTGGTCGGGCGTGCGGGTGCACTCCACGGGCTCCAGCCGGCTGCGGGTGCGGATCGCGCCGGCCGGTCCTGGGGCCGTCACCATGGCGATCGCCGACGACCGGGGCGAGCCGGTGGTGGACGTCGAACGGCTGGCCGCCCGGCGGGCGGACGCGCGGGACCTCGACGCCCGGCAGGCCGAGGCGGCGGGGGCGCTGTACCGGATCGACTGGGTGCCGGGCGCTTCCGTCGCGGCGGAGCCGGCCGCGCTCCGCTGGCTCGGCGACGGCCCCGCGCCGGCGCCGCTCGCCGCGCTCCCCGCCGGCGGGGACGCCGAGGTCGCCCTCGTCCCGGTCACGGTCGACGCGGCCGCCGGCCCGGCCGCCACGCTGGCGGCGGTGGAGCGGGCGCTCGCCGTGGTCCGCTCCTGGCTGGCCGACGGCGGTTCCGCCCGGGGCCGGCTGGCCCTGCTCACCCGCAACGCCGCCGACTGCGCCCCGGCCGGGGCGCCGGCCGCACCGCCGCGGCCCGTCGATCCGGCGCAGTCCGCCGTCTGGGGTCTGGCCCGCGCCGCCCAGGCGGAGTACCCGGGCCGGATCGTGCTGGCGGACCTCGACGACGAGGACGCCTCCTGGCACGCCCTGCCCGCCGCCCTTGCCGGCGGCGAGCCCCAACTGGCCCTGCGGGACGGCGCCTTGCTGCTCCCCCGGCTCGCCAGGACGGACGCCCGCAGCGAGCCCGCCGGGCTGGATCCGCAGGGCACCGTTCTGATCACCGGCGGCACCGGCTCGCTCGGCGCCCTGCTCGCCCGCCACCTGGTCACCACCCACGGCGTCCGCCACCTCCTGCTCACCAGCCGCAGCGGCCCCACCGCCCCCGGCGCCGAACAACTCGCCGACGACCTGCGCGCCACCGGCGCCCACGTCACCATCACCGCCTGCGACACCGCCGACCGCGAAACCCTCACCACCCTCCTCCACACCATCCCCACCGACCACCCCCTCACCGCCGTCATCCACGCCGCCGGCGTCCTCGACGACGCCACCCTCACCACCCTCACCCCCGAACACCTCCACCGCACCCTCCGCCCCAAGGCCGACGGCGCCTGGCACCTCCACGAACTCACCCGGCACCACGACCTCACCGCCTTCGTCCTGTTCTCCTCCGCGTCGGGGGTCCTCGGCTCCGCCGGCCAGGGCGCCTACGCCGCCGCCAACGGCTTCCTGGACGGCCTCGCCCAGCACCGGGCCGCCGCCGGGCTGCCCGCCGTGTCCCTCGCCTGGGGCCTGTGGGACCAGACCGACGACGGCATGGCGGGCGGCCTGACCGAGGCCGAACGCGGCCGCATCGTCCGCTCCGGGTTCGGGGCGATCGCCTCCGCCACCGGCCTGGCGCTGTTCGACGCCGCCCTCGGCCGGCCCGAACCCCTGCTCGTCCCGGCCCGGTTCGACCTGCCGCTGCTCCAGACCCGCGGCGGTGACCCGGCCTTCCCGCCGGTCCTGCGCGGCCTGGTGCGCCCCGCCCGCGCCCGTACCGCCCCCTCCGGCGCCCCCGCCCGGCAGGACGCCGCCTCGCTCGCCGAGCGACTGCTCCCGCTGGACGACGCCGAGCGCGAGAGCCTGCTGCTCGACCTCGTGCTCACCCAGACCGCGACGGTGCTCGGCCACAGCTCGCCCCGCGCCGTCGCCCCGGACCGGCCGTTCACCGAATCCGGGCTGGACTCGCTCGCCGCCGTGGAGATCCGCGGCCGGCTCGACGCCGCCACCGGCGTGCGCCTGCCCGCCACCGCGGTCTTCGACCACCCGACGCCCGCCGGGCTCGCCGCGCACCTCAGGGACGTCCTCGTCCCCGCCGCACCGAGCCCCGCCGACGCCGCCCTCGCGGACCTCGACCGGCTGCGCGAGTCCGTCCCGGACCTCGCCGGGGACCCGGAGAACGCCGAGCAGGTCCGGCTGCGGCTCAAGGCCCTGCTCACCGCCCTGGAGCAGGCCACCGCCGACCGGGCCACCACCGGACCCGGCGGGGACCCGGACGGCGACGGGGACGACCTCGACGCCGCCGGCATCGACGAACTGCTCGCCATCATCGACGACGAACTGGGGGACGCCTGATGACGGGCACCGACGAGAAGGTCCTGGACTCGCTCAAGCGGCTCACCGCCGAGCTGCGGCAGACCCGCAGGCGGCTGCGCGAGAACGAGGAGGCGGCCCACGAGCCGATCGCGATCGTCGGCATGGCCTGCCGCTACCCGGGCGGCGTCCGCACGCCCGAGGAGCTCTGGCAGCTCGTCGCCGGGGGCCGGGACGCCGTCTCCGCCTTCCCGACCGACCGCGACTGGGACCTCGACGCCCTGCGCGGACCGGACGACGCGGCCGGCACCAGCACCGCGCACGCGGGCGGATTCCTCTATGACGTCGCCGACTTCGACCCCGCCCCGTTCGGCATCAGCCCGCGCGAGGCGACCGCGATGGACCCGCAGCAGCGGCTGCTGCTGGAGACCTCCTGGGAGGCCTTCGAGCACGCGGGCATCGACCCGGCCACCCTGCGCGGCAGCCGCACCGGCGTCTACGCCGGGATCATGTACCACGACTACGCGGCCCGGCTCCGCGAGCTGCCCGAGGACGTCATGGGCTACCTCGGCACCGGCACCTCGGGCAGCATCGCCTCCGGCCGGATCGCGTACACCTTCGGCCTGGAGGGCCCGGCCGTCACCATCGACACCGCCTGCTCCTCCTCCCTGGTCGCCCTCCACCTGGCCGCCCAGGCCCTGCGCGGCGGCGAGTGCACGCTCGCGCTGGCCGGCGGCGCCACCGTGATGGCCTCGCCCCTGCCGTTCGTCGACTTCAGCCGCCAGGAGGGCCTGTCCTCGGACGGCCGCTGCAAGTCCTTCGCCGCCGCGGCCGACGGCACCGGCTGGGCCGAGGGCGTCGGCATGCTCCTGCTGGAGAAGCTGTCGGACGCCCGCCGCAACGGGCACCCCGTGCTCGCCGTGGTGCGCGGCACCGCCGTCAACCAGGACGGCGCCAGCAACGGCCTCACCGCCCCCAACGGCCCGTCCCAGCAGCGCGTGATCCGCCAGGCGCTCGCCGACGCCGGCCTCGCCCCCTCCGACGTCGACGCGGTCGAGGCGCACGGCACCGGCACCCGGCTCGGCGACCCGATCGAGGCTCAGGCCCTGCTCGCCGTCTACGGCCAGGGCCGCCCCGCTGACCGCCCGCTGCGGCTCGGCTCGCTCAAGTCCAACCTCGGCCACACCCAGGCCGCGGCCGGCGTCGGCGGGATCATGAAGATGGTCCTCGCCCTGCACCACGGCGAACTCCCCCGCACCCTGCACGTCGACGAACCCACCCCGCACGTCGACTGGTCCGCGGGCGCCGTGGAACTGCTCACCGAGCCGCAGCCGTGGCCCCGCCGGGAGACCCCGCGCCGCGCCGGGGTCTCCTCCTTCGGGTTCAGCGGCACCAACGCGCACGCCGTCATCGAGGAACCGCCCGCGCCCGCAGCCGACCTCCCCGCGGACGGTCGCCCCGCCCCCGACGGCACCGCCGCCGGGGCGAGCGCCGCGCCCGCCGCGCTGTGGACGCTGAGCGCCGCCACCGAACCCGCGCTGCGCGCCCAGGCCGGCCGACTCGCCGCCCACCTGCGCCGCGGTCCCGCGCCGGACCCGGCCGACGTCGGCCACGCCCTGCTCACCACCCGCACCGCGCTGGAGCACCGCGCCGTCCTGGTCGGCCGCGATCGGGAATCCCTGCTGCCCGAGCTGGACGCCTTCGCCGCCGGGCGTCCCACCGCCGGTGTGCTGCACGAACGCGCCGGCACCGGCGGCCTGGCCGTCATGTTCACCGGCGGTGGGAGCCAACGCCCCGGCATGGGGCGGGAGTTGTACGCCGCTTTCCCGGCCTTCGCGGACGCCTTCGACGCCGTCTGCGCCGAGCTGGACCGGCACCTGCCGTCCCCCCTGCGCCCCGCCGTCTTCGGCTCTTCGACCGGCGGCTCTTCGACCGGCGGCACCCCGCCGCTCACCGGCCAGGCGTACGCCCAACCCGCGCTGTTCGCCGTCGAGGTGGCGCTGTTCCGGCTGTTCGCCTCCTGGGGCGTACGACCCGACAACGTCCTCGGCCACTCGGGCGGCGAACTCGCGGCCGCCCACGTCGCGGGCGTCCTCGACCTGCCGGACGCGGCCGCCCTGGTCGCCGCCCGCGGCCGGCTCACCCAGGCGCTGGCCCCGGGCGGGGCGATGGTCGCGGTCGCCGCCGCCGAGGCGGAGGTCCGCCCGCTGCTGACCGCCGGCGCCGAGATCGCCGCGATCAACAGCCCGGACGCGGTGGTCCTCTCCGGCGACGAACAGCCCGTCCTGGCGCTCGCCGCGCACTTCGCCGCCCTCGGCCGCAAGACCCGCCGACTGAACGTCAGTTACGCCTCCCACTCGGCCCGGGTGGACCCGATGCTGGCCGAGTTCCGGCAGATCGCCGCAGGCCTGGAGCTGCGGCCGCCCCGGATCGGCTTCGTCTCCACCGTCACGGGCGAACCCGCCGGGGACGAACTGCGGACCGCCGAGTACTGGGTGCGCAACGCGCGCCAGGCCGTCCGGTTCGCCGACGCCGTCCGGCACCTGGAGGCCCAGGGCACCCGTACCTTCCTGGAACTCGGCCCGGAGGCCGCCCTCACGCCCATGGCCGAGGCCTGCTTCACCGAGGCCGGCTCCGCCGCCGTCGCCGCCCAGCGCGCGGACCGCGACCAGGCCGCCGAGGCCGCCACCGCCCTCGGCCGCCTGCACGCGCGCGGCACCGCCATCGACCGGGCGGCCTACCACGGGAGCAGCGGCGGCCGCCGGGTCGAGCTGCCGACCTACGCCTTCCAGCGGCAGCGGCACTGGCTGGAGGCCCCGGCCGGGAGCCGGCTCGACGTCACCCCGGCCGGGCTCGGCTTCCCCGACCACCCGCTGCTCGGCGCCAGCATCGTCGTCGCCGACTCCGAGGAGTTCCTGTTCACCGGACGGCTGGACCTGCGGGCCCAGCCGTGGCTGGCCGACCACCGCGTCGGTGATGCCGTGCTGCTGCCCGGCACCGCCTTCGTCGAACTCGCCCTGCGGGCCGGCGAACAGGCGGACTGCGACCACCTCGACGAACTCACCCTCACCGCACCGCTGGTCGTCCCGGCGCGGGGCGCGGTGACCCTGCAGATCCGCCTCGGCGCGCCCGACGGCGCCGGCCACCGCGCGGTCGAGGTGTACGCCCGCGAGGAGGACGCCCCGCCCGGGCGGCCCTGGACCAGGCACGCCTCCGGGTCGCTGTCGGCCGGTTCCCCGTCCACCCGGCCCCCGCTCACCGCCTGGCCCCCGGCCGGCGCCGAAGCCCTCGACCCGGACGGGCTGTACGAGCGCCTCGCCGCCGAGGGCCTGCACTACGGACCGGCCTTCCAGGGGCTGCGGTCCGCCTGGCGGGGCGAGGGGGAGCTGTTCGCCGAGGTCGCCCTGGACCCCGAACAGGACGGCGCGGCCGGCGCGTTCGGGCTGCACCCCGCCCTCCTGGACGCCGCGCTGCACGCCCTGGGCCTCGGCGCGCTCCCCGGCGCCCCCGAGAGCGCGAGCCTGCCCTTCGACTGGCACGGCGTCGCCCTGCACGGCGTCGGCGCCACCGCCCTGCGGGTCCGGCTCGCCCCCGCCGGGCCGGGTGCGGTCGCCCTGGAGGCCACCGACACCTCCGGCCGCCCCGTCCTCACCGTGGAATCGCTGCTGCTGCGGCCCGCCGGCCGGCTCGCCACCACCGGCAGCACCGCCCGCGAGCCGCTGCTCCACCTGATCTGGACCGATCCGCGGGCACCGCACGCCCTCGCGGCGCCGGGCCGCACCGGACTGCTCACCGACGCCCTCGGCTCCGCCGCGCCGCCGCCCGACACCCTGGTGCTCCCGCTCCTCGACGCCCCGACCGCGCCGCGCCCCGACCGCGCGGCCGCCGAGTCCACCGCGCGGACCCTCGGCCTCGTCCAGGCCTGGCTCGCCGACGACCGGTTCGCCGACACCCGCCTCGCCGTCGTCACCAGCGGCGCCGTGGCCGTCGGTCCCGACGAGGACGTCCGCGACCTGCCGCGCGCCGCCGACCGGGGCCTGCTGCGCTCCGCCCAGTCGGAGCACCCGGGCCGGATCGTCCTCGTGGACACCGACGCACCGGACGACTGGCCCGCGGAGCTCCCCCGGGCGCTCGGTCCGGAGGAGCCGAGCGTCGCCCTGCGCCGGGGCCGCCTGCTGATCCCCCGGCTGGTCCCCGCCCCCGCCGCCGACCGACCCGCCACCGGGCTGGATCCGCAGGGCACCGTCCTGATCACCGGCGGCACCGGTTCACTCGGCGCCCTGCTCGCCCGCCACCTGGTCACCACCCACGGCGTCCGCCACCTCCTGCTCACCAGCCGCAGCGGCCCCACCGCCCCCGGCGCCGAACAACTCGCCGACGACCTGCGCGCCACCGGCGCCCACGTCACCATCACCGCCTGCGACACCGCCGACCCCGAAACCCTCACCACCCTCCTCGCCACCATCCCCACCGACCACCCCCTGACCGCCGTCATCCACGCCGCCGGCGTCCTCGACGACGCCACCCTCACCACCCTCACCCCCGAACACCTCCACCACACCCTCCGCCCCAAGGCCGACGGCGCCTGGCACCTCCACGACCTCACCCGGCACCACGACCTCACCGCCTTCGTCCTGTTCTCCTCCGCCGCCGGCCTCCTCGGCGCCCCCGGACAGGCCAACTACGCCGCCGCCAACGGCTTCCTGGACGCCCTCGCCCAGCACCGGGCCGCCACCGGGCTGCCCGCCCTGTCCCTCGCCTGGGGCCTGTGGGAGGGCGACTCCGGCATGGCCACGGGCGTCGACGACGCCTCCCGGCGCCGGCTCGCCGCCCTCGGCATGCGGCCCATCCCCACCGCCGAGGGCCTGGCCCTGTTCGACGCCGCCCTCGCCGGCACCGAGCCGCTGGCCGCACCGCTCCACCTGGACCCGCAAGGCCTCGACGCCGACACGGCGCCCGCCCTGCTGCGCGCCCTGGCCCGGCCCCGGCGCCGGCGCCGGGCGGCCGCCGCGGCGCGCCCCGTCCGCACCGGCCTCGCCCAGCGGCTCGCCGCCCTGCCCGCGGCCGAGCGGCTGCGCGAACTGACCGAGCTGGTCCGCGCCGAGACCGCCGCCGTCCTCGGCTACCGGAACCCGCAGGACGTCCCCGGCGACCGCGCGTTCTCCGAGCTCGGCTTCGACTCGCTCGCCGCCGTCGACCTGCGCAACCGCCTGGGCGCCGCCACCGACCTCCGGCTGCCGGCCACCACCGTGTTCGACCACCCCACCCCCGGCGCCCTCGCCGTACGGCTGCGGGACCTGCTCCTCGGCGCCGCCGACCGGGCCGCCCCCGAGCCCGCCGCGAACGCCGCCCGGCACGACGACGAGCCGATCGCGATCGTCGGCATGGCCTGCCGCTACCCCGGCGGGGTGGCCTCCCCCGAGGAGCTGTGGGAACTCGTCCTGGCCGGCCGGGACGCCACCGGTGACATGCCCCGCGACCGCGGCTGGGACATCGACGGGCTCTACCACCCCGAGCCCGGCCGCCGCGGCTCCTTCTACACCCGCCGCGGCGGCTTCCTGGCCGACGCCGCCGGGTTCGACGCCGGGTTCTTCGGCATCAGCCCGCGCGAGGCCCTCGCCATGGACCCGCAGCAGCGGCTGCTGCTGGAGGTCTCCTGGGAGGTGTTCGAGCGCGCCGGCCTGGACCCGCTGGCGATGCGCGGCAGCGACACCGGGGTCTTCACCGGCGTGATGTACCACGACTACGGCTCCTGGGCGCGGCGCACCCCCGAGGACGTCGAGGGCTACCTCGGCGCCGGGACGGCCGGCAGCGTCGCCTCCGGCCGGGTCGCCTACACGCTGGGCCTCGAAGGACCCGCGGTGACCGTGGACACCGCCTGCTCCTCCTCCCTGGTCGCCCTGCACCTGGCCGCCCAGGCGCTGCGGGCCGGCGAGTGCTCGCTCGCGCTGGCCGGCGGCGCCACCGTGATGGCGACTCCCGGCCCGTTCGTCGAGTTCAGCCGCCAGCGCGGGCTCGCCCCGGACGGGCGGTGCAAGTCCTTCGCCGCCGGCGCCGACGGCACCGGCTGGGCCGAGGGCGTCGCCGTGCTGCTGGTCGAGCGGCTCACCGACGCCCGCCGCAACGGCCACCCCGTGCTCGCCGTGGTGCGCGGCACCGCCGTCAACCAGGACGGCGCCAGCAACGGCCTCACCGCCCCCAGCGGCCCCGCCCAGCAGCGGGTGATCCGCCGGGCCCTCGCCGTGGCCGGGCTGACGGCGGGCCAGGTCGACGCGGTCGAGGCGCACGGCACCGGCACCGTCCTGGGCGACCCGATCGAGGCCCAGGCGCTGCTCGACACCTACGGCCGCGAGCACACCGAGGAGCGGCCGCTGTGGCTCGGCTCGCTCAAGTCCAACCTCGGCCACACCCAGGCCGCGGCCGGGGTCGGCGGCGTGATCAAGATGGTCCAGGCGATGCGGCACGGCGTCCTGCCCCGCACCCTGCACGTCGACGAACCCACCCCGCACGTCGACTGGTCCGCCGGCGGGATGCGGCTGCTGACCGAGCCGACCGCCTGGCCCGCCACCGGAGAGCCCCGCCGGGCCGGGGTCTCCTCCTTCGGCATCAGCGGCACCAACGCCCACGCCGTGCTGGAGCAGGCCCCGGACGACGCCCCGGACGCCGCCCGGAACGCCGCCCCGGACGCCGCGCCGGCCGTCACCCCCGTGTCCGCGCCGTGGCTGCTGTCCGGCCGCACCCCGCAGGCCCTGCGCGGCCAGGCCGGGCGCCTGCTGGAGCACCTCCGTACGCACCCCGACATCCCCGACGCCGACCTCGCCCTCAGCCTGGCCACCACCCGGGCCGCCCTGCCGCACCGCGCGGCCGTCCTCGGCGCCGACCGGGACACCCGCCTGGCGGCCCTGGCGCGGCTCGCCGACGACGGCGCCGCGCCCGGCACCCCGACCGGGCGCGCCGACGGCGGCCGGGTGGCCTTCCTGTTCAGCGGCCAGGGCAGCCAGCGCCCCGCCATGGGCCGTGAACTCGCCGCCGCCGACGCCGAGTTCGCCGGCATCCTGGACGAGGTCTGCGCGGTCTTCGGCCCGCTGCTCGACCGGCCGCTGCGCGAGGTCCTCGCCGCCGAGCCCGGCAGTGCGGCCGCCGACCTCCTGGACCGGACGCAGTACACCCAGCCCGCCCTGTTCGCCGTCCAGGTGGCCCTGCTGCGCCGCCTCGCCGCCTGGGGCGTACGGCCGGACGTGCTGGCCGGCCACTCCGTCGGCGAACTCGCGGCCGCCCACGCGGCGGGCGTCCTCGACCTGCCCGACGCTGCCGCCCTGGTCGCCGCCCGCGGCCGGCTGATGCAGGCACTGCCGGACGGCGGGGCCATGGCCGCGGTCGACGCCCCGGAGGAGGAGGTCCTGCCGCTGCTCACCGACCGGATCGCCCTCGCCGCCGTCAACGGCCCGTCCTCGGTGGTGCTGTCCGGCGACGCCGACGCCTTGGAGGAACTGCTCGCCCGGCTGGCCGCCGCCGGCCGCCGCACCCGGCGGCTGCGGGTGAGCCACGCGTTCCACTCCCCGCGGATGGACGGCATGCTCGACGAGTTCCGGCGGGTCGCCGAGGGCCTCACCTTCCGGGAGCCCGCGCTGCCCGTCGTCTCCACCGTGACCGGCCGGAGCGCCACCGCCGCCGAGCTGTGCTCGCCCGAGTACTGGGTGCGCCAACTCCGGCAGCCGGTCCGGTTCCGGGACGCCGTCCACCGTCTGGAGACCGACGGTGTGACCACCTTCGTCGAGCTCGGCCCCGGCGCCACGCTCACCGCCCTGGTCCGGGACTGCCTGACCGACCGGGAGCGCGCCTCCGTCCCGCTGCTGCGCCCCGGCACGCCGGAGCCGCGGGCGCTCACCACGGCCGTCGCCGAACTGCACGTGCGGGGCGTCGCCGTCGACTGGGCGGCCGTCCACGCCGGTTCGGGCGCCCGCCCGGTGCCGCTGCCGACGTACGCCTTCCAGCGCCTCCGGTACTGGCTGCCGGCCGGCCCGGCGCAGGGCGACGACCGGCACCACCCGCTGCTCTCCGCCGCCATCGCCGCACCCGGCCTCGACGGCACGGTGTTCACCGGCACGCTGGACGCCCACGACCTGCCGTGGCTGGCCGAGCACCGGATCGGCGGCACGGCGGTCCTGCCCGGCGCCGCCTTCGTCGAGCTGGCCCTGCACGCGGGCGGCGAACTCGGCTGCCCCGCCGTCGAGGAGCTGGTGGTCCAGGCGCCGCTTCCGGTGCCGGACCGCGCCGCGGTGCCGCTGCGGCTGTCCGTCCGACCGCCGGACGAGACCGGCCGACGCGCCTTCGGCCTCTTCGCCCGCACCGCCGACGACGCCGACAACGCCGGCGACGGGGCCGCCGAGGACCGGTGGACCCGGCACGCCACCGGCACCCTGGCCCCCGCCGGCCCGCCGGCCCCGGCCGACCGGGACGCGCCCTGGCCGCCCGCCGGGGCGGAGCCCGTCGACCCCGCCGACCTCGCCGACCTGTACCGGCGCCCCGCCGAGGCCGGCCTGTCGTACGGTCCGAGCTTCCAGGGCCTGCGCACCGCCTGGCGCCGCGGCGAGGAGCTCTACGCCGAGGTCGCGCTGCCCGACGACGGCTCCGGCCCGTACGCCCTCCACCCGGCCCTGCACGACGCGGCCCTGCACGCCCTCGGCCTGCCCCGGGACGGCGCGGCCGCACCGGCCGTCCTGCCCTTCTCCTGGCGCGGCGTCCGGCTGCACCGCACCGGCGCACGGGCGCTGCGGGTCCGGCTGACCCCGGACGGCGACACGGTGGCCGTGGAACTGAGCGACCCGACCGGCGCCCCGGTCGCCTCGGTCGAGGCCCTGACCCTCCGTCCGGTCTCCGTCCCCCGCGCCGTCCCCGACAGCGCCCTGCGGCGCCTCGTCTGGGAGCCGCTCACCGCCGTCCCCGGCGCCCCGGCGCCGGACACCTGGACGGTCCTCGGCTCGGGCGCCACCCCGCCCGGGGCCTACCGGCGCGCCCACGCCCTGGACTCCGTGCCCGACGACGCCGAGGGCGTCGTGCTGGTCCCGTTCCTCGACGCGCACCGGCCTGACGACCCGGCCCCGGTCTCCCGGGCGCTGGACCTGGTCCGGGCCTGGCTGTCCGGCTCCCGGTGGAAGAACTCCCGGCTGGTCGTGCTCACCCGACGCGCCGTCGCCGCCTCACCCGCCGAGGACGTCCCCGACCTCGCCCACGCCCCGCTCTGGGGACTGCTGCGCTCGGCCGCCTCCGAACACCCGGGCCGCTTCGCCCTGGTGGACGTGGACGGCACCGAGGCGTCCTGGCAGGCGCTGCCGACGGCCGTCGCGGCCGAGGCCGCCCAGGTGGCGATCCGGGACGGCGCACCACGCGCCCCCCGGCTCACGCCCCTCGACCCGCCCGCCGCCGTCGACGGTCCCGCCGACACCGGCACCCCGGGGTTCGCCCCCGACGGCACCGTGCTGATCACCGGCGCGGCCGGCGCCCTCGGCGGACTGGTCGCCCGGCACCTGGCCTCCGCCCACGGCGTACGGCACCTGCTGCTCCTCGGCCGCCGCGCGGACGACGCCCGGCTGACCGCCCTCACCGCGGAGCTGGAGCGGACCGGCGCCACCGTCACCGCCACCGGCTGCGACGCCGGCGACCGCGCCGACCTGGCGCGCGCACTCGCCACCGTCCCGGCCGGGCACCCGCTCACCGCGGTCGTCCACTGCGCGGGCGTCCTGGACGACGGCGTGGTCGCCTCCCTCACCCCGGACCGGCTCGTCCGCACCCTGCACGCCAAGGCCCGATCGGCCTGGCACCTGCACGACCTGACGCTGCGCGACGACCTCGCCGCCTTCGTCCTGTTCTCCTCCGCCGCCGGCGTGCTCGGCGCCCCCGGACAGGCCAACTACGCCGCCGCCAACACCTTCCTGGACGCCCTCGCCCACCACCGGCGCCACCTCGGGCTGCCCGCCCACTCCCTCGCCTGGGGCCCCTGGGACCAGGACGGCGGCGGCATGGCGGGCGCCGGGGAGTTGGAGCGCCTCAGCCGGGGCGGCGTCGAGGCCTTCACCCCCGCGCAGGGCCTCGCCCTGTTCGACACCGCCCTCACCGGCGCGAGCGCGGACCCGCTCCTCGTCCCGCTGCGCACCGACCCCGCGCACCGCCGCCCCGACACCGGCCCCGGACGCCCGCGGCAGCCCCGCGGCGTCCCGGCCCCGGCGACGGCGGCGGACCTGCCGGCCGTGGTGCGCACCGAGGTCGCGGCCGTCCTGGGCTTCCCGTCCCCCGAGGTCGTCGACGAGCACAGCACGCTGCCCGAACTCGGCCTCGACTCGCTCACCGCCGTCGAACTGCGCAACCGCCTCGACGCGGCCACCGGGCTGCGCCTGGCCGCCACCGTGGCCTTCGACCATCCCACCCTCCCGGCCCTGGTCGAGCACCTGCGCAGCCGACTGGCCACCCGTACCGCCGCCGCCCCCGCCGACGCCCCCGCCCCGGCTGCCACCGACGCCACCGACGCGACCGCCGCCCTCGCGGCCCTCTTCCACCAGGCCCGCGGCGCCGGCCACACCCTGGAGGGGATCGGCCTCCTGCGCACGGCCTCCCGCTTCCTGCCCGCCTTCCGCACCCCCGCCGAGTTGCCCGCCCCGCCCCGGCCCGTCCGGCTGGCGGCCGGCCCGGCCGAGCCCGTGCTGGTCTGCCTGCCCGCCGTCGTCGCCCACTCGGGGCCGCACCAGTTCGCCCGGTTCGCCGGGGCCCTGCGCGGCCTGCGCGAGGTGGTGGCGCTGCCGCAGCCCGGATTCCTGCCCGGCGAACCGCTGCCGGCGGACCTCGACGCGGTCGTCGCCGCCCAGGCCGAGGCCGTCCTGCGGTACGCCGACGGCGCCCCGGTCGCGCTGCTCGGCTACTCCTCCGGCGGCTGGGTCGCCCACGCGGTGGCGGCCCGGCTCGAAGCGTCCGGCCATGGGCCGCGGGCCCTCGTCCTGCTCGACACCTATCTGCAGGGCGACACCGACGACGCCCTCGCGACCGCCTTCACCGACGGCCTGTTCGCCCGCCGCGGGGAGGCCGACGCGACCGCCGACCCGCACTCCCTCACCGCCATGGGCGCCTACTTCCGGGTGTTCGAGAACTGGATCCCCGGCGACGTCGCCGCCCCCGCCCTCTTCCTGCGCGCCACCGACGCCCTGCCCGGCACCACGCCCCCGGCGACGTCCTGGGCCGGCGCCGCCACCGTGCGGGAGACCCCCGGCGACCACTTCTCGCTCCTCGAGGAGCAGGCCGCCCCCACCGCCCGTGCCGTACACAGCTGGCTCACCCGCCCGCTGACCGACGAACAGGAGCCGACCCCATGACCGACGTGACCCCCGAGCTGGTCGAGAAGGCCTACCTCGCGCTGATCTCCTGCGACCGCGCCGAGGCCGCCCAGTACTGGTCGGAGGACGTCCGCTTCTCCGTCCCCGGCCGCCACCTCCAGGCCGGCTGGCACGTCGGCCTGGACGCCCTCCTCTCCTTCCGCCGCGCCCTCACCGCGGCCGCCGGCGGCAACTTCGAGGTGGAGCTGGTCACTTCGATGATCAGCGGCAACGAGAACATGGACGTCGTCCAGGTCCACGCCGTCCGCCCCGGGGCCCCGGAGGGCAGCACCTCGCCCTACGACGTCCTCGACGCCCGCGGCGTCCAGGTCTTCCGCTGGGAGGACGGCCTGATCGTCGAGGGCCACGCCGGCTTCTTCGGCGACGGCGCCACCAACTACGACCAGTGGTGGTCCCCCCTCGACGGCACCGGCGAGCGCCGGTACGTCTGACCCGCCCTTCCGGCGTCCCACCGGCGACGGGCCCGGCCGCGACTCCCCCACGAGTGCGACCGGGCCCCGGCCGGCCATCGGGCCCGGGCGCGACTCCCCCCACGGAGCAGCGGCCGGGCCCTCGTTCCGCTCAACCAGCGACACGCAGCGTACATGCCATCTCTACCCAACGCTACATCGCCGACGGCCTTCCTCCCGGGCCGACGGTCCTCGCGGCCGATCGGCGAAGCCTTGGCGCCCACCCGGGCGGCGCCGACAGCCGAGCCCCGTCCCAAGGAATGAGATGGGCGGAGTTTCGTCCCCGCGGCGCCGAATTCTTCACCGAAGCACCACGACGGCCCCATGAACGGTGACTCGGCGTGCACGGCCCCCGAGGGAACGACGCCGCATCCGCGAATGCCGAACCCCCGGGATCTCCCGAACGGGCACCGCCGCCACCGCCACCGTCCGCGTTTCGCACCGTTATCCGCGACTCAAGCCCCCGGCACTCACGGTGAGGCAAATGGAGTCGCTTCTTCCCGTTTCTCGGCGGAACGCCACACATTTCCGCCGGTGGCGCCTGTCGGCACACCGGTCGACGGATTGTGGCAACGGTCACGTTTCGTCATCTCGCCCGCGTCAGGAAGCCGTAAGGAGCGCGCTGGACAACGCGCCCGAGCTCACCCGGAAATCACCAGGTCAGCACGCCGGGACAGCGCAGCGGACGTCGCCCCGGCATTCGGCCGGCACCAACCGGTCGACCCGTTATGGAGCGGCCGAGATCGTTGATGCGTGTGCAATGGACGCCCTGTAGCGTGGCCCCGAATGAGGCGTCCACGAAGCGGAATACAGCCGGGGACAGCCCGCACCCGCACCCGCACCCGCGCCGCCCGGCGGCAGATCGATGCCGGCGACCGGATGAACAGCAAGGGGGAAAAGATGATCGATCACGACCTCAGGAACATGCCCCGGCCGAGACACCTCGCCGCGGCTCGGGCGGCCACCGCGACCGGGACGAGGGCCGGGGTCCTGCGGGAAGGCCGCGATGTCTACGTACCGGGACGCTTCGACTCCGTCGAGAACGAACACATATCACCTCCCGAGCCGGGCCTCTCCTTACGCACCGTCGAACTGGCCAACCTGGGGATCAGGCGCGCCCTCGTCCACCAGCAGGTCGAGGCGGCCCTCGCGGCGGAGGAGGACCGCGGCGACCCGTACGGCATGTGGCGGGCGATCATGACGCTCCTCCACACCGGCGACATCGTCACCGCGCACGCCGAGTGCCGCCGACTGGCCGACGACGCCCGCTGGTCCGGCTCACCGCGGCACCAGGAGGTACTGACACTGCTGCGCGCGCGGATCAGCCTGCTCGAGGGGCACGGTGTCGAGGCGTCCGGCCTGCTCACCGCGCAGCTGACCCGCGGGCTCTCGCCGCACCTCGGCGGGCTCGCCGTCGCCTGGCTCATCGAGGCGCACGTCCTGTCCGGCGAACTGGGGCACGCGCACCAGGTGCTGCGGGCGCACGGCCTGGCCGGACCGCTCGACACCAGCCGCCCGGACCTCGTCCACACCCTGGCCGCGCGCGGCGCGCTGCAGCAGGCGGCCGGCCAGTTCCAGCACAGCCTGAAGGACTTCATGGCGTGCGGACGGCTGCTCGCCGAGCACCAGGTCGCCAACCCCGCCGTCATTCCCTGGCGTTCACGGGCCTCGTCGGCCGCGCTCGCGACCCAGCAGGGCGACCTCGCGCTCGCGCTGGCCGAGGAGGAGCTGGCCGCGGCCCGCACCTGGGGCTCGCCCCGCTGTATCGGCCTGGCACTGCACGCCGTCGCCGTCGCCCGTCGGGACGACACCTCGGTGGCGCTCCTGGAAGAGGCCGTGGTGCTGCTCCATCTCGCTTACGCCTGGGGCGAGTTGATCCAGGTCCTGGACGACCTCGGGACCCTGCAGATCGACCGCGAGAACCAGTCCGCGGGCCGCCGCCACCTGGAGGCCGCCCTCATGGTGGCCCGGGAGAGCGGCAACCGGCGCCGGCAACACAGCCTGCGGTCCGCCCTGGAACGCCTGGACGCCCCCAGCCTCACCAGCCAGGAGCTGCACATCGGCCAGCTGGCGAGCGCCGGTTACAGCAACCGGCAGATCGCCGAGACCCTCTTCCTGGCGATCCGCACCGTCGAGTTCCACCTGTCGAGCGTCTACCGCAAACTCGCCATCTCCGGCCGGAGCGAGCTGCACTCCGCACTCCACACCCAGCGGCTCTCCTCATTCCGGGCCGACCACTTCTCCTCCGCCGTGTAACCCTTACGTTCACGCGCCGCTCACCCGTGGTCCGGGTGGGCGGCGCTTCGCATTTCCCGGCTCTTCACGCCGACCACGGTTCGCTTCGCGGAACCCGACGCCGCGCCCGCCGACCCGTGTGGACACACCCACCGACGCGCCGGAAGAGCCGCATCTCAGGGGTTCCTACAAAGGGCCCTACGGGCGACCCGCAAGGGACCCTGCGGGTCGCCCGTAGGCTTGCCCGTGGAGCCTTGTAGCGCGGCAGCCGATCATGCGAATGTCGAGTGGTCGGACATTCAACCCGCGAGTTGGAACAGGCGGGTCGAGAATCCCTCCCCGCCGCCGAGGAAGTAGGCGCTTCATGCTTCAGCAGAACACCACCAAGCGCATCGGATACTGGCTTCTGCATTTGCACCGGCTCTTCGACGAGGCCACCGCGAAGGCCCTCGCCGGAGAGAATCTGAACCGGCGACAGTGGCAGGTCCTGCACGCCATCAGTATCGGCGTGCGGACCGTCGCGGACATCGACGCGGCATTCTCCCCGTTCCTGGCCGTGGACCGGTCCGACTCCTACCGGTCGGTGGTCGACGGATTCGTGGACCGCGGCTGGGTGCTCCGCCAGGGCGACACGGTGACGCTCACCGAATCCGGCGTCGCGGCGCACCAGCGGGCCGAGGTCCTGGTGAACGACCACGCGGCCCGCTCGCTCAACGGAATCTCCGAAGCCGAATTCCTCGCCGCCAACGACGTACTGGCTCGCATAGCGGCCAACATCGAGAACAAGTAGGGATTTTCCGACACCCACACCCCCCCGGGATCGGCTCCCCGGACGCTCTGGAGATTCACATGGACGCTTCAGTCATTGTCGTCGGCGCCGGGCCGGCCGGGCTCATGCTGGCCGGAGAACTGCGTCTGGCGGGCGTCGACACGATCGTGCTCGACCGACTGCCGGAACGGACCGGCGAGTCGCGCGGGATCGGCTTCACCATCCGCACGATGGAGGTGTTCGACCAGCGCGGCCTGCTGCCCCGGTTCGGCGGGATCCAGACGAGCGAGGAGGGGCACTTCGGCGGCCTCCCGCTCGACCTGGCGGCCCTGAACGCCGCCCACGCGTCGGCGCGCACCGTCCCCCAGTCCGCCACCGAGGCCGTACTGGAGTCCTGGGCACGGGAGTTGGGCGCCGACATCCGGCGCGGCACGGAGGTCACCGGCCTCGCCGAGGACGGCGAGGGCGTGACCGTGATGCTCCGGGACTCGGCCCGGGCGCTGCGGGCCCGCTACGTGGTGGGCTGCGACGGCGGTCGCAGCACCGTCCGCAAGCTCGCCGGATTCGACTTCCCCGGCACGCCCGCGACCACCGAACTGTTCCTCGCCGACCTCAAGGGCGTGGACCTGGAGCCCCGGATGACCGGGCAGCCCACCGACGGCGGCCTGGTGATGGTGGCCAAACTGCCCGGCGGCATCCACCGGATCATCGTCGGAGAGCGCGGCACCCCTCCGCAACGCCGTTCGGGGCCGCCGGAGTTCGGCGAGGTCGCCGACGTGTGGAAGCGGCTCACGGGCATCGAGCTCACCGGTGCCGAGCCGGTCTGGGTGAGCTCGTTCAGCGACGCCGCCCGGCAGGCCACCGAGTACCGGCGCGGCCGGGTGCTGCTCGCCGGGGACGCCGCGCACGTCCACCTCCCCGCGGGCGGCCAGGGCATGAACACCTCCGTCCAGGACTCGGTCAACCTGGGCTGGAAACTCGCCGCGGTGGTGCGGGGCACGGCGCACGAGGCGCTGCTCGACAGCTACCACGAGGAGCGGCACGAGGTCGGCCGCCGGCTGCTGGCCAACACCCGGGCGCAGAGCCTGCTGATCCTCGGCGGCGAGGAGGTCTCCCCCGTACGGGAGATGCTCGGCGAACTCCTCGTCCACCCCGAGGTGGTCCGCCATCTCGCGGCGCGGGTCAGCGGCCTCGACATCCGCTACGACGTCGGCAGCGGGCCCAGTCCGCTGCTCGGTGCGCGTCTGCCGCACCTCGACCTGACCCGGGAGCAGGGGCGCACCACGAGCACCGCGCTCCTGCGCACCGGGCGCGGCCTGCTGCTCGACCTCGACGACAACGCGACGCTGCGCGGGCGGGCCGACGCCTGGCGGGACCGGATCGACATCGTGACGGCGACCCCCGTCGGCGTCCCCGACGGCAGCGACCTGAAGGGCACTTCGGCGGTGCTCGTGCGCCCGGACGGACACGTCGCCTGGGCCGCTCCCGGCAGCCACCACGACCTACCGATGGCCCTGGACCGCTGGTTCGGGCCCGCTCGACAAGCAAGGGAGTAGGGAAAACCATGCACAGCACTCTGATCGTGGCCAGGATGGCCCCCTCCTCGGCCCAGGACGTCGCCCAGCTCTTCGGCGCCTTCGACCGCACCGACATGCCCGGCCGGATGGGCACCCGCCGCCGTCAGCTCTTCTCCTACCGGGGCCTGTACTTCCACCTCCAGGACTTCGACGACGACAACGGCGCGAGCCGCATCGAGGAGGCCAAGACCGATCCGCTGTTCACCACGATCAGCGAGGACCTCAAGCCGTACATCGAGGCGTACGACCCGGCGACCTGGCGTTCCCCCGCGGACGCCATGGCCCGCCGCTTCTACGAATGGAGCGCGTGATGGGCGACGCCCACGGCCGGCGGGTCGTGATCACCGGTGTCGGGGTGACCGCGCCGGGCGGTCAGGGCACCAAGGGCTTCTGGAAGCTGCTCACCGACGGCCGCACGGCGACGCGCCGCATCTCGTTCTTCGACCCGTCACCGTTCCGCTCGCAGGTGGCCGCCGAGGTCGACTTCGACGCTGAGCTGTCCGGACTCACCCCCCAGGAGATCCGGCGCATGGACCGGGCCGCACAGTTCGCGGTGGTCACGGCGCGCGAGGCGGTCGCCGACAGCGGCCTGGAGTTCGAGACGCTCGCCCCGCACCGCACCGGAGTGACGATCGGCAGCGCGGTCGGCGCCACGATGGGCCTCGACCAGGAGTACCGGACCGTCAGCGACGGCGGCCGCCTCGAACTGGTCGACCAGGCCTACGCCGTACCGCACCTCTACAACTACATGGTGCCCAGTTCCTTCGCGACGGAGGTCGCCTGGGCGGTGGGCGCCGAGGGCCCGAGCACGGTCGTCTCCACCGGCTGCACCTCCGGTCTCGACGCGGTGGGATACGCCGCCGACGTCATCCGGGAGGGCTCCGCGGACGTGATGATCGCGGGCGCCGCCGACGCGCCCATCTCGCCCATCACGGTGGCCTGCTTCGACGCGATCAAGGCGACCACGCCGCGCAACGACGATCCGCGGCACGCCTCGCGCCCCTTCGACAACAGCCGCAACGGCTTCGTCCTGGGCGAGGGCTCGGCGGTCTTCGTCCTGGAGGAGCTGGAGAGCGCCCGCAGGCGCGGCGCGCGGATCTACGCCGAGGTCGCCGGCTTCGCGACCCGGTCGAACGCCTTCCACATGACGGGGCTGCGGCCCGACGGCAAGGAGATGGCCGAGGCGATCCGGGTCGCCCTCGACGAGGCGAGGCTCGCCCCGCAGGACATCGACTACATCAACGCGCACGGCTCCGGCACCAAGCAGAACGACCGGCACGAGACGGCCGCGTTCAAGCGCAGCCTCGGCGACCACGCCTACCGCACGCCGGTCAGCTCCATCAAGTCGATGGTGGGGCACTCGCTCGGCGCGATCGGCTCGATCGAGGTGGCCGCCTCGGTCCTCGCCATGGCCCACGACGTGGTGCCCCCGACCGCGAACCTCCACAACCCGGACCCGGAGTGCGACTTGGACTACGTACCGCTGACGGCCCGGGAGTGGAAGACCGACGCGGTGCTCTCCGTGGGCAGTGGGTTCGGCGGCTTCCAGAGCGCGATCGTGCTCGCCGCCCCCGACCGGGCGGGCGCCCGATGAGCTCGCGCACGGTGGTCACGGGACTCGGCGTCGTCGCGCCCACCGGCCTCGGGCTGGCGGACTACTGGGCGGCGACGCTCGCCGGACGGGGCGCGATCGGCCGGGTCACCCGGTTCGACCCGACCCCGTACGACTCCCGGCTCGCGGGCGAGATCCACGGCTTCGACGCCAAGGAGCACCTTCCCGGCAGGCTGCTCCCGCAGACGGACCGGATGACCCGCCTCGCCCTGGTCGGCGCCGACTGGGCGTTCGCCGACGCGGGCGTCGTCCCGTCCGAACTGCCCGACTACGACGTCGGCGTCATCACGGCGAGCCACTCCGGCGGCTTCGAGTTCGGGCAGAACGAGCTGCGCGCGCTGTGGAGCAAGGGCGGCCAGTACGTCAGCGCCTACCAGTCGTTCGCCTGGTTCTACGCGGTCAACAGCGGCCAGATCTCCATCCGCGGCGGACTGCGCGGCCCGAGCAGCGTGGTGGTCAGCGACCAGGCCGGCGGCCTCGACGCGGTGGCGCAGGCCCGCCGGCAGATCCGCAAGGGCACCCGCATGGTGATCTCCGGGGCGGTCGACGCCTCCATCTGCCCGTGGGGCTGGGTGGCCCAGCTGACCAGCGGGCGCCTGACCACCAGCGACGACCCGGAGCGCGCCTACCTGCCCTTCGACGACCGGGCCTCGGGCCACGTGCCGGGCGAGGGCGGCGCCCTGCTCGTCCTGGAGAACGCCGAGCACGCCCTGGAACGCGGCGCCCCGCAGGTGTACGGGGAGATCGCCGGGCACGCCTCCACGGTCGACCCGCGGCCCGGCAGCGACCGCGCGCCGACCCTGCAGCGCGCCATGGAACTGGCCCTGGCCGACGCCGGCCTGGCGCCGGACGACATCGACGTGGTGTTCGCCGACGCGGCGGCCGTGCCCGACCTGGACCGGGCCGAGGCGGAGGCGATCACCAAGGTGTTCGGGGTGCGCGCCGTGCCGGTGACCGCGCCGAAGACGATGACGGGCCGCCTGTACTCGGGCGCGGCACCGCTGGACCTGGCGGCCGCGTTCCTGTCGATGCGCGACGGCGTGATCCCGCCGACCACCGGCTCCACCCTGTCCCCGGACTACGACATCGACCTGGTCACCGGCGCCCCTCGCCCCCACGCGGTGCGCGCCGCCCTCGTACTCGCCCGCGGCCAGGGCGGATTCAACTCCGCGATGGTCGTCCGGGCCGCCCACCACTGACGGAAGGAAGGAACCCCGTGTCCACCACCGACTTCACCCTCACCGAGCTCAAGCGGATCCTCCTGGAGGCCGCCGGCGCCGACGCGGAGGCCGACCTGGACGGGGACATCCTCGACACCGAGTTCGCCGACCTCGGCTACGAGTCGCTCGCCCTCCTGGAGACCGCCGGGCGCATCGAGCGCGAGTACGGGATCAGCCTCGACGAGGACGCCTTCGGCGAGGCCCGCACCCCGCGCGCCCTGATCGACCTCGTCACCGCCCACCTGCCCGCCGCCCACGCCGCCTGACCGGGAGCCGAACATGACCGACACCACCACACCCAGGGTCGCCCTGGTCACCGGCGCGACCAGCGGGATCGGCCTGGCCTCGGCCCGGCTGCTCGCCGAGCAGGGGCACCGGGTGTTCCTGTGCGCCCGCGACGAGCAGGCCGTCGCCGAGACCGTCAAGACCCTGCAGGACGAGGGCCTCGACGTGGACGGCACCACCGGCGACGTGCGCTCCAAGGAGCAGGTGGCCGACGTGGTGCGGGCCGCGGTCGCCCGCTTCGGGCCGATCGACGTCCTGGTGAACAACGCGGGCCGCTCGGGCGGCGGGGTGACCGCCGACCTGGCCGACGAGCTGTGGGAGGACGTCATCGCGACCAACCTCACCAGCGTGTTCCTGGTGACCCGCGAGGTCCTCAACGCGGGCGGGATGCGCGCCAAGTCGCGCGGCCGCATCATCAACATCGCCTCCACCGCCGGCAAGCAGGGCGTGGTGCTCGGCGCCCCCTACTCGGCGTCCAAGCACGGCGTGGTCGGCTTCACCAAGGCCCTCGGCAACGAGCTCGCGCCGACCGGCGTCACGGTGAACGCGGTGTGCCCCGGCTACGTGGAGACCCCCATGGCGCAGCGGGTCCGCCAGGGCTACGCGGACGCGTACGGCACCACCGAGGACGCGATCCTGGAGAAGTTCCAGTCGAAGATCCCGCTCGGCCGGTACTCGACGCCCGAGGAGGTCGCGGGCCTGGTCGGCTACCTCGCCTCCGACCTGGCGGGTTCCATCACCGCCCAGGCGCTGAACGTGTGCGGCGGCCTCGGCAACTTCTGATCCCGCCCGACCCGACTGAGGAGCACCCATCATGACGACCCGTGAGGTCGAGCACGAGATCACCGTCGCGGCGACGGCGAAGGAGGTCTACCGGCTGCTCGCCGAGGTGGAGAACTGGCCGCGCCTGTTCCCGCCGAACGTGTACGTCGAGACCCTGGAGCGGGAGGGCGACCGGGAGCGGATCCGGATCTGGGCCACCGCCAACGGCGAGGCCAAGAACTGGACCTCGCGCCGCGACCTCGACCCGGAGGGGCTGCGCATCACCTTCCGGCAGGAGGTGTCGTCCCCGCCGATCGCCGAGATGAGCGGCACCTGGATCATCGAGCCGCTGGGCCCGGAGGAGACCCGGCTGCGGCTGCTGCACTCCTACCGGGCCGTCGACGACGACCCCGGGTCGCTCGCCTGGATCGACGAGGCGGTCGACAGCAACAGCCGCGCCGAGCTGCCCTCGCTCAAGGCCGGGCTCGAAGAGGCCGCGCGGACCGCGGAGTTGACGCTGTCGTTCACGGACTCGGTGCGGGTCGAGGGGTCCGCGAAGGACCTGTACGACTTCGTCAACGAGGCCGACCGGTGGGTCGAGCGCCTGCCGCACGTCGGTACCGTCAAGCTCACCGAGGACACCCCCGGCCTGCAGGTCCTGCGGATGGACACCGTCGCCAGGGACGGCTCCACCCACACCACCGAATCGGTGCGGGTGTGCTTCCCGCACCGGCGGATCGCGTACAAGCAGACCACGCTGCCCGCGCTCATGACGCTGCACACCGGGACCTGGCAGTTCGAGGAGGGCGAGGACGGGGTCGTCACGGCCTCCTCGCAGCACACCGTCGTCATCAACGCGGAGAACATCGCCGGGATCCTGGGCCCGGACGCGGACGTCGAGCGGGCCAGGACGTTCCTGCGCGACGCCCTCGGCACCAACAGCCGGGCCACCCTGGAGCACGCCAAGCGGTACGCGGAAGCGCGGCGCTGACCCATGCCGTCCACCTCGACTCCCCCGACGGACACCGACGTGGTGATCGTCGGCGCGGGGCCCGTCGGGCTGCTGCTCGCCGGGGACCTGCGCGCGCGCGGCGTGCGCACCACCGTCCTGGAACGGCTCGGCGCGCCGATGACCGAGTCCCGGGCGTCCACGCTGCACGCCCGCACCATGACGCTGTTCGAGGAGCGCGGCATCCTCGATCGGCTCGGTGAGCTGCCGGACGGCGGCCCCGGCCACTTCGGGGGCATGCGGCTCGACCTGACCGCCGCCGACCCCGGCCACCGGTACGCCGGCCAGTGGAAGTGCCCGCAGACCCGCATCGAGTCGGTCCTCCGGGAGCGGGCCGTGGAGCTCGGGGCGCGGCTGCGGCGCGGGCTGCGCGTGGTGTCCCTGACCGACCGGGACGGGCACGTCCTGGTCGAGGCCGTCGGGGAGGACGGTGAACGCGTCCGCGTCACCGCCGCGTTCGTGGTGGGGTGCGACGGAGGCGACAGCACCGTACGGCGGCTCGCCGGCTTCGAGTTCGCGGGCCACGCCGCGACCCGCGAGATGCTGCGGGCCGACGTGGCGGGCATCGACGTGCCGGCCCGACGCTTCGAGCGGCACCCCAACGGCCTCGCCGTGGCGCACCGCTGGCCGGACGGCAGCACCCGCGTGATGGTCCACGTCTTCGGCACGGACCCGAAGGAGCGCACCGGGCCGCCCACGTTCGACGAGGTCGTCACCGCGTGGGCGGAGGTCACCGGTGAGGACATCGGCCACGGCACGCCCCGGTGGCTGAACGCCTTCGACAACACGAGCCGGCAGGCGACCCGGTACCGCAGGGGCCGGGTCCTGCTCGCGGGCGACGCCGCCCACGTGCAGATGCCGGTCGGCGGGCAGGCGCTCAACCTGGGCCTGCAGGACGCCGCCGAACTCGGCGGGCGCCTCGCGGAGCGGGTCGGGTCCGAGGACCGCGACGACCTGCTCGACGGCTACGACCTCGTGCGCAGGCCCATCGGCGCGCACACCCTCGACAACATCCGGGCGCAGTCGCTGCTGCTCCTCGGCGGGCCCGAAGTGGAGCACCTGCGGGACGTGTTCGGCGAACTCCTCGGCCTGGCCCGGGTCCGCCGCCACCTGGCCCGCATGATCAGCGGCCTCGGCCGCCCCCAAGCCCCCACGGCACCGCACACCCCTCCCCTCGCGGGCGCCCCACCCGCCCCGACCGCATCGACCGACAGGAGTTCCACGATGGGCAGGCTCACCGACAAGACGGCGCTGGTCACCGGTTCCAGCCGGGGCATCGGCCGCGCCACCGCACAGCGCCTCGCCCGGGAGGGCGCCCTCGTCATCGTGCACTACGCCTCCGACCGGGCCTCCGCCGACGAGACCGTGGAGCTGATCGAGCGGGACGGCGGCCGCGCCTTCCCGGTCCGCGCGCCGCTCGGCGTCCCCGGCGACGTGCACGAGCTGTTCCTCGGCGTGGAGCGGGGCCTGAAGGAGCGGACCGGGGAGACCAGGCTCGACATCCTGGTCAACAACGCGGGCGCCACCACTCCGGCCGGGCTCGCCCCCGAGGACGTCACCGCCGAGGAGTTCGACCGGCTCTTCGCCGTGAACGCGAAGGCCCCGTTCTTCATCGTGCAGCGGGCGCTCCCGCTGCTCGCCGACGGCGGCCGCATCATCAACATCTCGTCGGGGCTCACCCGTTTCGCCAGTCCCGACCAGGTGGCGTACGCCATGACGAAGGGCGCCATCGAGCAGCTCTCGCTGCACTTCGCCCGGCACCTCGCCCCGCGCGGCATCACCGTGAACAGCGTGGCGCCCGGCATCACCGACAACGGCAGCGCGGTCTTCGACATCCCCGAGGCCGTGGAGCAGATGGCCCAGCTGTCCGCGTTCAAGCGGGTCGGCCAGGCGGGAGACGTCGCGGACGTCGTGACCTTCCTGGCCACCGACGAGGCCCGCTGGATCACCGGGTCCTTCGTCGACGCCAGCGGCGGCACCCTGCTCGGCTGACCCGAGCGGAGTCGACCCGACCGGACCACCAGGAGCGACGATGACCACCGCGCAGGCACCCGTGACCACCGCCGGCGACCGGCTCGGCGAACTCAGGGAACTCAAGGAACTGGCGCGGCTCGGAGCCGACCCGAAGGCCACCGAGCGCCAACACGCCAAGGGCAAGCTCACCGCGTACGAACGCATCGACCTGCTGCTCGACCCGGGCTCCTTCACCGAGGTGGAGCAGCTGCGGCGGCACCGGGCGACCGGCTTCGGCCTGGAGGCGAAGCGCCCCCACACCGACGGCGTGGTCACGGGCTGGGGCACCGTCGGGGGCCGGACGGTCTTCGTGTACGCGCACGACTTCCGCATCTTCGGCGGCGCGCTCGGCGAGGCGCACGCCCAGAAGATCCAGAAGATCATGGACATGGCCATCGCGGCCGGCGCCCCGCTGGTCTCGCTGAACGACGGAGCGGGCGCCCGCATCCAGGAGGGCGTCTCGGCGCTCGCCGGGTACGGCGGCATCTTCCAGCGCAACACCCGCGCCTCCGGGGTCATCCCGCAGATCAGCGTGATGCTCGGGCCCTGCGCCGGCGGCGCGGCCTACTCGCCCGCGCTCACCGACTTCGTGTTCGCGGTCCGCGGCATCTCGCAGATGTTCATCACGGGCCCGGACGTGGTGCGTTCGGTGACGGGTGAGCAGGTCACCCAGGACGGACTCGGCGGCGCCGACGTGCACGGCGGCGTGTCGGGCGTCGCGCACTTCGTGCACGACGACGAGGAGAGCTGCCTCGCGGACGTGCGCCTGCTGCTGTCGATGCTGCCGTCCAACAACCGGGAGCTGCCGCCCGCGGCCCCGAACGGCGACCCGGCCGACCGGCGCGTGGACCGCCTGCTCGACCTGGTGCCCGCCGACGGCAACCGGTCGTACGACATCCGCGACGTGATCACCGAGATCGTCGACGACGACGAGGTGCTGGAGGTGCACGCCCAGTGGGGCGCCAACCTCGTGTGCGCCCTGGCCCGGCTCGACGGCCAGGTGACCGGCGTCGTCGCGAGCCAGCCGTCCTCACTGGCCGGCGTCCTGGACATCAAGGCCAGCGAGAAGGGCGCGCGGTTCGTGCAGTTCTGCGACGCCTTCAACATCCCGCTGCTCACCCTCGTCGACGTGCCGGGCTTCCTGCCCGGTGTCGACCAGGAGCACGAGGGCATCATCCGGCGCGGCGCGAAGCTCCTCTACGCCTACTGCAACGCGACCGTGCCCCGGGTCTCGGTGATCCTGCGCAAGGCCTACGGCGGCGCCTACATCGTGATGGACTCCCGCTCCATCGGCGCCGACCTGTCCTACGCCTGGCCCACCAACGAGATCGCGGTGATGGGCGCGGAGGCCGCGGCCGACGTCGTCTTCCGCCGTGAGATCGCCGCGGCCCAGGACCCGGCCGCCACCCGCGAGCAGAAGATCAAGGAGTACCGGCGGGAGCTCGTCCATCCCTACTACGCGGCCGAACGCGGCCTGGTCGACGACGTCATCCACCCCGGCGACACCCGCTCCGTCCTGATCCGCGCGTTCGCGATGCTGCGCCGCAAGGACGTCGACCTGCCGCAGCGCAAGCACGGCAACCCCCCGCAGTGAGCGGCCGGCCGGCCGGCTCCGACGGGTCCTCGTTCCTGCGCGTGGAGCGGGGCAGCCCGGACCCGACCGAGCTGGGCGCCCTCATCACCGTCCTGTACGCCCGGGTGGCCGCCGCCCGGCAGGAGCCGCAGGAGTCCGGGCACCCGTCGGCGCGCTGGCGCCGCCTCGAGCGCGCGCCCCGCTTCCGGGGCCCGAGGACCTGGCGGCACGGCCCCAGTTGAGCACCGCACCCCCCAAGACACGGAGACCAGAGCATGGATGTCGGACTTCTCTTCGACCTGCGCAACCCCGACCAGTGGCACCGGCCCTGGGCCGACCACTACGCCCGCTCCCTCGAGTTCTGCGAGGAGGCCGACCGGCGCGGCGCGAACGGCCTCTGGTTCACCGAGCACCACCTCTTCGAGGACGGCTACCTGCCCTCGCCCCTGACGTTCGCCGCGGCCGCCGCCGCCCGCACCCGCAACGCCCGCATCGGCACCGCGGTCGTGCTCCCCAACCTCCACAAGCCCGCCCAGCTCGCCGAGGACGCCGCGGTCGTCGACCTGATCAGCGGCGGCCGGCTGGAGATCGGCTTCGGCGCCGGCTACCGGGTGCCCGAGTACGACCTGTTCGACGCCGACTTCAAGAGCCGCTTCACCCAGGTCGAACGCAACATCAGCGAGGTCAGGCGGCTCTGGGAGGAGGGCGGCATCACCCCGGGACCGCTCCAGTCGCCGGTCCCGCTGTGGGGCGGCTTCTACGGTCCGCGCGGCGCCCGCATCGCGGGCCGGCTCGGCATCGGCCTCCTGCACATCTCGCACGCGTCGTACGGGCACTACCGCGAGGGCCTGATCGAGGGCGGCCACGACCCCGAGCTCGCCCGGGTCTCCGACCTGCTCCCCGTGATGCTCGCCGACGACCCCGAAGCGGCCTGGCCCCGCGTCGCACCGCACCTCGCCCACCAGATGAACACCTACCGGCAGGGCTCGGTGGAGGGCACGGACCACCCCAGGCCGCCGCTGCTCGGCGCCGACGACTACCCGGAGGCCCCGAAGGCCGACGGCTCCTGGTCGACCCTGGAGATCCTCACGCCCGAGGACGCCGCGGCCCGCATCCACGAGCGGACCAAGGGCCTCCCGGTGAAGCACCTGATCTTCTGGGCGAGCATCGCCGGGATGCCGGACGACCTCGTCGTGCGCAACATCGAGTTGGTCAGCGAGCGCCTGCCCGCGCTGCTCGCCGAGGCCGCCGGGTCCGACGCCGCCGGATCCGGGGCCGGCGCCGGATCCCGCCCGGGCGAGGTGCCCGCAGGTGACTGAGGCGCCCGCCGCGCAGCCCCTCTCCCCGCCGGCCCGACAGGGCACCTGGCGGCTCCTGTTCATCCTGTCGGGCAACATGGTCCTCGACGCCATCGAGGTCTCGGTGGTCCTCGTCGCCCTGCCCTGGATCGGCGCCGACCGCGGCCTTTCCGTGTGGACGGTGCAGTGGCTGATGGGCGGCTTCGCCGCCGGATTCGCCGCGATGCTGCTCCTCGGCCCCCGTGCCACCGCCCGTTGGGGCCTGCGCCGCTGCTACCTGGTGGCGATGCTGGTGTTCGCCGCGGCCTCGGTGGCGGGCGGCCTGGCCGACTCGACCGCCCTCCTGATCGCCTCGCGCGTCCTCAAGGGCGGCTGCGCCGCGCTCACCGCGCCCGCCGGGCTGGCCCTGATCACCACCACGGTCCCCGACGGCCCGCCGCAGCGGCGGGCCGTGTCGGTGTACTCCCTGTTCGGCGCGGCCGGGTTCACCCTCGGCCTGCTGCTCTCCGGGGTGCTCACCGCGGCGAGCTGGCGCTGGACGTTCCTGTTCCCCGCGCCGCTCGCCCTCGTGCTCCTGGTGTGGGGCCTGCGGGTGATCCCGGACACCGGACGCCGGACGCCGCCGCGCCTGACGGCGGAACTCGCCCGCAACGGCTCGCTGATCCGCGCGACGCTCGGCGCGGCCACCCTCAACGGCACCTACGCGGCACTGCTCCTCCTGGTCACCTTCCAGGCGCACGACCGCTTCGGGTGGCGGCCCTGGCAGGTGGCGCTGGCGCTGCTCCCCGCGTGCGTGCCGCTCGCGGTGTCCGTGCCGTTCGCCGGCCGCCTGGTCGCCCGCTTCGGTACCCGGCGGCAGATCGCCGCCGGGGCGGCGGCCGCGTTCGCGGGCCAGCTGCTCCTGCTGCTGCGCCCCGAACCCGCCTCGTACGCCGGTGGTCTGCTGCCGACGCTCCTCCTCGTCGGCGCCGCCATGGCCCTGTCCTTCGCCGCCCTGAACATGCAGGCCACCCAGGACGTCGAACCGGGCCTGCGCGCGGCGGCGGTGCCGCTGTTCCAGACGGGCGTGCAGCTCGGCGGTGTCCTGATGCTGCCGCTGACCGCCGCTCTGCTCACCCACTCCGGCGGCCGGCGACCGGCGCTCCTGGCCATCGCGCTCGCCGGGGCGACCGGGATCGGCGTCGCGGTCACCGGGACGCGCTCCGGCCGGCCGGGCGTCGCCCGCGTGGGCCCCGGGCCGCGCACAGAGCCGCGCACAGAGCCGCGCACAGAGAGGAACTCCCCATGACCGCTTCCCTGGAGATCACCGTCGAGGAGGACAGCTGCGTGGCCTCGGGGCAGTGCGTGATGACCGCGCCGGAGGTCTTCGACCAGCGTGACGAGGACGGTGTCGTCATCCTGCTCGACGCCCGACCGCCCGCCGCGGCCCACGACGGGGTGCGCGCGGCGGCGGCCCTCTGCCCGGCCGCCGCCATCCGCGTGGCGCACGGGCGGCGGCCGCGCGGCTGACCCCCGGCCGCGCCGCCGCGAGCAGCCCGGAGCCGCCCTCCGACCAGGAGGGCGGCTCACTCGTGCGTGGCCTTCCGCCCGGGGCGTCCCCGGGCGGAAGACCACCCGGTCACCACTCGACGGGAAGGCTCTTGACCCCGTACACCAGCGACTCCGTGCGGTACTCGATCTCCTCGAACGGGACGGCGAGCCGCAGGCCGGGGAAGCGGCGGAACAGCGCGGGCAGCGCGATGCCGAGTTCGAGGCGGGCGAGTTGCTGACCGACGCACTGGTGCCTGCCGTAGCCGAAGGCCAGGTGCGGCACCGGCTTGCGGCGCAGGTCGAGCACGTCCGCGGGCGAGGGCAGGTCGGCGCCGTGGTTGGCCATCACCGTCGAGACGACGACGTACTCGCCGGCGCGTACCTCCTGGCCGTTGACCGACAGGTCGGTACTCGCCCTCCTGACCAGCGGGGGCGCCACCGCGAGGAACCGCAGCAGTTCCTCGACGGCGCCACCGGACAGCTCGTCCTCGTCGCGCAGGACCGCCAGCTGCTCCGGGTGCGACAACAGGGCGAGGACGCTGAGCCCGATCATGCCGGAGAGGGTCCCGTGTCCGGCCACGAGGACGTCCAGGCCCATGCCGACGAGTTCGTCGTTGCCGAGCTCCGCACCGTGCTTGCGCACCAGGTCCCCGAGGATGTTGTCGCCCGGATCCCACCGGTGCGCGGCGACCAGTTGGGCCATGTAGTCGGTCATGGCCGCGAAGTTCTCCTGCTGGACCTCCAGCGTGGTGTCGACGCTGCTCGCGATCGAACTGCGCTCCAGGATGCCCGCCCGGTCCTCGAGCGGTGCCCCCAGCAACTCGCAGATCACCATCAGGGGCAGCGGTTCGGCGAAGGTCCTGATCAGGTCGGCGCCCGGACCGGCCGCCTCCACCGCGTCGAGGTGCTTCTCGACGATCTGCTCGATCACGCCGCTGAGCGCCCGGATCCGCTTCATCGTGAAGGCACCGGCCTGCATCCGGCGGTACCGGGTGTGCTCGTCCCCGTCGTAGTTGAGCAGGACGCCCGGCTGGTTCATCACCGAGCGCGGGCCGGTCCAGTGCGGATCGAAGGCGAACCCGACCTCGTGGCGGGCGTCGGACAGCACCGTACGGGCGTCGTCCTCCCGGGTGATGAGGACGGCCTCGACCTCGCCGAGCTGGGAGTTCGGCACCGGGACCCGGTGCAGCGACGGGTCCTGGTGCAGTTCCACCAGAGCGGGCCCGGGCCGGAACGGACACTCGGCCTGACGGTGGTTGTGCGGCATCGACACCGGTTCGGTCATGGCGTTCATTTCCTTCCTGACGGCACGAGGGCGATTCAGCGCGGAGCGGCCACCGGTCGCGGGCGGTTCGTCATGAGGCGCTCGCCTTCTCGCGCAGGAGTTCCCGGGTGATGCCGTCGAGCCGCGCCGCGGCGCCCTTGTCGAACGCCGGGCGCAGGAGGCTGAGGGGCGTGCCCTCCACGAAGGCGCTCAGCGGCTCCCGCGGCGGGGCGTCGATGATCTCGAGGATCGGCGGGACGGTGAACTCGACCGGCTGCGCGGCCCGCTTCATCTGGTCGATGTGCGCCGCGGTGGCGGCGTCGAACTCGCCCGCGAAGCCGGTGCGCGTCCCACCGGGGAACAGCAGCACGTACCGGGCGCGACGCGCGCTCCCGCCCTCGGCGAACGAGACGCCGAGGAGGTCGTTGAGCCGGCCGCCCTGGAACATCGCCGACCAGCCGTCGTAGCCCCGTTCGAAGCCGAGGTCGTTCCAGTTGACGCCCGGCGCCCCCACACCGGGACCGGCGATGTTCATCACGACCGGCGTCTCGGCCTTGTTCATCAGGTCCGCCAGGCCGTACCCGAGCAGGTACCGGCTGAGGTAGTACAGCGCGAAGTTGTGCTCGATCCCCTCCGAGGTCACCATCCGGTGGCTGCGGAAGTAGCGCGCGCACAGCACGAGGACGTCCACCGCCTCGAACCGGTCCTCGATCTCCGCGATGACGCGCCGGTTCTCGCTGACGAGGCTGAGGTCGGCCTCGATGAAGAAGGCGCGGTCGACCGCGCCCAACTTCTGCGCCGTGTCGAGGTACTTCTTCCCCTTCACCGGGTCCGGAGCGATGACGACCACCTGGTCGCCCCGGCCGAGATAGGTGTTCGCGAGCGCCTGCCCGATACCGGAAGTGCCCCCCGTGACAACAATGGTCTTCACCGTGATCCTCCTCGGAACACTGGGTCGTGAGATTCTGCGCAGCAGAAGAGCTCCCGCCCGCGGGCAGACTTCACCCCGGGACGGATGGCGAAAAAGAGAGAAATCGGGAAAGAGAGAAATCGGGAAAAGGGGTCAGCGTCAGGAGATCAGCCGACCGCGGCGGCGATCTCCGCCCGGACCACGTCGCCGGCGAACTCGACGGCCGCTTCCGCGGCGCCGGTGGACCCCAGGGTCGACCCGTTCACGTAGACACCGTCGATGATCAGCATGATCCGGTCGCCGAGCCGCTCCGGGTTCGCGGCCGCGGTTCCGCGTGCGAGGTCCCGCAGTTGCTCGCGCACGCGCCGGAAGTGCTTCACGGAGACCTGGTGCGCCGGGTGGTCCGGGTCGGGGAACTCCGCCTGGGTGTTGCGCAGCGGGCAGCCCCTGGCGTTCGGCGCCATGGCCCGGACCGCCCGGACCAACTCGACGAGCCGCTCCTCCGGCGACTCCACCGCGGCGCACACACCGGTCACGAGCCGGTCCCAGTCCTCGGCGGACCGCTCGAGGTAGGCCACCACCAGCTGGTCCTTGCCGGAGAACTCCCGGTAGAGCAACTGCTTTCCGCAGCCGGCCTCGTCGATGATCTGCTGCATGCCGACCGCGTGCACGCCCCGCTGGTCGAAGAGGTGGGCAGCGGCGTCCAGGATGCGCTCGCGGGTACCGGCAGCAGGTTTCCGGGCCATGGGCCGAGGCTAGCAGACCATTCGGTCCCGTCCCGGCCGAACACCGGTCGTCACGACCGCGCTCGCGGCGCACCGCGGCCGCCGTGCGCGGGCCCTGGGCCCTGGGCCGCGCCACCCGCGCGGCCCAGGACGACGGAGCCTCACCTGCGCCGCGCACGCACATGGGACATCGGTGTCAGCACCCGCCCGCGCTCGTCCACCCGGATCGCGTCCGGGCCCGGCCTGGCCCCGGTGTCCGGGGCGTCCGCCGTGCCCAGCCTGGCCAGGATCTCGCGGGTGAAGGTCGTGGCGAAGACGGCTTCGGCGATGTCCTCGATCTCCCAGTGCGGGCCGAGGTTCGCGTGCAGGTTGGCCTCGCTGACCAGGGCCTCCGCCACGATCGGCGTCCCCGACGGCATGGACTCCGCGAAGCAGAACAGGTGCAGCGTGGCACCCGGCCGGCACACCCGGTGGAGCGCGGCGGCGTACGCCGAGCGCTGCTCGTCGTTCAGGCAGTGGTAGAGGCCGCTGTCGAGCGCGGTGTCGAAGTCGCTTCCGACACCGTCCAGTTCGGTGGCGTCCGAGGTCAGGAACCGCACCCGCGCGCCCTGGGCCGCGGCCCGCCGCACCGCCTCCTCGATCGCGCTGGGCGAACCGTCCACGCCGGTCACCTCGTACCCCTGGCCCGCCAGCAGGATGGCGTTCTCGCCCAGTCCGCAGCCCACGTCGAGCACCTTGCCGCTGAAGCCGCCCGAGCGCGCCAGGTCCACCACGGCCCGCTGGGGCTCGCCGATGTCCCAGGGGATCAGCACCTCACCGGGGGCGACGCCGTCGAAGGACGCGCGCCCCGCGTACAACGCCTCGTATTCCTTGTCCTCTTGAGAGAAAGTCCGCTGCGTGGTCATGCCGGTCCCCTTGTCGCTCGCAAGCTCGTCAACCAACACTCGGTGGATCTGACGCGCCCCGGACGGGGCGGGTCGCGTCCCTACTGGACGTTGTTCACTTCCTGCGCCGACGCGGCCACCGGGGCCGTCTCGGCCTTCGCCGCGGCCTCGCCCTTCGTTCCGGCCTCGTCGTTCGCTCCGGCCGCGGCCGCCGCCGTGGGACGCATCCGGGACGCGACGACGAGCGTGAGGACGACGACCACGGCCATGGCCAGGAAGACGTCGGAGTAGGCCGAGCCGTGGTGGCCGGAGAAGAGGGGGTTGATGGCGTCGCTGCCGCTCTGCTGCCTCGCGGACACCAGCACACCGAACACGGCCGGGCCGGTACCGGCCCCGAGGAACTGGGCGCCCTGGAGGATCCCGAGGCCGACACCGACCTGCTCGGGCGGAAGTTCGCTCGCCGCGGCGCCGATGATGGTGGTCATCACGAACATGAAGCCGATGCTCAGCCCGAGGATCCCGATGCCGGCGAAGACCACCGAGGAGCCGCCGGTGAAGGACGAGAGGAACAGCGAGAACAGCCCGATGAGGCCGAGCCCGAAGAGCACCAGGACCCGCGCGTTGACGCGGCCGGCGAGGCGGCCGATCCACGGCGAGAGGAGCGCGGTCACGACGCCGGCCGGGATCATGACCAACGCGCCCTTGCCCGGGGTGAGTTCGTTGACCTCCACGAGCAGCAGCGGGACGAACACCAGACCGCCGAGGTTGACGACCATCGCCAGGAACGCGACGAGGATGCCGGTCCGGTAGACGCGGTTGGTGAACAGCGACGGCGGGACGAACGGCTGGTCGACCCGGACGGTGCGCAGCCCGAAGACCACGAGCGCCACGACGGCGACCAACAGGCTGCCCCAGGCCAGCGGGTCGGTGAAGCCGGAGACCTGCGCCCGGGTCATGCCGAACAGGACGAGGCCGGCTCCGAGGCCGAGCAGGAGGCCGCCGGGGAGGTCGAGCCGGCCCGAGCCCTGCGGAGTCTCGTCCGGCAGTACGCGCAGGGCCGGGACGAGCAGCAGCAGCGAGACCACGAGCATGATCCAGAACAGCGCGGGCCAGCCGAGCGCCTGCCCGATGCCGCCGCCCAGCGCCGGGCCGGCGGCGGTGCCGACGCCCGCACCGGCGGAGACGACGCCGATCCCGACACCGCGCCGCTCCGGCGGCAGCAGCGTCGTGACGGCGATGATCGAGAGCACGGGGATCGCGGCCGCGCCGATGCCCGTCACGATCCGCCCGGCCACGAGCACGGCCAGGTTCGGGGAGAGCGCGCAGATCAGGCTTCCGAGGGCGTAGGTGAGCAGCGCGAACGCGAAGAGCCGGCGCAGGCTCACCCGGTCCGAGATGCGGCCGTACAGGGGGATCCCGACGGAGAACATCAGCAGGAACCCGGTGACGACCCAGGCGAGTTCCGCCTCGGAGGCGCCGAACTCGGACCCGATCGTCGGGAGCATCAGGTTGACCATGTCGCTGGCCGTGACCGTGGCGAGGATCGCCGGCATCAGGACGGCGAGTAAGCCCATCCCCGAGCCGGTCCGCTCGGTCGTTGTCGACGTGGAAGTCATTCCAGGCCCTTCGGGTGACTTTCCGCCACCATGATAGTTACAGTTAGGGCAAAAGGGCGGCGGAGGCACTGCCTCCGCCATCGGTCAGCTGGTGACGCGTTGTGCGAGCTCCCGCTCACTGGCCAGCACTTGCCGGACGAGGTGGGCGATCGTCGTCCGCCCGAGCCGTTCCTTCATGGCCCGCTCCGCGTCCTGGAACTCCGCCTCGAGCAGCTTCTGCATATTCCGCCCCACCTCGCACTCCGCGCTCGGCGGATGCGGGTGCCGCGAAAGGATCGGCCCCGCCTCCACCGCGGTGTACGCGTCGTAGAGCGTGATCTCGCGGGCGGGCCTGGCGAGCGACCAGCCGCCGTTGCGCCCCTCGGTGGACAGGACCAGGTCGGCGTCCCGCAGGCTGCCGAGGATCCGCCGCACCAGAACCGGATTGCTGGCCAGGCTCTCCGCGATCTCCACGGAGGTCAGCGAGTGGTCCCAGCGCCCCAGCATGGTGAGTGCGTGGATCGCGACCGCGCTCCTGCTGCTGATGCTCACCGTGATGACCCCTTCGCGACGGTCGCCTCGCCGATCCAACTGCAACTACGCTAGTAGCGGTTTTATCCGGGTGTCAATCCGCCGCACGCGTGCGACCTCACCAGGGCCAGCGCCACTCCTTGTTCTGCGGAACCACCCAGTAGTGCTCCAGTTCGACACGCTCGAACAGCCACCGGCCGTCCTCGAACAGATAGGTGTCGGAGAACCGGCCGACGCTCTGGTGCACCAGGTCCGCCCGGTCGAACCGGACGTGCTCCACGAAGAAGCAGGCGCCGGACGCACGGTCGTCGCCCTCGACCTCCACCTGGTGGACCTGGTTGAAGTTCCTCAGGGCCACCTCGGAGGCCCCCTGGAGCTCGACCATCTTCGGCAGCAGCGCGCTGTAGTACTCCTGGATCGCCGCGCGCCCACGGGCGTCGCCGAAGCTTCCGTAGTCCAGATGCGCGTCCTTCGCGAACAGGGCGCCGAGGCCCTGCCAGTCCCGCGAGTTGAGGCAGTGGTGGAAGGCGTTGCGCAGCTTCGTGAGCTCACGGATCGCCTCCAGCTCCCGCACCCTGGCCGACAGTTCGTCGATCCGTGCCACCAGGTCAACCTCGTCCGCCATCGTGCATCCTCCCGAGCGCCTCGGATCCCGTTCCGCCTCTTGCCGGAACCGGACCGAGAGTCGCAGCCGCGGAACACGCGTCACAAGGCCCGCACGCCTTTCCTGTGGTCGGCCCGCAATCCTCCGACTCCCCCGCGCGACTAGGGTCGAGCCGCAGGAACGCCGGCGACACCCGACGGGAGACACCGTGAAGCAGTCGAAGCGCATAGCCCTGATCAGTGGTGCGGGCCGCAACATCGGCGCCGCGACGGCCAAGGAGCTGGCCGGCCGCGGCTACCACGTGATCGTGAACTACCGGAGCGACGCCGAGGCGGCGGCGGACGTGGTCACGGAGATCGAGTCGCGCGGCGGCACGGCCGAGGCGGCGCAGGCCGACGTCTGCGACGCCGACCAGGTCGGCGCCCTCGTCGAGCGGGTGCGGGCCGACCACGGGCGCATCGACCTGCTGATCTGCAACGCCAACACCGTGACACCGCCCTTCGCCTCCTTCGCCGAGCTGAGCTGGGACGCCTTCGCCGCGAAGGTCAACGGGGAGCTCGCCGGCTCCTTCTTCCTCACCCAGCACACGCTCGCCGTCATGCGCGAACAGCGGTCTGGCCGGATCATCTACATCTCCAGCACGGCCTCGGACACCATCGGCATGGCCCTGCCCCACTCCGTCGCCAAGGCGGCGCTGAACACCTTCAGCCGCCACATCGCCGGCATCGCCGCCGAGCACGGGGTGACCGTGAACACCGTCGCGCTCGGCGCCGTGCACACCGACGCCACGGCGGAGTTCAGCGAGGAGTTCTGGAAGTACACGACCGACCGCTCGGTGGCGGCACGCCGGGTGGAGCCGGCGGACGCCGCGCGCGCCGTGGCCCTCGTCGCCGACGACGGCTTCGCCTTCACCTCCGGCCAGGTGATCCGGGTCGACGGCGGCTTCGAGGTCCTCGACCAGCAGCTGCACCCCCTGGCGCACAGCTTCCGCTGACGGCGCTCCCGTGGGGCCGGACGCCGGCGGCCGACCCCACGGGACGCCCGGTGCACGGCGGGCACCCGGCGCGACGCGAGCGCCCACGGGTCTACTCGAAGTGCCGCACCATCGGGTTGAGTTGCCGGTCCAGGACCTCGAAGCCGCCGTCCACCCGCAGCACCTGGCCCACCGACCCGCTGAAGTCCTCGTCGGCGAGCATCGCGATGCTGCGGGCCGCCTCGTCGGCCTCCAGCAGCCGGCCGGACGCCGACCGGCTCTCCATGAACGTGCGGAGCTCGTCCGTCATGACACCCGCGGTGGCATCGGTCCGCACCGCGCCGAAGGCGACGGTGTTGACGACGACCCCGTACTGGGCGGCGACGCCCGCGACGTGCCGGCTGAAGGTGTTGAGCGCGGCCTTGGCCGTGGAGTGGGCCGCGACGGTGCCGATCGTGTCCGCCGCGGTGCTCGAGACGTAGACGATCCGGCCCCTGCGCTCCTTAACCATGGCGCCCAGCACGGCCTGGGTGAGGAAGTACGCTCCCGCCAACTCCCCGGTCACCTTCCCGATGAAGTGGTCCCAGGAGAGCGTGAGCAGGGGCTCGAACGGCGGGTTCACCGTGTTGGCGTTGCAGACCAGGGCGTCGAGGCGACCCCGGTCGGCGCGGATGCGGTCGAGCATCCCCGACACCTGCCCGGGGTCGCAGACATCGGCCCGCAGCGCCTGGGCCGATCCGCCCGCGGCCTCGATCGAACGCACCACCTCCGCTGCCGCGTCGGCGTTCTGACGGTAGTTCACGACCACGTGGTAGCCGCGCCTTCCCATCTGCCGCGCGGTAGCCGCTCCGATCCCGCGGCTCGCACCGCTGATCAGCACCACCCGCTGTGACTGCTCCACGTTTCCTCCCTGGTCCTGGGCGTCCGGGGTCTGCCCGTCAGGCGACCTTGGACCCGGACCGGCCGCGTTGTCTCTACGGGTCTCCACCAGATTCCCCGCCCCTCCCGCGGGGCTCCCCCATGACCCCGCGGGGCTCGACGCCTTACCGCTTGTTTGCCTTTTGACAGAAGCTTCGTATCGTGACATGATTCCCACACCGGGACGTGGACCGATCGGTCCAGCATCAATAGAGATTCACCGCGCGGAGCTTCTCAGAGCCAGGGGCCGCTCCCGGCAAGAGGGTTCACCCAAGGGCGGGGCGACGGCCTCGCGAAACTTTCCGACCGACATCACCGTCAAATCCCCTGCCGGCACCGGGGGCACGGCCCAGGTCGTGGCCTCCCCGTTTCGCCGAGCAGTTCCCAGCCCGACCTCCGCCGACGGCCATCAATGGCGATGCCGCAGATCCCGAGGTCAGCCGCGGGCGACCGGCCCGACGCGCCCCAGTCCGCGTCGTGTTGTGAAGTGGCACCATTCGTCAGCTATGGGGGTGGCAGAAAATGGCCGGAGACGATAGGAATTGCCAAACCACAAAGGCCGGTATCAGAACCGATGAGGCCCCCGCGTTCCCGACGGCCAGGAACGTGGCGAATACCTACGTACCGGGAATCCCCCTCACCGAGAACCGCGCACTCCTGCCACCCGACGAGTTGAGTCTCGCCCTGAGCACCATCGAGTTCGCGAATCGCGGAGTCGACCGCGTGATGGTCAACGAGCAGGCCAAATGGCTGCTCGACACGGCGGAACCGCACCGGAACCCGCACCGCACCTGGCTCGCGATCCTGGCCCTGCTCTACGCCGGAGACCTCGAATCCGCCGACGCGCAGTGCAGGAGGCTCCGGGACGACCCCGCGTGGACGGGCTCGGCCCCGCGCCGGGAGCTGCTCACCCTGCTGCGGGCACGGAGCAGCCTGCTCGCGGGGAGGGCCTGCCAGGCCGCGGACATGCTCCAGACCATGCTCGATCGCGGCACGTCCACGCAGTCGGCCTGCCTCGCGATCGCCTGGCTGATCGAGGCGCTGGTCCACCTCGGCGAACTCGACCGGGCGCACCAGGTGCTGCTCGACAGCAAGCTGGCCGGGCCGCTCGACCCCGACCTGCCGGACCGTGCCCACGTCCTGGCCGCCCGCGGGGCCCTCCACCTGGCCGGCGGGCAGTTCCGACACGCCATCGACGACTACATGGCGTGCGGCTGGGTCCTCGACAGCTGCTTCGTCGTCAACCCCGCGGTGATCCCTTGGCGTTCGAGGGCCGTGTTCGGGGCGCTGGGCATCCGCCGGTACGACCTGGCACTCGCCCTCGCCGAGGAGGAGCTCATCGCGGCGAGCAAGTGGGGATCTCCGCGCGGCATCGGCATCGCCCTGCACGCCGTGGGCGTGGCACGCCGGGACGGCACCTCCGTCGCCGCACTCGAGGAGGCCGTGGCACTGCTGGCCCAGGGCCACGCGCGCACCGAGTTCATGCAGGCCCTCTACGACCTCGGCATGATGCAGATCCGGCGCCAGGACGTGTCAGCGGGCCGCAGGCGGCTCGTCGAGGCGGCCATGGTCGCGTACGAGTGTCGCAACGCCTTCTGGCAGAAGCGCATCCGCTTCGCCCTGGAACGCCTCCAGGCCCCCGCCAACACCTCGAAGCTCACCCGCCAGGAGGAGAAGATCGCCTACCTGGCCCGTGCCGGACACAGCAACCGGCACATCGCCCAGATGACCTGCCTGACCGTCCGGACCGTCGAGTTCCACCTCTCCAGCGTGTACCGCAAGCTCTCCATCTCCGGCCGCCGGGAACTCGTCACCGCGCTGATCTCCGTCCCGTCCTGACACCCCACTCCACCGGGCGCCGCCCCCAAGACGGGCGAGCGGCGTGAAAGGAGAGCGCGAGGTCGACCACGGGGACGGAACTACGACGCAATACGAACTCCGCACCATCCAGGGCCGGTTCGGCGTCTAGGCTGAACTACTTGTACCGCAGGGCCGTCTCGATGACGGCCCCGGGGTCCAGGTGCTTCGCTTCGTCCCGGGTGCTCCACCACGACGAATCCGGCCCGGGGACGGAGAAGGAAAGGCTGATCACAGGGGCTCTCCTCCGCTGGTTCCGCGGGGAAGAGGCCCACGTCGCCGAGGAGGCCTCATGCCCGCCCCCCAGCGCAGCCGCTCCGCTCCCGCCGCCCGACGGCGCCGGATCCTCCGGCGCACCGTCGCGGCCGGCCTCGCCCTCACGGCCTGCCTGAGCGCGCCCGCCGCCGCGACGCCGCCCGCGCAAGCCACGGAAGGCCTCGCCCGGGGGCTCGACCGCTACTACGGGCAGCACCTCGACTGGCACGGCTGCGTCCTGGGCCCGGACGACCAGGACGGTGCCGCACTCGAACGGGCCGGCGCCCGCTGCACGGACGTCACCGTGCCGCTCGACTACGCGGACCCCGGCGGACGCACTGTCACGCTGGCGCTCTCCCGGATCAAGGCCACCGACACCCGCCACCGGATCGGCGCACTGCTGCTCAACGACGGCGGCCCCGGCAGCCCGACGCTCGGCGCACCACCCCGGGTGCACGCCGCCCTCAAGGAGACCGCCGACCGCTTCGACATCGTCGGGCTGGACCCGCGCTTCGCCGGCCGCAGCGCGCAGATCGACTGCGGCTGGCCCGTCGGCTTCAGCATCCAGTCCTCCGGGACCGGCCGGGCGGGCTTCGAGCGGCAGGTCACTCTCCAGCGGGACCTCGCGGCCAAGTGCCGCTCGGCGGCCGGCGATGTGCTGCCGTACGCGAGCACCCGCGACACGGCCCGGGACCTGGACGTGGTCCGGGGCGCGCTCGGCGAGCGGAGGATCTCCTACCTCGGTCTGTCCTACGGCACGTACCTCGGCACGGTGTACACCCAGATGTTCCCGGGCCGCGTCGACCGGATGGTCCTGGACAGCGCGCTGGACCCGGGCCGCGTCGGCCCCGCGCTGGTCCCGAGCCAGCTGCCCGGGCTCGAGCACGCGTTCGCCGACTGGGCGGACTGGGCGGCGGCCCGCCACGACACGTACGGGCTCGGCCGCACCCGCGAGGAGGTGACCGCCGGGATCCTGCGCACCGTGGAGACGGCCGCGAACCGCCCGCTCGTCGTCGGCACCGGCGCCGACGCCTTCGAACTCGACGACTCCCGGGTGCCGTTGCTGCTCTTCGCGGGGCTCCAGGGCGACTCCGCCCCGGAACGGGCCTCCCTCGCCGAGCAGGTGGCGATGCTCGCCGAGGCTGCGGCGGGCCGGCCGGTCACCCCGACCGCGGACACCACCGCCCTGCTGCGATTCCTGTTCAGCCCGCAGGGGTCGCCGGCCGGCAGTGCCATGCAGGCCATCGCGTGCGCGGACGGAACCGCGTCCCGCGACCCCGAACACTACTGGCGCGAGATCGAGCGCAGTCGCGCCGAGAGCCCGCTGTTCGGCCCGCTGCTCGACAACATCACCCCCTGCGCCTTCTGGGACCGCCCGCGCGAGGCGCCCACCCAGGTGCTCCGCGACGCCCGGGCGCTGATCCTCTCCGCCACCGGCGACCCCCGCGCCCCCTACCGCGGCGGCGTCGCCCTGCACGACATGCTGCCCGGCTCGCGCCTGCTGACCCTCCAGGGCGCCAACCAGCACGGGCTGTACGGGATCTACGGCAACGCCTGCGTGGACGACACGGTCAACGCCTACCTGGCCGGCGGACGCCTGCCGGACACCGACCCGACCTGCACCCGCCAGTAGCCGGCCGCCGTCGGCGCGGGCCCGCGGACACTTCACGGGCCCGCAACGGCCGCCCGCAGCGGGTGCTCGCCCGTCCACCAGGTGCCGGGGCCGATCGGCACCGCCGGCCAGGAGTACGGTCCTGGCCGGGGCGGCTCCCGGAGTCTGCTCCCGGGCGCGGTTTCGTCCTGGGTGCGGACGAACTCCCCTCCCCCCGAGTGGTCCTCTTGATGAAGGCCGGGAATCACCGGCGCCATTCATCGGAGGGGTCCTTTCGTGTACGAGCACGCACCGCACAGCCGTTTCCCACTCTCCCGCCGGGGCGGCCGACACCGGGCGGTGGCGGTCGTGACCGCCGTGGCCGCCGGGGTCGTGGCGGCCTCGGCACTGGCACCGACCGCGGCGTTCGCGGGCGGCAGGCCGGACAGCGTCCAGTCGAGCCTGAACGCGCTGGTGAAGGACGACGGCATGCCCGCCGCGCTGGCCTCCGTCAAGGGCCGCGACGGCCGCACCCGCAACTACACCGCCGGCGTCGGCGACCTCGCCACCGGGGCCAAGGTCCCCGTGGACGGGCAGGTACGGATCGGCAGCAACACCAAGGCCTTCACCGCCGTCGTGGTGCTGCAGCTCGTTGCCGAAGGAAAGCTGGGCCTGGACTCCCCCGTCGAGACCTACCTGCCGGGTCTGCTGCGCGGCGACGGCATCGACGGGCGCGACATCACCGTCCGTCAGCTGCTCCAGCACACCAGCGGCCTGCCCGAGTACGTGGACAAGGGCTCGATCCTCGCCGGTCCGAAGCGGTACTACGAACCGCGTGAACTGCTCGACTCGGCCCTCGCCCAGAAGGCTCACTTCGCCCCGGGCACGCGCTGGGAGTACAGCAACACCAACTACCTGATGGCGGGCCTGATCATCCAGAAGGTCACCGGGCGGCCACTGGGTGAGGAGATCAGCCGGCGCGTCGTCGACCGCATCGGCCTGCGCCACACCTACTTCCCCACCCCGGGGGACACGAGCATCCACGAGGCCCACCCCAAGGGTTACCACCGGGACGCCGACGGCTCGCTCCGCGACTACACCGAACTGGACCCGTCCTGGGGCTGGGCGGCGGGCGCCGTCGTCTCCACCGACAGCGATCTCAACTCGTTCTACGCCGCGCTCCTAGGCGGCAGGCTCCTGCCCGCGGCGCAGCTCGCCGAGATGCGCACCACCGTCCCCGCCGACGTGGTGGCTCCGGGCATCCGCTACGGGCTGGGCCTGATGAGCCGGCCGCTGCCGTGCGGTGGCGTGTACTGGGGCCACGGCGGGACCATTCCGGGCTACGACACCGCCGGGGGCGCCACCGATGACGGCCGCGCCATCAGCATCACGGTGACCAGGATCCCGGATGACGCGGCCAAGAAGCACGTGGAAGCCACGGTGGACTCCGCCCTGTGCCGCTGACCCTCCCCGATCCGGCCTGAGCGTCCGCACCGGCACGACCAGCGGGTTCTGCGCGCCCCTGCGCGCAGAACCCGCGCGCCCCACCGATTCCCCCTCCAGCAGAGGAGTTCCCCCATGAACGAGCACGTCCAGCACGACCGGGCCCGCCGACGCCGCCGTGGCCGGCGCGGGTTGGCGGTGGCCGTGGCCTCCGTGGCCGCCGGCGTCGTGGCGGCCTCGGCACTGGCACCGACCGCGGCGTTCGCGGGCGGCAGGCCGGACAGCGTCCAGTCGAGCCTGAACGCGCTGGTGAAGGACGACGGCATGCCCGCCGCGCTGGCCTCCGTCAAGGGCCGCGACGGCCGCACCCGCAACTACACCGCCGGCGTCGGCGACCTCGCCACCGGAGCCAAGGTCCCCGTGGACGGGCAGATCCGCGCCGGCAGCAACACCAAGGCCTTCACCGCCGTCGTCGTCCTCCAGCTCGTCGCCGAAGGAAAGCTGGGCCTGGACTCCCCCGTCGAGACCTACCTCCCCGGCCTGCTGCGCGGCGACGGCATCGACGGGCGCGACATCACCGTCCGTCAGCTGCTCCAGCACACCAGCGGCCTGCCCGACTACATGGGAACCCCCGCACTCCCGGACTTCCCCACGATCCAGTACCGCTACTTCGAGCCCCGCGACCTCCTCGACAGCGCCCTCGCCCAGAAGGCCCACTTCCCCGCGGGTACCGGTTGGGAGTACAGCAACACCAACTACATCGTCGCCGGACTCCTCGTCCAGAAGGTCACCGGGCGGCCCGCCGGCGAGGAGATCACCAGGCGCGTCATCGACCGCATCGGCCTGCGCCACACCTACTTCCCCGCCCCCGGGGACATGAGCGTCCACGAGGCCCACCCGCACGGCTACTACCGCAGCTCGCCGGACGCGCCTCCGGTCGACTACACCGAGATGGACTCCTCGCCGGCCTGGGCGGCGGGGGCGGTCGTCTCCACCAACACCGACCTCAACTCGTTCTACGCCGCGCTCCTCGGCGGCCGGCTCCTGCCCGCGGCGCAGCTCGCCGAGATGCGCACCACCGTCCCCGCCGAGCCCCTGGGCCCGGGGGTCCGCTACGGGCTGGGCCTGCAGAGCAGGCCGCTCTCCTGTGGCGGCCTCTTCTGGGGCCACGGCGGGACCACCGCGGGATACCGCTCCCGCAACGGGGTCACCGACGACGGTCGCGCCGCCGCCATCACGGTCACCGCCGTCCCGGGCGAGGTCGGCGCGCAGCACATGGCGGACGCCCTGGACGCGGCCCTCTGCCGCTGACCCACCCCTCGGAGCGGAACGGGCCCAGGCCCCGGCAGTCACGGAGCGTCGCAACAACTCCGTGATCGCCGGGGCCGTTTGCCTGCTTTCCCGCCGGGGTCCCCGTCCATGCCCCGCTGCGCGACCTCTCAGCCGGGCCCGGTTCGACCCTGCCCGGCCCGGCGGCGGCCGGCCGGCCCGCTTTCAGCCCGCCGGGTTGGCGCGCCGGGCCTCCACCAGGCCCGACTCGTAAGCCGCGATCACCGCCTGGGCTCGGTCGCGGACACTCAGCTTGGCGAAGATGCTGGTGATGTAGTTCTTGACCGTGGAGACGCTGATGCCCATCGCCGACGCGATCTCGGCGTTGTCGAGGCCGGTGGCCAGCAGGTGCCACACCTCGATCTCACGGGGCGTCAGTTCACCCAGGTCGGACACCGGCACCGGTGAGGACGGCTGCGGCAGGCGGGGCGTGGTGACGTACGTGGAGATCAACCGGGTGAGCAGGCGCGGCGCCACCGCCGCCTCCCCGGTGTGCACGGTGCGCACGGCCGCCGAGAGCTCCTCCGGGGAGACGTCCTTGGGCAGGAACCCGGAGGCGCCGGCGCGCAGGGCAGCCACCACGTACTCGTCCATGTCGAAGGTGCTCAGCGCCAGGACCCTGCAGGCGGGCAGCTCCCGCGTGATCCGCTCGGTCGCCTGGACCCCGTCGAGAACCGGCATCCGGATGTCCATCACGACGACGTGCGGCCGGTGCCGGTGCGCGAGGTCGACCGCTCGCTGCCCGTCGTCCGCCTCGGCCACCACCTCGAACGCCGGGTCCGGTGCCAGGATCAGGGCCAGGCCCCGCCGCACCAGCGGCTGGTCGTCCGCGATCAGCACCCTGATCCGCTCCGGGGTTTCCGTCATCCGAGCAGTTCCTCTCCGTCGGCCGGCGCCACCGGCAGGCTGGCCACCACCCGGAAGCCACCACCGTCGACGCCGCCGGCCACCATGCTGCCGCCCAGCAGCGCGACGCGTTCGCGCATGCCGATCAGACCGTACCCGGTGCGGCCCGCCCTCGGTCCGGCCGCACTGCCCGCCCCCGCCAGGGCCCCCACCAGGGTGTCGGCCGGCGCGGCGGCGCCGTTGTCGGACACCTCGACGGTGACCCGGTCCGGGTGGTACGTCAGCTGGACCCGCGCCTCGGCCCGGCCGGCGTGCTTGCGGGTGTTGGTGAGGGACTCCTGGACGATCCGGAACACCGCCAGGCCGGTGCTCGGCGGCAGCGGACGCTCCTCCCCCAGGACGGCGAACTCCGTGGGCAGACCGGCCCTGCGGGACTCCTCGACGAGCCCTGCGACGTGCCCGACACCGGGCTGCGGCGCGGACGGCGCCCCGTCCGCCTCCTCCGGCGCGTCGCCGGCCCGGAGCACGTCGAGCAGTTGGCGCATCTCGCGCAGCGCCATCCGCCCGGAGCCCTCCAGCGTGACCAGGGCGTCGCGCACCACCTCGGTGTCATTCCCGAGGTTCGCTCTGGCACCGCCGGCCATCAGCTGCATGGTGGTGATGTGGTGCGCCACGATGTCGTGCAACTCCCGTGCGATGCGGCGCCGTTCCTGCGCCACCGCGCGGTCGGCCAGCAGCCTGCGCCTGACCTCCATCTCGTGCTGCCAACGCTTCAGCACCTCGGCCGCGGCGACGACCAGCGCCGCGGCGAACACGTTGACCGCCATCTCCCCCACCGGAGGGGGCAGCGGATGCCCCCGGCCCAGCAGTGGCACGGCGGCCGCCACCAGGGCGGCCGGCGCCGCCACCGCGATGCCGCGGGAGCGGGCCACGGCGAACAGCGCGACGCACAGCGTGGAGTTGAAGTGCTGCGGCACCGGCCCGCTCAGGTTCAGTGCCAGGCCGAGGACCAGCACACCCGCCAGTGACGCCAGCGGGTAGCGGCGCCTGGTGAGCAGCGGCATGGCCGCCAGTACGAGCAGAACCAGGGCGGTCAGGGCGATCGGCTGGCTTCCGTCCGGACCGCCGACCGTGTAGCCGAGGAGGTCCAGGGCGGCCGCCCCGACGGCCACCAGCGCATCACTGGCCGTCCAGGGCACGCCGTCGGCTCTCGGCGACGGCGGCAGGGGCCGGTGGTGCGTCGACATGCTGGTGCTGGTCCTTTCTGTGGCCGGTCGGCACTGGCCTTCGCCGGTTCACCGTGACCGTCTACCGTGAGTCGTGTGCCGTTCCCGCAACGGCCTGCGGTCCCCGGGGGAAAGCGTCCGCGGTCATTCTCGCAGCGGTTCCCGGTCCCGGGCAGGCACCCGGGACCGATCCCCGACCAGGCCCCTGGTCCTGGTCACCGCCGTGTGCCGGGCCCAGGTCCTGACGGCGTTCTCCTCCTCCGCTCGGACGAGAAGGCCCGGTACGGCGTGATGGTCTGGAGACGTGCCGGAACCCCCGGCGACAGCACCGCAGCCGGAGGACATCGTGATCCGCGCCCTGACCGGATTCTCCACCAGAAATCCGTGGAAGGTGATCGCCGCATGGGCGGTCCTGGGAATGCTCCTGACCGTCCTGAGCCAGACCCTGATCTACCGGGTGACCCAGACGCAGACGGCCGACTTCCTGCCGAAGAGCTACGACTCGGCCGCCGCCATGAAGATCGCCCACGACCACTTCGGGACGAAACCCGACGCCAACCCGGTGACCGTCCTGGTGGCGCGGACCGACGGCCGGGCGCTGACCCCCGCGGACCACGAGCAGATCGACGCCGGGGCGAAGCGGCTGAGCCGCTTGAAGGTCACCATGCCCAAGCCCAAGGACGCGGCGCCCCTTCAGCGGGACTACTCGCAGATCCCCCAGGTCGGCCCGGCCATGGCGGCACCTGACGGAACCTTCGAGCTGCTCTCCGCCAACCTCACCGGAAACCCCGCCGACCCGGGCCTGGAGAACACCTTCCGGGCGTTCCGGGACAACGCCCGGGCGGAGTTCGCCGCCCAGGGCCTGCGAACCGGCTTCACCGGCGCACTCGCCGACCAGGTCGACTCCGCCGACGACGGGAAGACCCTCGCGACCATCGCCTCCGCCTGCGCCGTCGCCCTGATCGTGCTGCTCCACGTCCTGGTGTTCCGCAGCGTCCTGGCCGCCCTGCTGCCGCTGGTCTCGGTGGCCCTCATCAGCGGCGTGGCCGCCGGCGCGGTCGTGGGCACCGCGCTGCTCACCGGCATCAAGCTCGACCCCTCCGTACCGAGCCTCATCGGCGTGGTGCTCCTGGGCATCGGCATCGACTACTTCCTGTTCCTGATGTTCCGCTTCCGCGAGCAGCTGCGGGCCCGACCCGATCGCCACCACCGCACCACCGCCGCCGAGGTCAGTCAGAAGGTCGGCACCGCGGTCACCTCGGCCGCGCTGACCATCGTCGCCGCCTTCGCCACCCTCGGGATCGCCGGCTTCGGCCAGTTCCGGGTGCTCGGCCCGGCCGTCGCGGTCTCGGTCCTGGTCATGCTGCTGGCCAGCCTCACCCTGATGCCCGCCGTGCTCGCGGCGTGCGGACGCAAACTCTTCTGGCCCTCACGCGCCCTCAAGGCCGAGCCCCGCGACGGCACCGCGGCCCGATTCGCCGACCTGGTGGCCCGCCGCCCGCTGACCATGGTCCTCGCCTCGATCGCCCTCCTGGGCGCCCTGGCCGGCGGGCTGGCCGGGATCAAGATGGACTACGGCCTGGGCGGCGGCCCACGCACCGCGTCCCAGACCACCGCCCTCGAAATCTCGCGCGCCCTGCCCGCCGGCGTGGCGGACCCGACCAGCGTCTACGTCGAAACGAAGAACGCCGGCCCCCTCTCCCCCGGCGCACTCGACGGCCTGGCCCAGCGCCTCACCCGGGTCGCCGGCGTCGGCCAGGTGGCCAAGCCGGTCCTGAGCGAGAGCCGGCAGGCCGCGCGGATCGACCTGTTCCTCACCGAGGACCCGCAGTCCCAGCAGGCCCGCGACCTGGTCTCCGGCCCGATCCGCGCAGCCGTCGCCCAGAGCACACCCGCCGACCTGACCGCGCACGTCGGCGGCACCCCGGCCGTCTTCGCCGACGTCTCCACCGCCGTCGGCCGCGACCTTCGGCTGGTCTTCCCGGTCGCGGCGGTACTGATCGGGCTGATCCTCCTCCTGCTGCTGCGCAGCCTGCTCGCACCGGTGGTCCTGATGCTCTCCGTCGGCCTCGGCTTCGCGGCCACCCTCGGCGCGGCCGCCCTGCTGTTCCAGCACGCGATGGACAAGCCGGGCGTCAACTTCACGCTGCCCCTGGTCCTGTTCCTGTTCGTGGTCGCGCTCGGCACCGACTACAACATCCTGATCAGCGACCGGATCAGGGAAGAGATGGAGCACCCCGGGCCGCCCCGGGCAGCAGTCGCGCGCGCCCTGCGGCACACCGCCCCGGCCATCGCGACGGCGGGCCTCGTCCTGGCCGGCTCCTTCGCCGGCCTCGCGGTGACGCCGCAACCCTCCACCCAGCAGATCGGCTTCGCCACGGCGCTCGGCATCCTGCTCTCCGCGTTCCTGCTGTCCATCGTGCTGGTGCCCGCCCTGGCCGCGGTCCTCGGCCGCGGCCTGTGGTGGCCCCTGCGCCCCGGACGCACGACCACCCGACCCACCGACCAGCACCGCACGGACACACCGCACTCACCGCAGTCGCCGCCCTGCTCCCGGTGGCCCGCGCCGCCGCACCAGGACGCCCACCCCTACCCCCAGCCGTACGCGCCCCAGGAGGAACGGGGCACAGACCCCTCCTGGGCCCACCGGAGCCACCACTCCTAGGAGGCGGGTCCTCGGCCACCGAGCGGTCGTCCTCCTCGAAGGGCGCCGAGGTGTCCGCACGCCAGAACTCGGCGACCCCGAGCAGGATGCCACGGGCCAGCAGCGGGGCCGCGATCATCGAGTGCACGCCGTGGTCCATCAGGGCGCGGGTGGCGGGCGGGTCGTGCTCCTGCCACGCGGTGGCGTCGGCGAGGCGGGGTTCGAGCCTGGACTGTCCGGTGCCCAGGCTCCAGCCCTGAGGGGTGGCCGGGCCGAAGGCGGTGGTGCGGCCGAGCGGGTAGAAGTGCCCGCCCCTGGGGCCCGCCGACCCGTACCGCAGCCGACTCGTCTGATCGCCCCTTGGCACAGCAGTCGCTCCGGAACGACTGCTGCACGCCGACACCCGCGGCCCGTCACGAGCGGCGCGGGATCCGGGCGCTCTGTGACAGCGACACGCAGATGACGGAGGTGGCGGCCCACACCAGGGGGACTGTCCCCGGGCTCCACCACATGAGCGCCAGCGAGACGGCCGCGGCCGCCAGCAGCGCGACGGTGACCGGCAGCACGACGTCGCGCCGGTACCCCCTCAGCTGCTCGCCGAGGACCTCCTCGACGATCTCGGCGACCCGGTCGTCGATGGTGTCCCCGTAGTGCGCGAGGAACTGCTCGATGTCGTCGGTCCTGCCGGCCGGGCCGGGGCGGACGGCGGCGCTCGAGTGTCGATCGGTCATGACCCCACGATGTCGCACCGGGCGGCGCCGGGTCGGCAGCGTGAACCCACCGGCCGGACGGGGGGTAGACCCTACCCCCCGCTGGTGGGCTCTCCTCGCTGTCGACGGGTGGTCGGGTTGGGTACCGTCCCCCTGTTGAACCGAGGCGCGGACGGTGACCTGGTCGCCGCCCGCACTGCCCACGAGAGCGGGTCCGAAGCAGTTGACCGAGAACATCGCCGGCCGTGCCACCGGCATGGCCTGGAGGGACGCCCGGCCACCCCGCGAGGTGGTGCCGGGCAATCCGCTGCGCGCGCTGGCCTCCCCCGTGCTGTGGCGGGCGTCGATCCACCTGGCACTTGACGGTCTGGTGGCGCTGGCGGGACTGGCCGTGCTGGTCGTGCTGGTCGTCGCCGTCTGCCTGGCGCCGGCCGGCCTGGTGGGCCTGCCGCTCACGGTGGCCGCGGGGTGGGCGCTGTTCCGGCTGGCCGCCGTCGAGCGCGCCCGGTTCGCCGTGACCTGCGGGCTGGAGCTGGACGAGCTGCCGGCGCCGGTCTCTTCGTGGCGGTTGGTCAAGTCGCTGCAGTCACTCGTCCACAACCCCTGCACCTGGCGGCTGATCGGCTACCAACTACTGCTGATGCCGGTGGCGGCGGTGACCGTGGTCGGGGTGGCGCTGATCTGGGCCGTGCCGCTGACCCTGGTGCTGCTTCCGGCCTACTACCGGGGCCTGCCCGGCGGGCAGGCCCAGCTCGGGCCGTTCCTGGTGGACTCCCTGCCCCGGGCGCTGCTGGTCGCGGCGGTGGCGCTGCCGGTCGGCGCGGTCCTCTCCCCCCTGATCGTCAAACTCCTGCTGGCACTGGACACCGCGCTGGCCGTCGCACTGCTCTCCAGGCCCCGCGGCATGGAGCTGGAGCAGCGGATCAACGATCTGACGGAGAGCCGCGCCCGGGTGGTGGACGCCGCCGAGGCGGAGCGCAAACGGATCGAGCGGGACCTGCACGACGGTGCCCAGCAGCGGCTGGTGGCGATGTCGATCACCCTGGGCCGGGTCAGCTCGCGGTTGAAGAAGTCCGGCGACCACGAGACCAACAAGCTGGTCGAGGACGTCCGGCGGGAAACCCTCAGCACCATCGCCGAGTTGCGCAACCTGGCCCGTGGCCTGCACCCGCCGGTGCTGACCGACCGCGGCCTGGAGGCGGCGCTCTCCGCCGTCGCCGCGCTGGCTCCAGTGCCGGTGCGCCTTGACGTCCTGGTGGAGCCGCGCCCCTCCCCCACCATCGAGGCGGTCGCCTACTTCACGGTGACCGAGGCGCTCACCAATGTGGCCAAGCATGCTCGTGCGACCCGCGCCTTGGTGGAGATCCGCCGGGAGGGCGCCCGATTGAACGTTAGGGTTGGCGATGACGGACGTGGCGGAGCCGATCTCACGGCCGGCACGGGTCTAACCGGTCTGGCGGACCGGGTGTCCGGGGTGGACGGGCGGTTTCGGCTCAGCAGTCCGGTGGGTGGACCGACCGTGATCGAGGTGGAATTGCCATGCGGGTAGTGCTGGCCGAGGACTCCGCGCTGCTGCGCCAGGGCATCGAACTGCTGCTCAGCGAACAGGGGATCGAGGTGGTCGCCGCGGTCGGCGACGGGGAGCAACTCCTGCGCGCGGTGGCCGAACACCGGCCGGACGCCTGTGTGACGGACGTCCGGATGCCGCCCACCTTCCTGGACGAGGGCCTGCGCGCCGCACTGGCGGTACGCGCCCGCTGGCCGGAGACCGGTGTCCTGGTGCTCTCCAACTACGTCGAGGAGCGCTACGCCATCGACCTGGTCAACACCAATGACAACGGGGTCGGCTACCTGCTCAAGGACCGGGTGTCGGACGCCGAGGAGTTCGTGGACGCGCTGCGCCGGGTCGCCGCGGGCGAGACGGTCCTCGACCCGGAGGTGGTCAAGCAGTTGCTGGCCGGCAGCCGGCAGCGGGATCCGCTGTCCACCCTGACGCCGCGCGAACGGGAGGTCCTCACGGCCATGGCGGAGGGCCGTTCCAACGCCGGAATCGCGGCCGATCTGGTGATCGGCACGGCGGCGGTGGAGAAGTACATCCGCAGCATCTTCGTGAAATTCGATCTGCAGCAGGAGGCGGGAGACCACCGCCGCGTGCTCGCGGTCCTGCGCTACCTGGGAGCTTGAGATCAGTACCACACCGATGAAGCGCCGCGGATGCCTCCTCATAGGGCTGGCCGCCCTCGTCGCGGTCGTCTCCGTGGCCAGTTGGATCGTGGTCGACTCGCTTCCGGCGCACCACCCGTACAGCGGCGACTGGCAGCAGGACGCGGCCGGCGCCGACCGGGTGACGGTCCAGACCGACCGACTCGGCGTGACGCTGAGCCAGGACGACTCCTCGCAGGTCACGGTGGCCATGAGCGGCAGCTACACGGGCCGTGTCCCGCAGGTCTCCGTCACCCGGTCCGGGTCGGACGTCACGGTCACCGCCGGCTGCTCCGACGACTGCTCGGGGCACCTGCAGGTCACGGTGCCGGCCGGCCTGGCCGCGCAGGTGAGCACCGGGGGCGCCGGGATCCAGGCGAAGGGTCTGACCGGCCGGCTGGATCTGGCCACCGGGCGGGGCGGGGTCGAGGTGGACCAGTCGTCCGGCCCGCTGACCGTGCGGAGCACGTACGGCGCGGTGACCCTCGCCGACAGCAGCGCCCCGGACGCCGAGGTGATCACCACCGACGGCGAGGTCAGCGCCTCCTTCACGGCGGCACCCGCCTCCCTGAAGGTCACCACGGACTGGGGCCGGGTCGACCTCAAGGTGCCTCACGACGCCTCCTACCGCGTCGACGCGCAGAGCTCCTGGTCGTCGCCGAGCGTCTCGCTGCCGAACACCGCCACGGACGCGCCGCACAGTGTGGTGGTGAAGACCACGCGCGGCGACATCGCGGTCCACTGAGAACGCCCGTGCCGCGAACGACGGTGGCGTCCCCGGGATCTCCCGGGGGCGCCACCGTCGTTCGGACGATCAGCCGGCGACCAGCGAGGGGTCGACGCTGATCTTCGCGTGCCGCTCCGGCGCGCCCAGTTCGGCGGTCGCCCCGGCCAGTCCGTCCAGGCCGATGACGCCGGCGATGACGGTGATGACGGCACCTTCCGAAACGGCGTGTCGGGGGTGGATCACGGATGCCGGATGAGTCCGGCGAGGAGGCGAAGTCGGCCGGTGCAGCGGTGACTTCGGCCGGTCGCCCCTGCTGGGTCCAGTGCCTCGTGGCCGCGGCCGCCGCCGCACCGGCGGCGATCACCCTCACCCTCGTCACGCCCGCCATCGCGTCCGGAGTCAGCGCCGCCGCGCAGCCGCGGGCCGCTGCCGCCCCGGCCGACACCACCGGCACCACCACCCCGCCCGACGACAACGGCGGGGACTGACAGGGGGGTTGTCCGTACCCCGGTTCGGTGGGCCTGCCACGTGTCCGGCCCGGCTGAACTGCTGTTGGCTGGAGGGCAGATGGTCGGTGCGACCTCGCGGGTGCCCTCGAGCACCGGCTACCGGATCGACGCCCACCGCAGCAGCTCCGCGCCGCGGATCGACCTGCCGAACTCCGACGGCGCGTCGACCTCCCTCACCGTGGCCGCCTCCGACGGAGGCATGCACATCCACTGAGCGGGCACCACCGCCCCACGCCGACGACCGACGTTGGAGAAGAACCATGCGCCACCCCTCCTCACCCCTGCGCGCCCCGTTCGGCAAGGCCGGCACCTGGGCCCTTGCGGGCGCCTCGGTCGCGGCCGCGGCCACCGCCTGGTGGGTGACCGACTCCGCGCCGTACCCCTACGCGCAGCACCGACTGCTCGACCTGCCGCTGCCGTTCCTGTCCTGGGAGCGGCTGGCCGAGCAGCTCCAGCCGCTGCCCGGCGAGCGGATGCTGGAGATCGGTCCCGGCACCGGGCTGCAATCGCTCCGGGTGGCGCCCCGGCTCGGCGCCGACGGCCGGCTGGACATCGTCGACATCCAGCAGGAGATGCTCGACCACGTGATGCGCCGGGCCGCCGGATCCGGCCTCGACACCATCGTCCCCACCCTGGCCGACGCGCGCGAACTCCCCTTCGACGACGCCACGTTCGATGCCGCCTACCTGGTCACCGCGCTGGGAGAGATCCCGGACGTCCCCGCCGCCCTGAGCGAGCTGCGCCGGGTCCTCAAGCCGACCGGTCGCCTGGTCGTCGGCGAGTTCTTCGACCGCCACCGGATCCGCCCGGCGACCCTGGCCCGGCACGCCAACGCCGTCGGCCTGCACGTCATCCGGCAGTCCGGACCGGCCCTGGCCTACTTCGCGCTGCTGCGGCCGTGCACCTCGGGCTCCGACGTCCGGCCGCCCGCCGGTGCCGCGGACCGGCGTGCGGCCACCATCGGCTCCTGATCGGGACTGGAGGACCGTCGTGAACGATCCCGGCATCCGGCGCGCGGCCGAGAGCGAGTGGGGCCCGCTCTACCGCCGTGCGCACGCCCGGCTGCGGGCCAGGGGCGCCGCCGCACTGACCCTCACCGTGGTCTCCAGCTGCCTGGTGCTGCTGTTCGCGGCGGTCGACGAGTTCCCGAGCGGGGCGGCCTTCGTCTCCCGGATAGGCGTGGTCCGGGCCGCCGAGCCGTGGGACGTCGCGCTGCCGCGCTTCCCGGTCTCGATATTCGTGCCGGCCCTGGGCCTCCCGGTCTGGGGGGCGCTGGCCCAGGTGTTCGTGGTCTTCGCGATCGCCGAGCTGACCCTCGGCCCGTGGCGCACGCTCGCCGTCGGGTACACCTGCTCGCTGGTGGGCACCTGCTACGCGCGCTTCGGGGTGTCCCGGCCGCCCGGCCACCTGCTCCACCTGCCCGCCGCGTTCGCCCAGGTCCGGGACACCGGGCCGTCGGCGGCCGTGATCGGGCTGGGACTGCTGGTCGCCTGGCGGTTCGGGGCGCGCTGGACCGCGTTGGGCGTGGTGCTGCTGACGGCCGCGATCACGGCGGTGGACCCGGTGTTGGCGGGTTACGAACACATGGCCGCGCTGGTGACCGCCGCCTTGCTGCTGCTCGCGGACGGGGTCGCCCGCGGGCTCACCGCCCGCGGTGCGCACGGCTCCGCCACCGTGGCGCGATGACCGAGGGGCCCGCACCGGGCACGTGTGCGCGGTGCGGGCCCCTCACTGCCAGGCGGGTGCCGTGGCAGAAGAACTACAGCGGGCGAATGTTCTCGGCCTGCGGGCCCTTCTGGCCCTGCGTGACGTCGAACTCGACCTTCTGGCCCTCGAGCAGCTCACGGAAGCCGTTGGCGTTGATGTTCGAGTAGTGGGCGAAGACGTCGGGGCCGCCACCCTCCTGCTCGATGAAGCCGAAGCCCTTCTCCGAGTTGAACCACTTCACAGTGCCATTAGCCATTAGAAATCTCCTTCAAGGGACTGTCCGAAGCACGCACGGCGCGGGCTTCGAGTCACCGCATGGAGCGCCCACCGGGGAAGAGCCGGGGAACAAAAAATGCGCCTGCAATACATCAGCAGGCGCACACAAAGTTCATGGGAACCACTACTGCAACTCCCACGACTGTAGCAGGCCAGGGCCCTGCGCGGCGGGAAGGCCGGCGCCCTGCCGATGCCGGCGCCCCCGCCGTGCTCACCTCTCGTCGGCGGCCAGCAGGCCGCGCTGGTAGGCGCGGACCAAGTGCTTGGGGACGAGGTGGCGACGGCCGTCGATCTCGATCGGGACCAGGATCGCGGCCTCGGCCCGGGAATGCCGTGGCCGCAGGTGACGTTGCCACCCTGCACGCCTAATGGAAACGAAAACCATTTCGCTATGATGGTGGCTCAACCGTCACCGATCCGCCCCAGGAGGACGCCGTGGCCCGCAACGACCTGCGCCCGATCATCAAACTCCGGTCCACCGCCGGTACCGGCTACACGTACGTGACCCGCAAGAACCGGCGCAACGACCCGGACCGGCTCGTTCTGCGCAAGTACGACCCCGTGCTCGGTCGCCACACCGAGTTCCGCGAGGAACGCTGACCCCGACCCCGCCCAGCCAAGGAGAATCCGATGAAGCCCGGCATCCACCCCGCCTACCGCCCCGTCGTCTTCCGTGACCGCGTCGGCGGGCTGACCTTCCTCACACGGTCCACCGTCACCAGTGACCGCACCATCGAGTGGGAGGACGGCAACACCTACCCCGTGATCGACGTGGAGATCTCCTCCGCCAGCCACCCCTTCTACACCGGCCAATCCCGCGTGCTCGACACCGCGGGCCGTGTCGAGCGCTTCGAGCGCCGCTACGGCGCCGCGGCCGCCCGCCGCAAGGGCTGAGACCGGGACCGCGTACGAATGCCGGTGCGCCCTCTCGGATCCGAGGTGGCACACCGGCGTTCGCGCGTACCGGGGCGGGTCATCGCGGCCGCAGGTGCTCGATGCGGGCGAAGGCCTGGTCGAGCGGTTCCGCCACGCGGTGGTCGTGAAGGGCGCGGACGACCCGCCGCCACCGCCGGCGGGCAGCCCACCGTCAGGGTGCGGTGCCGCCTCCCTTGTGCTCGTCCTCGTCCACGATCTCGGCGTCCACGACCTCCTCTTCCGAGCCTTGCGGACCGGTCGCGCCGCCCGGTGCACCGGGGGCGGTCTGGGCGTACATGGCCTGGCCGAGCTTCTGGCTGACCTGGGCGACCTTCTCGCTCGCCGCGCGGATCGCGGCGGTGTCCTCGCCCTTGAGCTTCTCTCTCAGCTCCGTCAGAGCGGCCTCCACCTCGCTCTGCACGTCGGCCGGGACCTTGCCCTGGTTGTCCGTGAGGAACTTCTCGGTGGTGTAGGCGAGCTGCTCGCCCTGGTTGCGGGTCTCGGCGGCTTCCTTGCGGCGGCGGTCCTCCTCGGCGTGCTGCTCGGCCTCGCGGATCATGCGGTCGATGTCGTCCTTGGGCAGGGCGGAGCCGCCGGTGACGGTCATCTTCTGTTCCCTGCCGGTGCCGAGGTCCTTCGCGCCGACGTGCATGATGCCGTTGGCGTCGATGTCGAAGGTGACCTCGATCTGCGGCAGGCCGCGCGGGGCCGGGGCGATGCCGGCCAGCTCGAACATGCCGAGCTTCTTGTTGTACGCGGCGATCTCCCGCTCGCCCTGGTACACCTGCACGGTGACCGAGGGCTGGTTGTCCTCGGCGGTGGTGAAGACCTCCGAGCGCCGGGTCGGGATCGTGGTGTTGCGCTCGATGAGCTTGGTCATGATGCCGCCCTTGGTCTCGATGCCCAGCGACAGCGGGGTGACGTCCAGCAGCAGGACGTCCTTGACCTCGCCCTTGAGGACACCCGCCTGGAGCGAGGCGCCGATGGCGACGACCTCGTCCGGGTTGACGCCCTTGTGCGGGTCCTTGCCGGTGAGCCTCTTCACCAGGTCCGTGACGGCCGGCATCCGGGTCGAGCCGCCGACCAGGATCACGTGGTCGATGTCGGAGACCTCGATCTTGGCGTCCTTGACGGCCTGATGGAACGGGCCCTCGCAGCGGTCCAGCAGGTCGGCGGTGAGCTGCTGGAACTGGGCGCGGGTGAGCTTCTCGTCCAGGTGCAGCGCGCCCTCGGCGGAGGCCGTGACGTAGGGCAGGTTGATCGTCGTCTCGGTGGCGGCGGACAGCTCGATCTTGGCCTTCTCGGCGGCCTCGCGGAGGCGCTGCACGGCCATCTTGTCCTTGGACAGGTCGATGCCGTAGCCGTTCTTGAACTGCTTGACCAGGTGGTCGATGATCCGCTGGTCCCAGTCGTCACCGCCGAGGTGGGTGTCGCCGGAGGTGGCCTTCACCTCCACCACGCCCTCGCCGATCTCCAGCAGCGACACGTCGAACGTGCCGCCGCCGAGGTCGAAGACCAGCACCGTCTGGTCGTTCTCCTTGTCCAGGCCGTACGCCAGGGCGGCGGAGGTCGGCTCGTTGATGATCCGCGCCACCTTCAGGCCCGCGATCTCGCCGGCCTCCTTGGTCGCGGTGCGCTGGGAGTCGTTGAAGTACGCGGGCACGGTGATCACCGCGTCCGTCACGTCCTCGCCCAGGTAGGACTCGGCGTCGCGCTTCAGCTTCTGCAGCACCCGCGCGGAGATCTCCTGCGCGGTGTAGCTCTTGCCGTCCACGTCCCCTTTCTCCGGGAAGTGCCAGCCGCTCTCGCCCATGTGCCGCTTCACCGAGCGCGCGGTGCGGTCAACGTTGGTGACGGCCTGCCGCTTGGCGACCTCGCCGACCAGCACCTCGCCGCCCTTGCCGAAGGCCACCACCGACGGGGTGGTGCGCGCGCCTTCGGCGTTCGTGACGACGGTCGGCTCGCCGCCCTCCAGCACGCAGACCACCGAGTTCGTCGTTCCCAGGTCGATACCGACTGCGCGTGCCATCACGGGCCTCCTCTCTTGCCATCCCTCCCGTCTTGCCTCACCGGGAGGAAGGAAACTTGAGCCTCATGACATCAAGGGTAAGTCGACGCCGTGGCTGGAGGAAATCTGTAACGTGGAAGTGAGGTTTCATTTCATCGAGCGGCGAGGTGAGGTCGCGGTGGTGGAGCTGCCCATTGATGACGCGGATGCCGCGCTGTACACGGTGGGGCAGGTTGCCGCGATGCTGCACGTCCGGGTGGCGTTCCTGAGGCGACTGGACGAGCTGGGCGCGGTGGTGCCCGTGCGCTCGGCAGGCGGCCAGCGGCGCTACTCGCGCCGGGAGATCAACCGCATTGCCGCACTGGTCAAGCTGATCGGCGAGGGACTGACCCTGGAAGGGGCGCGCCGGGTGCTCGATCTCCAGGCCCGAGTGGAGGAGCTGGAGGCCGACCTGGGGCGGACCCGCGGCCGGTGACGTCCGGCGCCCGCCGCCTGGACCCGCCCGCGCTGCTGGGTGGGGTTCAAGCGGCGGCGGCGAGGTCGGCGCGGCCGAACAGGAGCGCGTAGCCGCTGGGCAGGCAAGCGAGAAGGCGGTCGGTGAGCCTATCGCCGGCGAGATCGGCGAGGGCGGCCAGGACGGAGGAGGCATCCCAGCGGGCGCTGGTGAGGCTGATGTTCAGGGCTCGGGCGACGGCTTCGACGAAGGCGGGGGCGGCGACGGGTTCGGGCAGGGGGATCTGCGAGGCGAGGACGGCGCGGGCCCGCTCGGGCAGCGCGGCGGCCAGCTCGCAGCGTTCGTCGCCGGTGAGCTGGGAGCCGAGGACGGCCAGGACGGTGTCGAGGACTCGTTCCGCTTCCTCGTCGCTGGGGTGACGGCCAAGGGTGCGGACCTGCTGGATCAGGCGGCGGTGCCGGGTCATGGCGGTGGCCTTCCGATACGGGCCGCCGCGGTGCACGCGGCGGCACGAAAGCGGTCAGGATCGGTGGTCGGGGGCGGGGCGGCCGAACAGGACGTCGTAGCCGGGCGGCAGCTGGAACAGCACGCGCTCCAACAATTCGTCGCCGGCGGCGTCGGCCACCGTGGACAGGACGGCTCCGATGTCCCACACGGCGGTCTTCTCGGTGGCGCCCTCGATCCAGGCGGCGGTGGCGCGTACGAACCGTTCGGGACTGAGCGGCTCGGCGGCCTGCAAGGGGTTCAGCAGGATCAGGGCGAAGGTCTCGGGCAGACGGGCCGCGAGCTTCGCGCGCACGTCGCCGACCAGGTGGGCGCCGAGCAGGGCCAGCACGACGCGGGCCGCGCGATCGGCGTCCTGGGGTGTGTCGTACTCTCCGCGTTCCTGGACCTGGTCCAAGAAAGCTTCCCATCGAAGAGTCACCGCGATTCCTCCCTGTCGATTTCACCGAAGGCCCTCACCACGAACGGTGCCGGTCCGGGCGGCAGGGGGCCGACTGCGGGAGTGTTCCGCGCCGTCCGCTCGGGGGGTGCGGGCGGCGCGGAACGGCAGAGGGACGCCGTCAGGCCTTGATCTCCTTGCGGCTTCCGCCGTGGCCGATGGCGATCTTGCGGGGCTTGGCCTTCTCGGCGACCGGGATCTTCAGGGTCAGCACGCCGGAGTCGTAGTCGGCGACGATCCCGTCGGGGTCGAGCGTGTCGGAGAGCATGACCTGCCGGGAGAAGACGCCGAGCGGACGCTCGGACAGCTCCCACTTCACGTCCTCGCCCTGGTGGCGGGGACGGCGTTCGGCCTTGACGGTCAGCATGTTCCGCTCGACATCGATGTCGATCGCATCGGGGGCCACCCCCGGCAGGTCGAAGCAGATCACGTACTCGTCGCCGGCGCGGTAGGCGTCCAGCGGCATCGGGGTCGGCCTCGACCAGGTCCCGGTCGTGCCGAAGAACTGCTGGGTCAGCCGGTCCAGCTCGCGGAACGGATCGGTGCGCATCAGCATCGCGAAACACCTCCACTGATCGATGGGTGCCAGTGCGCTTCACCTGAAACCGTTCTAACATGTCATCCATCCAATGACAAACCCTGATGTCGCCAAAGGAGTGACACCCATGAGAAAGCGGCCCCAAGAACCCGCCACCAGTGGCGGACCGTCGAGGGGCCCGGCGTCCTTCCTCGCCGCCGCCGCGGCGCTCGCCGCCATAGACGACGCCGTCCGCACCGCGCAGGACACCGAAGCCACGACCCCGCCCACCACCCAAACCGACCCCGAGCAGGCACTGGCCGCCCTGCTGCTGCTGCGCGAGCTGCGTACCGAACTCGCCGACTGGGAGGCCCCGCTGGTGGAGACCGCCCGCGCCGCCGGCGCCACCTGGGCCGACCTCGCCCGCCCCATGGGCGTCGCCAGCCGTCAGGCCGCCGAGAACCGCTACCTGCGCCTTGCGCCACCCGCCACCGGCACCCCGGGCACCACCGGGGCCAAACGCGTCAAGGCCGTACGCGACCGCCGCGCCGCGGAGCGCTCCGTCGCCGACTGGGCCCGCGCCAACGCCGCTGACCTGCGCCGGCTCGCCGCCCAGGTCGCCGCCCTGACCGACCTCGCCCCGGCGGCCCGCCCCGCCCTCGACCACCTCCACACCGCGCTCGGCGCCCCCGACGCCACCGAACTCCTCGCATCCCTGGCCGCCGTCCGCCCCCACCTCGGCGCCCACCACTCCCAGATCGCCCACCGCCTCGACGACCTCGCCCAGCACACCGACCGACTGCGCCATGACAGCGACCACCGGCGCGCCTGACCCCCTGGCCGCCGCCGAAGAGCGCTGGCAGCGGATCGAGGACCAGCTCGTGGCCGTCGGGCACCGGATGCGGACCGACGGCGACGCCGCCCTCGCCTCGCTGGACGCCTGCCTCGCACGCCTGGAAGCCATACGCGAAGCCCTCCACACATCCCTGGCACAGGTCGCACAGGACATCGCCGCGCAGACCGGGGCCGGCGCGGCGCATCACACCGCCGGATACTGAGGGGGGTCATGCCGACGGCAGTGGGGGCACCCATAGCCCGTATACCCCCATTTCGGACATCTTGACAAGCGTTGGCCAAGGTTCTATCCAAGTCAATGAGGAGGTTTGCCGGGGTCGCCGGTCGCCCGGGAGGTGGTCCGCCATGACGGGATCGCGAGACCGACGCGATCACTACGCGGTGCTGGGAGTGGAACCCACGGCGTCCGCGCGGCAGGTCACCTCGGCCTATCGCACCCTGGTCCGGCTGCTGCACCCGGACACCCGCCCCGTCGAACCGGGATCGGCGGAGCGACTCGGCGCGGTGGTCGCCGCCTACGAGGTCCTGCACGATCCCGAGCTGCGCGCCGCCTACGACGCCGAACGCGAGACCGCCCGGCCCCACCCGGGGACCGCCCGCGCCTCGGCCCCTCCCCCGACCGCCGGCCGACGGGTGCCCGTACGAGTCGTCCGGAAAACCGGTGGGGCGGGGCCTGCGCGCACCGCGCCGACTCCCCTCGTCGGAGCGATGCCGCGAGGAACCGAACCGCTCGTTCGAGTGGGCCCCGTGCGGACCGCACCGCCAGGTGCGTCGACGTGGGCGCGGGATGCCGGCGACCTCTGGGAGTGGGGCGACTTCTGGGAGTGGATGGTGCACCGGCTGTGGGAGGTGGAGCCATGGCTGTGAACGGCAACGACTTCCGCACCGCCGTCTCCCGGTGGGACGGCCAGGTCACCATCGCGATCACGGGCGAGATCGACCTCGCCACCGCCGCCGAGCTGGAGAGCCGCGTCAAGGAGTTCCTGGCGAACCGGCCCAGGCGCATCGACCTCGACTTCGCGCAGGTGAGATTCTGCGACTGCTCGGGCGCGCACGCCCTGGAACGGCTCCGTCACCAGGCGCAGGAGGAAGGCGTCGTCCTGAAGGTCACGGATGTGCGGGCCCCGCTCGTCGCCCGGGTGATCGACCTTTTCGGCCTCGCCGACCTGGTGGAAGGCTGACGCCGGGCCGCGTACCGCGGCGCTGCCACCATCGCGCGCTCCGAGGCACCGATGGCGCGAGTGCGGGCCGCCGCTTCAGGACCATCCTCCCGGCCGCCGGTCAGACTCCCGGCACCGGCCCGTCGTGTTCAGCTGGCCGTGGCCCACCGGGTGGCCCGCGCGCGCAGAGGGGAGACGACGGCGGCGTAGCAGTGTCCGGGCAGGTCGGTGACCCAGTCGAAGGTGTCGAGGGTGATGCCGTGCCTGGCCGCGGCGTGGAGCATGTCGGCCAGCAGAGCCGTCGCTGCGGCTTTCTGCTCCTCCGTGCCGGGAGTGGTGCGGCGCTCGGCGGCCTCGTTGACGCGGTCGGTGAGCTCGCGGCGCCGCAGGACGGCGCGGTAGCAGGTGCCGGGCAGGTCGGTGACCCAGTCGAAGGTGTCGAGGGTGATGCCGTGCTGGGCCGCGGCGTGGAGCATGTCGGCCAGCAGAGCGGTCGCGGCGATCTTGTCCTGCTCGGTGCCGTGGTCCGGACGGCGCTCGGCGGCGGCATTGATCCGGTCGGCCGGGGTGCGGTGCCTGACGATGGCGCGGTAGCAGGTGCCGGGCAGGTCGGCGACCCAGTCGAAGGCCTCGAGGGTGATGCCGTGCTGGGCCGCGGCGTGGAGCATGTCGGCCAGCAGAGCGGTCGCGGTGACCTTGTCCTGCTCGGTGCCGTGGTCCGGACGGCGCTCGGCGGCGGCGTTGATCCGGTCGGCCAGGGTGCGGTTCTTGCGGTCGGTGTACTCGTACACGCGCGGATGTCCTCGGTCGGTCGGGTGGCTGTCGGCGGTGGCCGGCTTCCGTCCCCGGCTGCCGAAACGGGTGAGGGAAGCGGTGCTGCGGGCCGCACTCCTGCCAAGGGTGATGCAGCCCGGCCCCGGGCCGGTGCGCGCCCGCCCGCTGGCGGGCGGGTCTGGCCAAGCGGCGTGGGAGTGCGGCCGGCCGGGCTCTGTCAGCCGCGGCCGGCCGCACCTGCAGGGGGTTAGAGGGTGTGGGTGAGGCGGTCGGTCAGGAGACGGGTGAAGCGGGCCGGGTCGGGCAGGTCGCCGCCTTCGGCGAGCAGGGCGCTGCCGTGGACGAGTTCGGCGGTGTCGGCGAGCGCGGGGTCGTCGGCGTTCGCCGCGTGTGCCTGGTGCAGGGCGGTGATGAGGGGGTGGGTGGGGTTGAGTTCCAGGATCCGCTTGACGGGCGGGAGTTCCTGGCCCATGGCCCGGTACATCTTCTCCAGGGTGGGGGTCAGGTCGTGGGCGTCGCCGACCAGGCAGGCGGCGGAGGTGGTGAGCCGGGTGGAGAGGCGGACCTGCTTGACGTGGTCGGCCAGGGCGTTCTGGAGCCAGCCGAGGAGGGCGGCGAAGTCCTGCTCGCGCTGGGCCTTCTCCGCCTTCGCCTCGTCGCCGGCGTCGCTGTCGGCATCGCCGTCGAGGTCGACCTGGCCCTTGGCGATGGACTGGAAGCGGTGGCCGTCGAAGGCGGGGATCTGGTCCGTCCAGACCTCGTCGACGGGGTCGGTGAGGATCAGGACCTCGTAGCCCTTGGCGGTGAAGGCCTCCATGTGCGGGGAGTTCTCCACCATCTGGCGACTCTCGCCGGTCAGGTAGTAGATGGTGTCCTGGCCGTCCTTCATCCGCGCGACGTACTCGCGCAGCGTGGTCGCCTTCTCCGGGTCGTTGGTCGAGGCCGCCGAGACCAGCTCCAGCAGCGCGTCGGTGTTGTCGCGGTCCTCGATCAGGCCTTCCTTGATCACCCGGCCGAACTGCTCCCACAGCTTGGTGTAGGTGTCGGACCTGCCGGCCTGCATGTCCTTGAGGGCGCCGAGGACCTTCTTGACGAGGCGTCGGCGCACGGCGGTGATCTGGCGGTCGTGCTGCAGGATCTCGCGGGAGACGTTCAGCGACAGGTCGTGGGCGTCGACGACGCCCTTGACGAACCGCAGGTAGTTCGGCATCAGCGCGTCGCAGTCGTCCATGATGAACACGCGCTTGACGTACAGCTGCACGCCCCGCTTGGTGTCACGGGAGAACAGGTCGAACGGGGCGTGGGCGGGGATGAACAGCAGCGCCTCGTACTCGAAGGTACCCTCGGCGCGCATGTGGATGGTCTCGGCCGGGGCCTGCCAGTCGTGGCTGATCTGCTGGTAGAAGTCGTGGTACTCGGCCTCGGTCACCTCGCTGCGGGGACGGGCCCACAGCGCCTTCATCGAGTTCAGCGTCTCCGGCACGACGACGGCCTTCTCGTCCGTGGCGGATTCGGCGCCCGCCTCGACGGGCTCGACGGGCTCGGCGGCCATGCGGATGGGCCAGCGGATGAAGTCCGAGTACCGCTTGACGATCTGGCGGATCTTCCACGCCGCGAGGTAGTCGCCGAGCCCGTCCTCGCCGTCCGCCGGCTTGAGGTGCAGCGTGACCGAGGTGCCGACCGGCAGATCGTCGGCCTGCGCGATGGTGTAGGTGCCCTCACCGTCGGACTCCCACACGGTGCCCTGCTCGGTGCCGGCCCGGCGGGTCCGCAGAGTGACCTTGTCGGCGACCATGAACGCGGAGTAGAAGCCGACGCCGAACTGGCCGATCAGGCTCTGCGCCGCGTCCGCGTCCTTGGCCTCCTTGATCTTGGCCAGCAGACTCGCGGTGCCGGACTTGGCGATGGTGCCGATCAGGTCGACGACGTCCTCGCGGGTCATGCCGATGCCGTTGTCCCGCACCGTCAGGGTCCGGGCGTCCCGGTCGACGTCCAGCGTGATGTGCAGGTCGGAGGTGTCGACTGCGGGGCCGCTGTCGGTGAGGGATTCCAGGCGGAGTTTGTCGAGGGCGTCGGAGGCGTTGGAGATCAGCTCGCGCAGGAAGATGTCCTTGTTCGAGTAGATCGAGTGGATCACCAGCTGCAGCAGCTGGCGGGTCTCCGCCTGGAACTCCAGCGTCTCGGTCGGGCTGGCCACGGGAGGCGTCTCCTTCATGTGCGGGTAGGGGAAAGGGTCACGGACGACGCGGCGCCGTCACGGGGAGTGGTCTTCACGTCGAGGGCCTCAGGGCCTCTCGACTCGCACCTCGCGGGCCGGGCAGGCTTTACGACGGTGAACAGGTCCGCTGACATGCGGGCCGCAGCCCGGCAGGGCCGCGGCCGGGGTGCTCACGGGCCGGCCTGGGGTGTGCGGCGCAGCCGGTCGCTCTCGGCACGAAGCTGTTCGGTTCGGGCGGTGAGTTCGTCGAGGCGGTCGGCGATCGCCGGGTGGTCCGCCTCCAGGAGGGGCCGGGTCTCGGCGAGCGGGGCGAGCAGGCGGGCGGGGTCGTCGTGACCGAGCGCGTCCAGCAGGCGTTCCACGGCAGGGGCCGCCGAGGCGGTGAGGTCGTCCAGGGCGCCGATCTGTCCGGCGAGGCGGCGCAGGTCCGCGGCGTTGTCGCGGGCCCAGGTCGTCACCGCGCGGTCGGCGGCACGCTGGTCGCGGGTGGCCTGGACACGCTGCTCGCCGGTGCTGCCCGCCTCGGTGCCGGCATCGGCGTTCGGGCGCATGCGCAGGTAGCGGCGCTCGGCGGCCTGGCGGCTCTGGACGCCCATCGGTTCGGCGAGGTCGGCCCAGGTGGCGCCCGCGCCGCGGGCCGTCTCGATCAGACCGGTCTCCCAGCCGGCGAGTTCCTCGCGAAGGTGGCGCAGCATCAAGAGCGCGGACAGGGCAGGGTGCGGGTCGCTCTGGCCCGCGTCGTCCGGGGGTGCGTGGCGGGCGGTGCGGGCGGCGGCGTCCATCATGCCCAGCGCGGCGGCGGCGGCCAGGAACGAGGCCGGCCCCACCCCGGCCGCGCCGGTGTCCTGCGTATCCATGTCGTCACTCTTTCGCTGACTGGGTGTTTGTCATCACCTGGACGACATGTTACAACGGTTCGTGTCGCGCCGCACCGGTGCGAACAAGACCTTCTGGACCGGAGGTGTTCCGACGATGTCCATGCCCACTGCGGTGACCCACCAGGCGCCCCCCGGGTCCTGGTCGCGGCCGGCCCCGATTCCGATGGACGCCTGGCGCGAGGACGAGCGCTTCGTGATCGCACTCGACCTGCCCGGTGTCGCACTGGAGGCGATCGACGTCGACGTGCTGGGCCGGATGGTGACCGTGAAGGCCGAACGCCGTCCCACCCCGCGCGGCGAGGGCGCGCGCACCCGGCTCGCCGAGCGGACCCACGGGGTGTTCGAGCGCCGGATCCAGCTGGCCGACAGCCTCGACCCGAGCCGCATCGCGGCCCACCTGCAGGACGGCGTCCTGACCCTCACCGCCCCCGTCGCCCCGGCTCACCGGCCCCGCAAGATCACCGTCCGGGCCAGTGAGGCCGGCCAGTCGCCCGAGGAGAGCAGCCAGGCCGTTGTCGCCGCGGCGGCGTGAACCCGCGCGGGCCCTGAAGGCCACTGACACCGGGGCCCGGCCCCAGGACGCCTGACCATCCGCTCTGTCATCTATCCGGCGACATGTGCGACGAGTCGCCGAGAAGGTGACATACCAGGAGGGATGTGTGAGCGCGTCGAAGTCGCCCGTTGATTCGACGAGGAGGTATTCGACGATGTTGATGCGCACTGACCCGTTCCGCGAGCTGGACCGACTCACCCAGCAGTTGTTCGGCACGGCCGGCACCTGGTCGCGCCCGTCCGCGATGCCGATGGACGCCTGGCGCGACGGCGACACGTTCTACGTCCAGTTCGACCTTCCCGGCATCAGCCCGGACGCGATCGACCTGGACGTCGAGAAGAACGTGCTCACCGTCAAGGCCGAGCGCCGCCCCACGCAGCGCGGCGGCAACGCCGAGGTCCAGCTCTCCGAACGCCCACTCGGAGTCTTCTCCCGGCAACTGTTCCTCGGCGACGCCCTCGACGCCGAGCACATCACCGCCGCCTACGAGGCCGGCGTACTCACCCTCACCATCCCGGTCGCCGAGACCGCCAAGCCCCGCAAGATCCAGATCAGCGGCGGCAGCGACCGCAAGGCACTCCAGGCCTGACCACCCGTCGGACCTGGTCCCCCAAAGGGAAACGGTGCCGCGCGGGCGGAACACCCTTCGGCCGCCCGCGCGGCGCCCCGACCCGAGACCCTGCGCCGAACGGCGCAGGCCACGAATTTCCAGGCCCGACCTTGGCCCTCGGGCCTGGAACCCACGGAAAGTGACAGGGTCGGGTGCCGCGCGGAACCACGGGCTCCTTCCCGGGACCCACCGCGCGGCACCCCAGTCAGCCGCGGTCTGCGCGCCATGACCGCGCAGACCGCCGAAGCCGTGGACGAGGCGCTCTGGGGCCTGGTCTGTGACGACCCGGCCGCCGCCGAGCAACTCGCCCGCGTCATCGACGCCCACCACCGCCTGACCGACGCCCTTTGACCGCCATGGCCGACGGTCCGCACGCCGGCCCCGCAAACACCAGCCGCTCGGCCACCGGTCACCCGTCCGGAGCAGCCGCACGGGGCGACGGTCGTCGCGGGTCCTGCCCGCATCAGCCCCCTGCCCCGATGACCTCGCAGGCCCGGCCTTCCGCCCGGCTCCCGGCCGCTCGACAGCCGGGAGCCGGGCCGGCTTCGTTTCAGCCGGTCGCGGTCCGGGGCGACGTCACCGCCAGGACGCGCCGGATGATCGGCCGGCGTTCTCCGCTCCCCGGCCCTTCTCGCCGCGGATGGCCCGTAGCCATGCGAAGGTCCGGTCCATCCCCCACTCTGGAACGGAGGGGGTGACGGAGGGAGTCATGGGATGCAGATCGTTGTGGACCTCACACGCTGCCAGGGCTACGCGCAGTGCGTGTTCCTCGCGCCGGAGGTGTTCCAGCTGCACGGGGAGGAGGGGCTGCTGTACGCCCCGGCCGTTCCCGATGACCAGCTGGATCGCGTGCGCCAGGCCGCGGCGGCGTGCCCGGTCCAGGCCATCCTCCTCGGCAAGGAGGTGAGCCCCGATGGCCGCTGACCTTCGAGAAGGCCGGATCGTCATCGTCGGCGCGTCGCTGGCCGGGTTGCGGGCCGCCGAGGCGCTGCGCGAGGAGGGCTTCACCGGCTCCCTGACCGTGGTCGGGGACGAGCCCCATCCGCCCTACGACCGGCCGCCGCTGTCCAAGCAGGTCCTGCTCGGCAAGGTCGCGGCGGACTCCACCGCCCTGCCGATGCGCCGGGACCCGGACGCCGACTGGCGGCTCGGGGTCCGTGCCACCGGCCTGGACCCTCTCGGGAAGCGGGTGCTGCTGGCCGACGGCGATTCGCTGCCGTTCGACCGGCTGCTGATCGCCACCGGCACCCGGGCCAGGCCCTGGCCCAAGGTGGCGGAGGCCGCCCTGGACGGAGTGTTCACGCTGCGTACCCGCGAGGACGCCGCCGGGCTGGCCGAGCGGCTGGCAGCGGGGCCGCGGCGGGTACTGGTGATCGGCGGGGGCTTCACCGGTTCGGAGATCGCCTCGGCCTGCCGGGAACGCGGTCTCGACGTCACGGTCACCGAACGTGGCCCCGCCCCCCTGGTGGGCGCGCTCGGCGGCACCTTGTCGAAACTCGCGGCCGCCATGCATCGCAACCACGGGGTGGACCTGCGCTGCGGGGTGACCGTCACCGCCCTGAGGGGCAACGGGAACGGCCGGTTCACCGGTGCGGACCTGTCCGACGGCAGCCGTGTGGAGGCGGACGTGTGCGTGGCGGCCCTGGGGGCGGTCCGCAACGTCGAGTGGCTGGCGGACTCCGGACTGGCGGCAGGCCCGCGCGGGATCGCCTGCGACGCCGGGTGCCGGGCCTTCAACATGTACGGCATCGTCACCGACGACGTCTTCGTGGCCGGTGACGTCTCCCGGTTCCCCCACCCACTGTTCGGCTACCAGATGCTCTCCCTGGAACACTGGGGCAACGCGGTCGCGCAGGCCGAGGTGGCCGCCCACAACATGGTCAGTCCCGGCCCTCTGCGCCGCCCGCACCTTGCCCTCCCGACGTTCTGGTCGACCCAGTTCGGGCTCAACATCAAGTCCGTGGGCGTGCCCACCTTCTCCGACCACGTGGTCATCGCCCAGGGCAAGCTGGAGGAGCGTCGCCTGGCGATGGTCTACGGCTACCAGGGCCGGGTCACCGCCGCGGTCACCGTCGACATGGCCAAGTCACTCGACTACTACGCGCACCTGATCGAGACCGCCGCCCCCTTCCCACCCGCGCCCGGCGCGTCCGACCGCCCGCTCGCGGCCGAGCTCCCGCTCCCCTCCGACGTGCCGGATCCGAAGGGGCTCTCCCACGGCCCGACCGTCGCGCTCACCGGCCACCTGCCCGACCGCCGACTGACCCTGGTCCAGCCCACCTGACCCACCACCCCGCCCAACCACGAGGAGCCCCACCCCATGGCCGCCGCCGACACCCTCCTGGAACGGATCACCGACTACGCCAACCGCCCCGACCCCTACCCGCTCTACACGGAACTGCGCGAAGCCGGTCCCGTCGTGCGGCAGGCGGACGGCAGCTACCTGGTCGGCACCTACCACGAGATCACCGCGCTCCTCCACGACCCACGCATCAGCGCCGATCCCCGCAGCCTCGCCACCCCGCCCGAGGGGGCGCCGAAGCCGCCGTTCCTACGGCTCGACGACCCCGAGCACCACAGACTGCGCGGTCTGGCCATGCGGCCGTTCGGCCCGCCGCACAGCGCCGGCCGCGTCGACGCCATGCGCGGCCAGATCACCGAAATCACCGAAGAACTGCTCCAGAACCTCCAGGACCGCACCCCGATCGACATCGTCGACGACTTCGCCTACCCGCTGCCCGTCACCGCCATCTGCCGACTGCTCGGCGTCCCCCAGGAAGACGAACCGCAGTTCCGGCAATGGTCCGACGCGATCGTCGCCTCCGCCGACGTCAGACCCGACGAGGAGTCCTCCGCCGAGCGGGACCGGGCCGGTGAGCAGGCGCGGATCGAGATGGGCCAGTACCTGGTGAACCTCGCCGAACAACGCCGCGGCCACCCCACCGACGACATGCTCTCCGCCTACATCAACGAACCCGACCCGGCCATGCGGCTCACCCACGAGGAACTCGCGGAAACCGCCGTACTGCTCCTCATCGCCGGACACGAAACCACCGTCAACCTCATCACCAACGGAGTCCTCACCCTGCTGCGCCACCCCGACCAACTGGACCGGCTGCGCCGCGAACCCGACCTGCTACCGGCCGCGGTGGAGGAGCTGCTGCGCTACGAGCCCCCGGTCCACATGCGGCAACGCATCCCCCTCGCCGACGTGGACATCGCCGGCACCACCCTCCCCAAGGGCACCTCCGTCGTGCTCGCGCTGGCCTCCGGCAACCGCGACCCCAAGCGGTTCCACGATCCCGACCGGTTCGACCCCACCCGCCCGGACAACCAGCACCTCGGCTTCGGCGGCGGCGTCCACCTGTGCTACGGCGCACCCCTCGCCCGTATCGAAGCCCAGGCCGCGCTCGGCGCACTGATCCCCCGCCTCACCAGCGCAACCCTCCTCCAGGACCCACCCCCCTACCGGCACGCCGCCATGCTCCGCGGCCCCCGCCACCTCCCCATCCGATTCTGACCGCGACGTTGCCCGCGACCTGCTCCGGCCCGCGCGAAGTCTCGGTAACGGCTGGTCCGTCTCGACCGACGCCCAGTCACCAAACGTGTCGCCAAAGGGAGTTGGCCCCGTTGCGGCCAACCGTCAGACGGTCGCCACAAGTGAAACTGACGGCATTTCAGCTACCTCCTCGCCGATCCACCTCACTCTCTCGCCGGACAGGTGAGTCATAGCGCGTGCGCCCAACTGGCCTCTCCGACCGCCGCGGTTGGCTCTTCAACGGGCGGTCATCCGGAGCGGATCCCGGCGCGCCCCCAGCGCAGCGCCGCCTGTTGGTCGACCGGTCCGAAGGTTCCGGGACCCGGCGGGCAGCGTTCCACGATCGCCTGTCGTCAGCCCCGTCGCGTTCGCACGTGGGCGGACTTTCCTTGGGCGACAAGTCCACAAGTGATCGGATTTGATCGCAACAGCTCCCACAGGGCAGGCTCGGTGCCGCACAGTGGCGGATCCGCCACTGTCCGGCGCGGAGGGAGTCGCATGTCCGGGACCGAGAACAGCAAACCGACTGCACATGTCGTTGTCGGGTACACCCCGCAGGACGGTTTCGTCGCCGTCCAACTCAATCCGCCCCCAGCGGAATACGTGTGGCACGACCAGCGGGCCGAGCACGACCGGGAACGGTTCGGGCCGGGCAACGGCTACCAGCAGTGGCTCGCCGTCGACGCCGCCACCGGTGCCGTTTGGTTCGGGGACACCGACTGGCGAACCCAGGACGAGGGCACCGCCCCCTGGCTTCCGGGGCACCGCCGGGCCGCGGCCGGCGATGGCGCTCTGCCTTCCCCGGCCGTGTTCGCGCTCCTGCTCACCCACCGCACTGTCGACGAGCAGGGCGCCGATACCTGGCGCTTCTTCAGCGCGGAGGAGCTCTACGCACTGGTCCGACGGATCCTGCCCGTGGTCCAGCGGGTGATCGGCTCGCTGCACCGTGTGGGCCCGGCCGGGGATCTGGAGTGGTCCGCCGAGGCTGCCACGGCCTGGACCGATCTCGAACAGGCCTGCCTCTACACGTTCGACGCGACGGGCACGGTGGCCTGGTCCGAGCCCCGCATGAGCCCCGTTCCCGGATGGCGGGTGGAAGTGGCGGACTTCCTCGCCCGGAATCCGGAGCTTTGCGATCCGGATTGGGCGACGGCTACCGACGCCGAGCTGGACACCTACGCCACGTACGAACCCGATTCCGGCTACGGCGGCGTTCCGGGACGCATGTGCACTCCGGCGGGCGTCCGGATCGAGGAGGGCTACACCTTCTACGGTCACCGTGCGGCTCTGTACGCCTACCGCGCGGCCGCTTGCGGCGACCGCGCCCCGGTCGAAGCCGGGCTCTGGCTGCGGACCAGCGATGCCGGACGGAGCAGTTGGGAGGACGCGAAGGTCGTGGGAGCGAGTCTCGCCGACGCCACTGACTGGGTGTTGGACCACCTCGCCGAGACGTTCCGCAGCGCCGCGGCCGACGACGGTGTGGTCCTCACCGGCCTGGCGGCCTACCTGCGGCAACAGCGGGCCGAGGAAAGGGCGGCGGTCGATGACACGCTTTCCGCCACCGGGGAGGAGCTGAAGCGCTTGGAGGAGTTGCTCAAGGAGGTCCGCCTGGTCCGGAACACCGTCCTGACCCGGGTCCTCAGCTGGACCGACGGGCGGGACGACGAGGTGATCGCCCGTCTCGCGGCGATGTCCCCCGTCGCCGTGGCCGAGTGGCGGGAGCGGCTCACCGCCGACCGGATTGTCCGACCGGAGGGGTGAGAGGCTGCCCGGAGGGCCCGGCCCGCAGGCGGGCCGGCGACGTTCGGGTCCGAACTCGTCGGGGCATGGTCCCCGCCTCATGAGAGGGCGGTCAGTGCCTGCGCGGCGAGCATGCGTTCCAGGTCCAGGAGGGCGCGTGGGGCGTGCCGGGTGTCGATGCGGACGGTGTAGATGAAGCGCGTCAACTCCGGTCCTGCGAGGGGGCGCGCCACCACCTGGGTGCTGCCCGGGGGGAGGGCCAGCCGCGGCATGACGGCGACGCACAGGCCCGCGGCCACGAAGCCGAGCACGGTGTTGAAGTCGTCGCCGTCGTATTCCAGGCGGGCCTGGAAGCCCGGTGTCTTGGCCATCTGAGCGAGCAGTTCCAGGCGCAACGCGGCCTCCGGAGCCGCTATCCAGGTCTCGGCCGCGAGGCCGGCCAGGTCGATGACGTCCCGGTGGGCGAGGTGGTGGTCGGCCGGGACCACCGCCACGACCGGGTCCCGTGCGACCAGCGTTCGGCGCAGCGTCCGGGGCGGTGGCACCGGGATGAAGTCGTAGTCGTAACTGAGGGCCAGGTCCATGTCTCCCCGCTTGAGTCGGCTGTAGCCGGCTTCGGGCTCCACTTGGGAGAGGCTGACCTCCACACCGGGATAGGCCGCGTGAAGCTCTGCCAACGCCTGCGGGACGATGCCGGCGGCGGCCGAGGCGAAGGCGCCGAGCCTGATCCGTCCGGCAGTGCCCGCACGCATGGCGTCGAGTTCCACGGAGGCCGCCGCCAGTGCGCTTCGGACGCGCTGTTCGGCGTCGAGGAGGACCGTGCCGGCCGGGGTGGCGCGTACGGGGCGGCGCTCGATCAGGATGAGACCGGTGCGGCGTTCGAGTTCGGCGATCTGTTGCGAGACGGCGGGCGCGCTGTAACCCAGCTCGCGTGCGGCGGCGTTGAAGGAGCGGTGGCGGACCACGGCTTCGAGGGTGGCGAGCAACCGGGGGTCGAGTCTCTGCACGGAGTTAAGGCTCACTTATCTGTCGCGAAGATGTCTTTTCTTGTGCTTAAGCATGAACGGCAGCAGGATTCTTGCTCGCGGCCCGGATGCGCAAGCCTCCGCCCCCCGGGTCCGCGACCCACCACCTCCCTCGTCGGGCGCTTTCGTGCGCCCGCGGCGCCGTGCACCCCCTCTTCCGCAGCATTCCTGACCCGCGTCCGTCGGGTGGGTGGGCTGCGGAGGAGACGGCCGTCGACGATCGACTCCCGCCCCTGAAAGGAAGTGGTATGCCCAAACCACTCATCGGACTGACCACCTACCTCGCCGACGCTCAGTGGGGGGAGTGGGAGCTGCCCGCCGCGCTGCTGCCCGCGGCGTACATCAGCTGTCTCCAGGCGGCGGGCGGCCGCGTGGTCCTGCTGCCGCCGGACGCGCCGGAAGCCGCGGCCGATGTCGTCGCGCGCCTGGACGCGATCGTCCTGACCAGCGGCGAGGACGTGGATCCCGCGCTGTACGGGGCGCGGCCGCATCCGTGCACGGGACCGCCGGTCCGCGAGCGCGACCAGTGGGAGTGGGCGGTGCTGGCCGAGGCTCTCGCGCGTGACATACCGGTGCTCGGAGTGTGCCGGGGAATGCAGTTGATGAACGTGCACGCCGGCGGCACCCTGATCCAGCACCTCCCCGAAACGGTGGGTCACCACGGGCACAACCTGCACGGCGGCCACTTCTCCCCCCATGCCGTCACCACGGTGCCGGGGACGCGGATCGGCGCACTCATCCCGGGGACCCGCCAGGTCGCCACGCACCATCATCAGGCGGTGGACTCCCTCGGGGCCGGCTTGATCGTGGGCGCCCGCACGGCGGACGGCACCATCGAGGCGATCGAGAGCACCCGGCACCGCTTCGCGGTCGGCGTGCAGTGGCACCCCGAAGTGGCTTTCGATTCGGCCGTGGTGCACGCCCTGGTGGCCGCCGCCAAGTCGACCCCGAACCCCGCTCCGGGTCGCGTCGCCGAGAGCGAGGTGCGCATCCGGCGGGGTACACCGGAGTCCGCTCCGTCGACCCCGGTGTCTTGACGCCGCTGCGCCCCGACCCCGGCGACTACGCGGCCGGCGATCTCCTGGAGGTGTGCCGGCACGTGGCGATGTCCCACCGCCTCCACCGCGTGGAGGCCACCCTCACCGACATCGTGCGCCCCCAGCGCGCGGACACCTCAAGAGAAGGCAGAGCCGAGGCGTGAGCGAGCAGTTCCTCAACGACGAGAAGCGCCCCACGACCCGTCACGTCGACGCCGGTGACACCGGCTACAGCAAGTCCCTGAAGCCCCGGCACGTCAACATGATCGCCATCGGCGGTGCCATCGGCACCGGCCTGTTCCTCGGCGCGGGCGGACGGCTCGCCGACGCCGGGCCCTCCCTGTTCGTCGCGTACGCCGTCTGCGGCGTCTTCGCCTTCCTCGTGGTGCGCGCGCTCGGCGAGCTCGTGCTGTACCGCCCGTCCTCCGGCGCCTTCGTCTCGTACGCCCGGGAGTTCCTGGGCGAGAAGGGCGCGTACACCGCGGGCTGGATGTACTTCCTCAACTGGGCGACCACCGGCATCGCCGACATCACCGCCGTCGCCACGTACACCCACTACTGGCACCTGTTCTCCGACGTCCCGCAGTGGGTGATCGCTCTCATAGCCCTGGCCGTGGTCCTCACCGTGAACCTCATCTCGGTGCGGATCTTCGGCGAACTGGAGTTCTGGTTCGCCATCGTCAAGGTCGGCGCCCTGGTCGTCTTCATGGGCATCGGGATCTTCCTGCTCGTCACCCGGCACCCGGTCGACGGCGTCGTACCCGGCCCGTCCCTGATCGCCGACAACGGCGGGATCTTCCCCAACGGCCTGCTGCCGATGCTGCTGATCATCCAGGGCGTCGTCTTCGCCTACGCCTCCGTCGAACTGGTCGGCGTGACGGCCGGGGAGACCGAGAACCCCGAGAAGATCATGCCGAAGGCGATCAACTCGATCATGTGGCGCGTGGGCCTGTTCTACGTCGGCTCGGTCCTGCTGCTGTCGATGCTGATGCCGTGGAACAAGTACACCTCCGGCCAGAGTCCCTTCGTGACGGTGCTCTCCCACATCGGTGTCCCGGCGGCGGACAGTGTGATGAACCTGGTCGTCCTCACCGCGGCGATGTCCTCGCTCAACTCCGGCCTCTACTCCACCGGCCGCATCCTGCGCTCCATGGCCGTCAACGGATCGGCCCCGCGTTTCACCGCACGGATGAGCCGCACCCAGGTGCCCTACGGCGGCATCCTGCTCACCAGCGGCATGTGCGTCCTCGGTGTCGGCCTCAACTTCGTGGTCCCCGCCGACGCGTTCGAGATCGTGCTCAACCTCGCGGCCATCGGCATCATCGCCACCTGGGGCATGATCATGGTCTGCCACCTCCTGTTCTGGCGGAAGACCACGGCCGGCGAACTGACCCGCCCCGGCTACCGCCTGCCCGGCTCGCCCTGGACCGAACTCGTGACGCTGGCCTTCCTCGCTGCCGTCCTGGTCCTCATGTACGCCGACGGCGGCGCCGGACGCACCACCGTGCTGTGCGTACCGCTCATCGCTGCGGCACTCGTCGCCGGCTGGTACGCGATCCGCGGGCGCATCGCGCGCGCCGCCGCCGGAGCCGACGACTGAACCCGGGCGGCCCGGGGGACCCCGCGTACCCACCGCTCGTCCGCCCGGGCCCGCCGCCTCCAGGCACACAGCTCACCAGCCCCACGCCAATCACCGATCGAGGCAGTCATGCTCACCAGCCCCCTCGCGGACGCGCCCGCGGTCCGCGAGCCCCGCCACACGCCCGTCGCCCACGTCACCCGGGGCGGCGTGGTCGAGAGCACCCACTACGGTTCCGTCGTCGTCCTCGGTGGCGACGGCGAGGTCCGGTTCCACCTCGGCGACGCGGAGGCCGCGTGCTACCCGCGATCGGCCCTCAAGCCCGTCCAGGCCGTCGCCATGGTCCGGGCGGGACTGCCGCTCGACGGCGAACTACTCGCCCTCGCCATGGGCAGCCATTCCGGCGAGGAACGCCACCTCGCCGGTGCCCGGCGGATCCTGGCACTTGCCGGCCTCACCGAGGACGACCTGCGCAACGTCCCCGACCTGCCGTACGACCCGGCCGTCCGCGACACCTGGATCCGGGAGGACCGCCCGCCCTCCCGGCTCGCCCAGAACTGCTCCGGCAAGCACGCCGCGATGCTCCACCTCTGCAAGCTCAACGGATGGCCGCTGCAGGACTACGACGCCCCTGAGCACCCGCTCCAGCGGATGATCGCGGAAGTCGTGGAGGACCTCACCGGCCAGCGCATCGCGCGCGCCACCGTGGACGGCTGCGGCACCCCCCTGTTCGCCGTCTCCCTGCACGGCCTGGCCCGCGCGGCCGCGCGCATCGCCACCGGCGCGCCCGGGACCCCTGAATTCCGGGTGGCGGACGCGCTGCGCACCCACCCGGAGATGGCCTCCGGTGCGGGGCGGGACGTGGCCGTGCTGATGCGCGCGGTACCCGGGCTGCTCGCCAAGGACGGCTTCGAGGGCGTCCAGATCGCAGCGCTGCCGGACGGCCGCGCCGTCGCCCTGAAGATCGCCGACGGGGCGAACCGGGCGCGCATCCCGGTGGCGGCGGCCGCCTTGGCGCTGGCGGGAGTCGACCCCCGGCTACTGGCCGGGTTCGCGGGGGAGCCGGCGACCGGCGGCGGCCGGCCCGTCGGCGGCGTGCGGCCGGTGGCGGTGCTGGACCCGTCGGCCCTGTTCGCCCCCGCGTGACCCGACCCACCACTCCGAGAAGAGGACCCGCACACCCATGACCGCCGCCACCCGCAGCGAACACGATCTGCTCGGAGACCGCGACGTCCCCGCCGACGCCTACTGGGGCGTCCACACCCTGCGCGCCACCGAGAACTTCCCCATCACGGGCACGCCCATCTCCGCCTACCCGCACCTGATCGACGCGCTGGCCGCGGTGAAGGAGGCAGCCGCCCTCGCCAACGAGGAACTCGGCCTGCTGGAACCCGCGAAGGCCTGGGCCGTCGTCGCCGCCTGCCGCGAGATCCGCGGCGGAGAGCTGCACGACCAGTTCGTCGTGGACGTCATCCAGGGCGGCGCCGGCACCTCGACCAACATGAACGCCAACGAGGTCGTCGCCAACCGGGCGCTGGAGCTGCTGGGGCACGCCAAGGGCGAGTACCGGCACCTGCACCCCAACGAGGACGTCAACCTCGGCCAGTCCACCAACGACGTCTACCCGACCGCCGTCCGGATCGCGACGGTGTTCGCGGTACGGGGCCTGCTCGACGCGATGGCCGTCCTCCAGGACGCCTTCGCCCGCAAGGCCGTCGAGTTCCGCGACGTGCTGAAGATGGGCCGCACGCAGCTGCAGGACGCCGTACCGATGACGCTCGGACAGGAGTTCTCCGCCTTCGCCGTCATGCTCGACGAGGACCGCAGCCGGCTCGCGGAGGCCGTCGAGCTGATCCACGAGATCAACCTCGGCGCGACGGCGATCGGCACCGGCCTCAACGCCCCCACCGGATACGCCGAGGCCGCCCGGCGCCACCTCGCCGACATCACCGGGCTGCCCCTGGTCACCGCGGCCAACCTGGTCGAAGCCACCCAGGACTGCGGCGCGTTCGTCCAGATGTCCGGGGTGCTCAAGCGCATCGCCGTCAAGCTGTCCAAGACCTGCAACGACCTGCGGCTGCTGTCCTCCGGGCCGCGCGCGGGCCTCGGCGAGATCAACCTGCCGCCCGTGCAGGCCGGTTCGAGCATCATGCCGGGCAAGGTCAACCCGGTGATCCCCGAGGTCGTCAACCAGGTCGCCTTCGAGGTGATCGGCAACGACGTCGCGATCACCATGGCCGCCGAGGCCGGTCAGCTCCAGCTCAACGCCTTCGAGCCGATCATCCTGCACTCGCTGTCGGAGTCGATCACCCATCTGCGCGCCGCCTGCCTCACCCTCGCCGAGCGTTGCGTCGTCGGCATCACCGCCAACACCGAGGTGCTGCGCGCGACCGTCGAGAACTCCATCGGCCTGGTGACCGCTCTGAACCCGCACATCGGGTACACGGCGGCCACCGACATCGCCAAGGAGGCCCTGGCGAGCGGCCGGGGCGTGGCCGAACTCGTCCTGGAGAAGGGCCTGCTCCCGGCGGAGCGGCTCGCCGCCCTGCTGCGGCCCGAGGTCATCGCCGGCAGCGGTGCGGCCGTGGCCTGAGGACGACGCCCCGGCCGGCCGCCCGGTCGCTCCCGGGCGGGCGGCCGGGCGGGCCCGGCCGCCCTCGGTGAGGCGGGCCGGGCCCGGCGCCCGGAGGGGTGGATCAGCCGCCGGCGATCCTCGACCGGACCTTGCCGCGGGCGTCGGCGGCGTCGTCGGCCCGCAGGGCGAGCTCGGCGAGTTCGCGGCATTCCTCGAGGGTGTGGGCGGCCAGCGCGGCCCGTACCTCGGGGAGCGAGGAGGGTGCGGCGGACAGGCTCGTGACCCCGAGGCCGACCAGGACCAGGGCGAGGGCCGGGTCGGCGGCGGCCTCGCCGCACACGCCGATGGGGCGGCCGTGGTCCGCCGCGGCGCGGGCGGCGGTGGCGACCAGGGTGAGCAGGGCCGGCTGCCACGGGTCGAGCAGTTCGGCGAGGGCGCCGAGGGTACGGTCGGCGGCGAAGGCGTACTGGGCCAGGTCGTTGGTGCCGACGCTGAAGAAGTCGCAGACCTCGGCCAGCCGGTCGGTCCGCAGGGCGGCCGCCGGGACCTCGATCATCGCGCCGGCCAGCGGCAGCCCGTGCGCGCGGACCCGGGCGGCGAACTCGGCGGCCTCACGGGGGACCGACACCATCGGCGCCATCACCCACACCTGTGCACTGCCACTCCCGGCGGCCTCGGCGATCGCGGCGAGCTGGGTCTCCAGGAGCTGGGGGTCGCGGGCGGCGGTCCGCAGGCCCCGGACGCCCAGGGCCGGGTTCTCCTCATCGGTGGAGGTGGCGAAGGACAGCGGCTTGTCCGCGCCCGCGTCGAGGGTGCGGACGACCACCCGGCGGCCGGCGAAGGCGTCGAAGACCTGCCGGTAGGCGGCGGCCTGTTCGGCGAGGCCCGGTGCTTCGGCGCGGTCCAGGAAGAGGAACTCGGTGCGGAACAGGCCCACGCCCTCGGCGTCGGCGGTGGCCGCGCCGGCCAGTTCGTGCGGCGCGCCGAGGTTGACCAGCAGCGCGACGGGGTGGCCGTCCGCCGTCCGGCCCGGTCCCCGGACCGCGGCCGACAGCGCGCGGCGGCGTCGCTCCCGTTCGGCGGCCCGCCGGAGCGCCTCCGGGCTCGGGTCGGGTTCGACCACGCCGTCCGCGCCGTGCACCAGGACCTGCCGGCCGTCCTCCAGCACCATCGCGCCGGCGCAGCCGACCACGGCGGGCACGCCGAGCGCCTTGGCGAGGATGGCGGTGTGGCTGGTCGGTCCGCCGCGGACGGTGACGAGGGCCAGCACCCGGGCGGGGTCGAGCAGCGCCGTGTCGGCGGGTGCCAGGTCGTCGGCGACCAGGACGTACGGGTGCCCCGGGTCCGGCAGGCCGGGTACGGGCAGGCCGAGCAGGTGCGCCACTGCGCGGTCGCGGAGGTCGTCCAGGTCGGCGGTCCGTTCCGCGAAGTGACCGCCGGCGGCGAGCAGTGCGGCGCGGAAGCCGTCGAAGGCGCCGGCGAGCGCGTGGGCGCCGTCGGTGCCCCGCTGGACCAGCGCGGCCGCCTCGTCGGCGAGGACGGGGTCGGCGGCCATCATGGCTTGCGCGGCGAGCACCTCGGAGGCGGGGCCGCTCACGCGGGCGGCACGCTCGTCCAGGTCGGTGACGACGGCGGTGAGGGCGGCGCGGACCGCGGCCGCTTCGGCCGTCGGGTCGGGGACGGGCCTCGGGGCGGGCAGCGCGGGTGCGGGCGCCATCCGGGCGACCGGGCCTGCCGCGCTGCCCGTACCGACGCCGATCCCGCGGATCGGAGCGCTCATGCCGCTGCGTCGAGGTCGGAGGCGAGCAGGTCGGCGAGCGCCTTCAGCGATTCCTGGGCCTGGTCGCCGGCGGCGGTGAGCTCCAGGGTCTCGCCGCGACCGGCAGCGAGGGCGAGGACGGAGAGCAGGCTGCGGGCGTCGACCGAAGCCTGGCCCGGGCGGCCGACGGTGACCTTGACCGGCTGGCGGGCGGCGGCCTGGACGAACAGCGAGGCCGGGCGGGCGTGCAGGCCGCTACGGGATCCGACGGTGACCTGGATCGAGTGCATGGGAGTCCTTGAGGGAGAGGGAAGCGCCGACCCGGGTGGGAGCCGGGTCGGCGGACGAGGGGCACGGTGGCCCCGCGCGGAGGGTGAGCGGGGTGAGCCGAGGGGAGCCGGTCTCCGCGGTACGGGGGCGGTAGCGGAGAGACCAGGCATTCTGTGGCTTCACGCCCGCTAGCGTGTTGTTTTGATTGGTTCTATGCCCGATCTGCAAGTGGTGTCAACACGTTCGGGCAAACTCAAAGATGACGGTACAAGTCGGTGCGACCTCTTGCTTTTCCGCTCCGAGCGCGTATGGTCGGCCTGAACCAAGCGCGAACAGACATGAACGGACCCAATCCCACATGTATGCACCCGAGCGGCAGCAAGAGATCCTCCGCCTCGCCCAGGAACAGGGCCGGGTGGACGTGCCGACGCTGGCCGAGGAGTTCGGCGTGACGCAGGAGACCATCCGGCGTGACCTGAGCGCCCTCGACCGGGCCGGTCTGCTGCACCGGGTGCACGGCGGCGCGCTGCCCGCCGGCGCGCTGCACCTGGAGCCCGGCCTCGCCGAGCGCGACTCCACGGCCGCGGCCGAGAAGGAACGCATCGCCAGGGCAGCCCTGGCCCTGCTGCCCAGCGAGGGCAGCGTCATCCTCGACGCCGGCACGACCGTCTCGCGGCTGGCCGGCCTGCTGCCCGCCGACTGCACGCTCACCGTCGTCACCAACGCCCTCCCGGTCGCCGCCCGGCTGGCCGACCACCGCGGGCTCGCCCTCCACCTGGTCGGGGGTCGGCTGCGCCACCGCACCCAGGCCGCCGTCGACGCGTGGGCGCTGCGCGACCTGGCCGACATCCACGCGGACGTCGCGGTCGTCGCCACCAACGGCTTCTCACCGGAGGGCGGCCTCTCGACGCCGGACCTCGCCGAGGCGGCCGTCAAGCGGGCCATGCTCGCCGCTGCCCGGCGGGTGGTCCTGGTGGCCGATTCCTCCAAGTACGGCGCCCGCCACTTCGCCGGCTTCGGCTCGCTGGACCAGGTGGACGTGCTGGTCACGGACACCGGGCTGACCGACGAGCAGACCGCCGAGATCGAGAACCACGGACCGGAAGTCATCCGCGCATGATCGTCACCATCACCCCCAACCCCAGCCTCGACCGCACCTACGAACTGGGAACCCTCGTCCCGGGCGAGGTCAACCGGGCCTCGCATGACCGACTCGACCCCGGCGGCAAGGGCGTCAACGTCTCCCGCGCGCTCACGGCCGCCGGCCACCGCACCAGCGCCGCCCTCCCCCTGGGCGGCCCCTCCGGGCAACTGCTCGCCGACCTGCTGCGCCGCCAGGGCATCGATGTCGCGGCGGTCGCGATCGCGGGCGACACCCGGATCAACGTCTCGATCGCCGAGGACGGCGGCAGCCTCACGAAGATCAACGCGGTGGGCCCCGAGCTCAGCGCCGCCGAGTCCGCCGCACTGCTGGCGCTCGTCCGCGACGTCCAGAGGACCGGACAGGACGTCGGACAGGGCACCGGGAACGACGTGGACTGGCTCGCCTGCTGCGGCAGCCTGCCGCGCGGACTGGCACCCGAGTGGTACGCCGAGGTGGTCGCCCAGGTGCACTCGGGCGGCGCCCGGATCGCCCTGGACACCTCCGGCCCCGCGCTGCTGGCCGCGCTCTCGGCCCGTCCCGACGTGGTCAAGCCCAACCGGGAGGAACTCGCAGAGGCCGTGGGCCGCCCGGTCCTCACCATCGCTGACGCCGTGGACGCGGCCGAGGAGCTGCGCGAGCGCGGCGCCCAGCAGGTCCTCGCCAGCCTCGGTGCGGACGGGATGCTGCTGATCGCCGGGGAGGGCCGCTGGTACGGCAGAGCGCCGGTCGCCGCCGTCCGCAGCGACGTGGGCGCGGGCGACGCCTCACTCGCGGGCTTCCTCGGCGCGGGCGGCACCGGCCCCGAGGCGCTCGCGGCGGCACTGGCGCACGGCGCCGCCGCCGTACAACTGCCGGGGAGCGTCATGCCGACCCCGGCCGATCTGGACCCGGCCGCGGTGGTCGTGACGGCGGACCTCCCGCTCGACCGACCGCTCAGCGGCTGAGAACGTCCTCCGGCGGCCACCGCCGGAGGCAGCACGCCCGACCGTGTGGGACGGGAAGGGCGGCAATTCCCGGGGGCAAGGGACACCGTCAGGCACCAGTCGAAGGACCGACACGATGAGCGACACCAGCGGACTGATCACACCCGCACTCGTTGACCTCTACCTCGCCCCCGAGGACAAGAGCGAAGCCCTGCACGCCCTCGCCCAGCGGCTGGTCGCCGAGGGCCGGGTCACCGACCTCGAGGGTTTCCTCGCCGACATCGCCGCCCGCGAGGCCCAGACCCCGACCGGGATGGGCGACGGGATCGGCATCCCGCACTGCAGATCGCCCCACGTCACGCAACCGAGCCTGGCCTTCGGCCGCAGCGCCAGGGGCGTCGACTTCGACGCCCCGGACGGACGGCCCGCCGACCTGATCTTCATGATCGCGGCACCGGCGGGTGCGGACGACACCCACCTGCAGATCCTCGCCGCGCTGGCCCGCCGGCTCATGGACCCCGCCTTCACCGGCGCCCTGCGCGAGGCCGAGAACCCGAGCGCGGTCGCGGCGCGGATCAACGGTGAGGAGGCACCGGTCGCCGCGAAGGAGGCGGACCCTGCTCCGCAGACGCCTGCCACTCTCCAGCCGACCGCTGCCGACGGCGGGCTGCGGCTGGTCGCGGTCACCTCCTGCCCGACCGGCATCGCCCACACCTACATGGCCGCCAAGGCCCTGGAGCTCGCCGCCGCCCGGGCGGGCGCGCGGATCCAGGTCGAGACCCAGGGCTCGGCCGGGACGACGCCGCTCGACCCCGAGGTGATCGCGGCAGCCGATGCGGTGATCTTCGCCCATGACGTCGAGATCCGGGACCGGGCCCGCTTCGCCGGCAAGCCGACCGTGGACGTGGGCGTCAAGGCCGGCGTCAACCGCGCCGACGACCTGATCGCGCAGGCCGCCGGGCTGGTCACCGGCGCCGGCACCCGTCCCACCACTGCCGCGGTCACCGCTCCCGCCCCGGTCGTCACAGCGAGCGCGCCGGGTGAGCACTGGGCCCAGCGGCTGCGCACGTACCTGATGACGGGCGTCAGCTACATGATTCCGTTCGTCGCGGCCGGCGGTCTGCTGATCGCCCTCGCCTTCGCGATCGGCGGCTACCGGATCGCCTCCGCGCCATCCGTGCTGGGCCACTTCGACTGGACCTCCTCGCACAGCTGGGCGGCGATGCTGTTCCAGACCGGCAAGACCTCGTTCGGCTTCCTGGTCCCGGTCCTCTCCGGGTACATCGCCTGGGCGATCGCGGACCGGGCGGCACTGGCCGCCGGCATCGCCGGGGGTGCCGTCTCGGTGGCGGTCGGCGCGGGCTTCCTCGGCGGCCTCGTGTCGGGCCTGGCCGCGGGCTTCCTGGTGCTGTGGATGATCCGCTGGAACGTGCCCCGGGCGATCAGGGGCATCATGCCGGTCGTGGTGATCCCGCTGCTGTCGGTGGCCGTGGTCGGCTTCCTGATGTTCGTGGTGGTCGGCTCGCCGATCGCCTCGGCGATGAACGGCCTGACCGACTGGCTGAACGGCCTCTCCGGCTCCAATGCGATCATGCTCGGCGCGCTGCTCGGCGCGATGATGGCCTTCGACATGGGCGGTCCGCTCAACAAGGTCGCCTACACCTTCGCGGCCGGTGCGCTCACCACCGCCGGAACCACCCCGGATGCCGGCAGCCTCAAGGTGATGGCTGCCGTGATGGCTGCCGGCATGACCCCGCCGCTCGGCCTGGCGCTGGCGACCGTCGTCCGGAGCAGGCTCTTCAGCCCCGAGGAGCGGGAGAACGGCAAGGCGGCCTGGGTGCTCGGTGCCTCGTTCATCACTGAGGGCGCGATCCCGTTCGCGGCGGCCGACCCGCTGCGGGTCATCCCGGCGGGCATCGCCGGCAGCATGACCGCCGGTGGCTTGTCGATGGCCTTCGGCTCCACCCTGCGTGCCCCGCACGGCGGAATCTGGGTGCTCCCGCTGATCGGCAGCCCGTTCCTGTACCTGGCCGCGGTCGCGGCGGGCACGGCGGTCACCACGGCGGTGGTGGTGCTGCTCAAGGGAATGCGGAAGCCCGCCCCCGCGGCGGCGCCCGGCTCCCCGGTCGCGGGGAAGGAAGCGGTCGCCGCCTAACCTGCCGGCCCATGAGACGCGTCGAGGTGCGTCCGGATCCGGCAGGCCGAATCCGAACCGGTTCGGGGCGCCCGCTCGTACGAGAGGGCGCCCCGAAGGTCGAGAAGCACGCAGCGTGACCCTCCCCCGGCGGACAGCTCAACGGTCTGACTGACACCGAGAGCGAAGTCCGGCGAACCAGCGAACCAGCCGGGCCCGCCTAATGCGTAAGAGTTCAAGGCCCGGACAGAGACGATCTTCACCGAAGGCCGTGGCGGGCCGGAACCCGCTGGACGCCTCCGGGCGAACACCCGCCGTGAGGGCGAGCGCCGCAGCCCATGTGGGCAAGGGCCACATGGGCCTGATCGAGGGACGGGACGGACCACCAGACGGGCCGGAGGGCAACCGCGACGCGGAGCATGACTCGCCATGGTCTTGCTGCCGCCAACCACTTGGGCAATAACGGAGTCGGACCGCCCCGCACGGGGAACGGGATGGCGGTGGCGACGATTCTCGAACGAGCTCGAAAATCAATAGGAGGGGGCCTGACCGGTTTCCCTTTCTCGGTAGGCTGCAGGTATGACGGATGACTATCAGCAGCGGGAAGAGTGGCGGGCCGCCTTCGCCCAGCAGGTCATCACCGACTGCCTGGGCCAATGGCTGCGGTCGGCCAATGAGGCGGCGGTGGCCGCGGTCGGCTCGGAGCACGCCGCCGAAAGTGCCCGCCTGGCCCGGCAGGCCAAGGACAAATTGACCCGCTGGCGGGACAAAGGCGACCTCGGCGGCGACACGGCAGCCCGGATCGCCGACGCCGTGGTCGAGAGAATGGAGCACGGCGAGAAAGCCTCCCCGCCTCCGGAGAAGGCTGACGAGTCCTTTCCCTCCTTCGACAGCGGTTACCGGGCCGCGGTGACCTGTCAGTGGCTTCGCGACCAGGGCTACGACATCCCCACCTATCCCGGGGACCCCGAGCTGTGAGCGGGATCCCGCGGACCTGCGCGGGTAGCCAACAGTCGGACCCCAAGAGCGTTCTCCTTGCACAGCCCGGCCGCCGACCCCCGGCTCCGCCTTCCCGAAGTGTCAGTCCGTCGCCTCGCTCACCCCGGGTCCGCCTCGTCCCGGCGGATCCGGTTCCGCGGACCGAATGTCTCGTTGGGCGCCGACGCCACTCCAACGGGCGATCGCCATCGCCTGAGGCCCATCGACGCCGACGGGATGCGGTCGCTCTCTCAACCAGCCTGCCCGCCAGGTGTGTTGACAGCGTTGGGGTCCCACCGCCGACGGCCCCGGATAAAGACTCCACGGAATCTGGGGAGTGACATATCCACCCGCGGCGAGCCCAGGCCTGCTAGGGTCTGAAGTTAGTTGCAGTAGTGTTCCCATGAACTTTGTGTGCGCCTGCTGATGTATCGCAGGCGCCTTTTTCTTTCCCGGATTTCCCCGGGTGGGCGCTCATCGCGGCGACTCGAAGTCCGCACTGTGCGGGCTTCGGACAGCCCCTCGAAGGAGATTTTTATGGCTAATGGCACCGTGAAGTGGTTCAACTCGGAAAAGGGCTTCGGCTTCATCGAGCAGGACGGTGGCGGCGCTGACGTCTTCGCCCACTACTCGAACATCAACGCCAACGGCTTCCGCGAGCTGCTCGAGGGCCAGAAGGTCGAGTTCGACGTCACCCAGGGCCAGAAGGGCCCGCAGGCCGAGAACATCCGTCCGCTGTAGTTCCTCCCACGGCACCCGCCTGGAGCGAGGGGCCCGCACCGGGTACACGATGCCCGGTGCGGGCCCCTCGGCATAGCGCCATCAAGCGCATCCCCGGCCTTCAGCCCCTGGCTCCGCCACCGGGGCAATGACTGTCGCCCTCCACCTCCGAACCGTCCGGCTCCTCCAGGTCCGGCAGTGGCTGATCCTCGGGATCCGGATCAGCGGCAGGCTCGGCCGATGAGCCGGATCCCACCCACGCCTCACCGGCCGCGCCTTCCTCGTCGGCCGCGTCGCCGGACTTCGGTGTCGGCAGGACGTACTCCTGCGCAAGTGCGGCCAGATGGAGAGGGAGCGGCAGGGCCGTCGCCTGGGTGTAGTCCGGGGACTGGCGCAGGAGGTGGGTGAGCAGGGCGAAGGCGCGGGGATCGTCGCCGGCCTCCTCATGGCAACCAAGGACGACGATCTCCAACAAGCCTCGCAGCCAGGCGTTCTGGTCGGTGTCGATGGTCGGCTCACCCTTACGCTTGCCCTGCAGGATCGGGCGGGTTGAGAGCTTGTCGGCGGTGACGGCCGAGTGCCTGGCCGTCACCGGCTTCGCGGTCGTGCTGTTGAACACGCGGGCTCCATCCGGGGCTTCGTCAGGCTGCCATACACCCTGCTGGATGCCGTTGGGCTTGCCCCCATTGGCCAGACCCCACCACTGAGGTGTCTCGCCCCGCGCACCGGCCCGCACCCTGACCAGCCGCAGATCCGGATCGAGGTGCCTGGCCGGTGCGAAACCGTCCTGGATCCGGTCGCGCTCGACGCGACCGTCCTGGAGCCAGGTCCCGCGCTCCCCCGCGATGAAAGCCTGAGCCCGACCCCTCCGATGCTGTCAGCCGTGCAAGCCGCCTGTACCGGGCCGATCGGGGCACAAGCCGCTCCCGTGGACGCTGGCGCTTTTCGCAGGACGTTCGGGTACGAGCTCAGACTCCCCGTTGTAGGTTTGGCCCTGTCATCAGCGCGGCCCGCCGGGCTTCCCTCCAGGGACATGCCCCCACCCGCACGAGTCACTTCGTGCTGCCTGGGAGCATGTCTTGCTGTTCCGCGACTCCGCGTCCGCGGTCGCTGCCGAGAGCTTGTCCGGATCACTGTTCGTGCGCCTCGTCGACCAGTTCGTCCACAAGCACGGCCACAAGCCCACCTCATCCGAGGTGCGCTCCTGGGAGCGGAGCATTCCGGCCCTGACCAACGCTCTCATCGACGCCGGTCTCGGCATGGTCGAGGTCCTCCTCGAGTACTCGCTGCCGCTGAACAGCAAGCGCGCGGACGTCATACTCGCCGGCGTCCACCCGAAGACGGGCGAACCGTCGTACGTGGTGGTCGAGCTCAAGCAGTGGAGCAGTGCGCTTCCGGAGGACGGCGAGCCGCTGCTCTGCCGGGTGGACGCCTACGCCCGGCCGGTGCTGAACCCGATCGAGCAGGTCCGCGGCTACTGCGACTACCTGGTCTCCTTCAACGGCGCGCTCGCCGCGCATCCCGAGCGGCTGTCCGGTGTGGCCTTCCTCCACAATGCGACGGAGTTCGGCGTTCAGGGCCTCTACGAGGTGCAGCAGGACGAGCGTGGCCGGCTCTTCACTGCCGAGCGCCGCGGGGAGTTCATCCAGTACCTCCAGTCAAAGCTGAAGCCGGTCTCTGGTGCGGAGGCGGCGGACCAGTTGCTTGCGGGCAAGGTGGCGCCGTCCAAGCAGTTGATGGCGGTCGCCGCCGATGAGGTCCGCGAGCGCGAGCAGTTCGTCCTGCTGGACGAGCAGCGGGTCGCCTACGAGCTGGTGCTGCGCGCGGTCCGTCAGGCGCAGCAGTCCGACCACAAGGAGGTCGTCGTCATCACGGGCGGGCCCGGCACCGGGAAGAGCGTCATCGCGCTCTCCCTCCTCGGCGATCTGTACCGGCGCGGTGTCACCGCCCTCCACGCGACCGGATCAAGCTCCTTCACCACCACCATGCGCCGGATGGCCGGGGCGCGGAAGAAGCAGGTGCAGGAGCTGTTCAAGTACTTCAACAGCTTCATGACCGCCGAGCGCAACGGGCTGGACGTGCTGATCTGCGACGAGGCCCACCGGATCCGGGAGACGTCGGCGAACCGCTACACTCAGGCCGCCCAGCGCACCGGCAAGCCCCAGATCGAGGAGCTGATCGACGCCGCCCGGGTGCCCGTGTTCCTGTTGGACGAGCACCAGGTCGTGCGGCCGGGTGAGATGGGCACGGTGGCACAGATCCGGGCCGCCGCCGCCGTCAAGGGCCTGGACTGCCAGGTGGTCGAGCTGGACAGCCAGTTCCGCTGCGGCGGTAGTGACGCCTACCTGCACTGGGTGGTGCGCCTGCTGGACCTCGAGCCCGGCGGCCCCGTTGTCTGGGAGCCCGACGGCAAGGTCGCCCTGGAGGTGGTGGACAGTCCCCAGGAGCTGGAGGCGTTCCTCGACGCCCGCCGTGCGGAGGGGTACGGCGCCCGCATGTCGGCCGGATACTGCTGGAAGTGGACCACGAAGGTGGCTCCGGGGGACCCGCTCCCTCTCGACGTGCGCATCGGTGACTGGGCCCGTCCGTGGAACGTGTACGGCAACCGCTCGATCGCCGGTGCCCCGCCGGCCGCGCTGTGGGCCACCGACCCGGCCGGCTTCGGCCAGGTCGGCTGCGTGTACACCGCCCAGGGCTTCGAGTACGACTGGAGCGGCGTCATCCTCGGACCGGACCTCGTCTGGCGCACCGATCACTGGATCACCGACCGGACGGCTTCCAAGGATCCGGTCTTCCGCAAGTCCACCACCGACGCCGACGTCGACCGCCTGATCCGCAACACCTACAAGGTGCTGCTGACCCGTGGAATGATCGGCACGGTGGTGTACTCGACGGACCCGGAGACGCGTGCCAAGTTGCGGGACCTGGTGGCCGGCCAACAGGTGGAGCAGATCGAGGTGGCGCACGGTCGTCGCGGCTGATCGGCACTCACCGCGCCAGGCCGACGGACTCCCGGGGGTTCGCCTCGGAAGACCTGTTCGCCGTGCCACCGCCGGTGCAGGCCTGCGACCAGTGGAGTCCCTGCCTGCAGACCGACGACCAGCTGTCCGGCCAACGCCAGCACGTACTGCCGGCTTGCCTCGCTGCGTCCGACGAAGCGCTGTGAGCGGGGTATGCGGCGCCCCTCCCCAAGGCGGGCGGGCGGGCGGGGTGCGCTTGTCGAAAGGCTTGTGGTGCAAGGAGCGCAGGCACAGACCGCTGTCGACCTCAGCCGGCCCGTCGTGGGATCACCAACGCACATGCGCCCGCTTCCGGTCCCGTGCTCGTTCCCGGTACTCCCCGGATGAGGGCGAGCCTCATTCAGATGTCGCACGCCTCTCACCGCACATCGAGCTCGTTCTCGTCGCCTGCGCTTGCTCCCTGGCCGACGATGTCCGCTTTGAGCGGGGATCCGCGGAACTCCGCCGCGAGCAGGCCATTGATCTGGCACCGCCATGCGCCCCCTGCCCATCCCACGGCAGCGCTGACGCGACAGCTTCGCGCGCCGACGGTGAGCCCTTTGCCTCTGCCACTGCGAGGTGTGGCGGAGGAGCGGCGTGCGCTCTGCGAGGTTCCGCTCGCTGATCCCGACACCAACGCGTCCACGCGGTAGCATCATTGCGCTGCGCACCTTCCCGGAGGGTACGAGGCCTAGGTTCCGTGCGCCCTCAACAGGCGGCGATTGACGAATGGTTGTGCCCGTCAGGTGGTCAACATCTGACGTGAGCGTGGTTGCCCGGTAGGGCGCCCCCTGCCATTCCGATATCACTACCTGGGGATGGTCGCATGACCTCGATCGAGTACAAGCCTGCGCGTCGTGGATGGATCCGCGAGATCCTCACCGACATCGCTGTCGGAGTCGCCTCCAACATGCTGGTGGCGGCGCTGACCTCGGTGGCGCACCTGCTCTTCTGATGCAGGTCAGTGGCGGGCCCGGAGAGCCCGCCACTTCCACCTTTCCACACCTGCCGTCAGAACAACCGAAGGTCGTTCTTGGGCCTCTTCCGTCCCCGCTTCGGACGGGCGTGATGCCATGGCAAGCTCTCCCGAGTCGGCCGCAATCCGTGGATCTCGGTCTCCCCGACAAGGCCCTTGAGGTAGGCCCGGGTCTCCTCGTCCGTGGAATAGAGCACCGTCGCCCGGCTGGCCCGGGTCAACAGCACGTGGTAGGCGTGCCGAATCAGGCGGGCGAACTCCTCGTCACCGACGCTGCTCGCACTGACCTTCGGATCAAGCGATCCTGGAACTCTCACCCGTCTCACACCTTGCGCGGACTTCTCCGTCTCCTTGCCTCGACGGAACACCCACTGGTCGTCCCGGCGCACCATGTCATCGCCCATGATCACTCCGCACCAGTCCCACTCGAGGCCCTGTGCGGTGTACACACAGCCGATCTGGCCGATGCCGTTCTTGTGCATCGCCCACCTGACACCGGGCGGGACGCCGTCCGCGCAGAAGCTGTCGCTCTTCGCGTTCCACGGCGCGTGCCAGTCACCGATCCTGACATCCCGCTCCAGTCGCTTCTCCCGGCCCAGGGGCTCGGTCCACGGCCAGCAGTAGCCGGCAACCATACGCGCGGATGCCCCTGCGCTCTCCTCGCCGAGGATGATGTCCCTGAGCGCGTCCGGCGTGTCCACCACCTCGACATGCATCAAGCCGTCCGGCGTCCAGTGCTCAGGTTCGTCATCCGACATACCGAGCAGCGCGTGCACCCAGCGGACGTACGCGTCACTGCCACCGCATCGGAACTGCTCGCGGAGGCCGTACCGCACCACCCTGGCTCCGCGCCGATCAGCCGCCTTCTGGATCAGGTCGACCGTACCGACCTCCTTCGGACGAACGACCTGGCCTTCGTCGAGGAAGAACACCGTCAGCCGGGACGCATCGAGGAGTTCGTCCACCTGCGGCCGAGATCCCTGCTTCTCCGGCGGCCAGAACCGGTTCTCGGAGCGGTCACGGAGTCGGTGCGCTTCATCGCAGATCAGAACATCGAGCAGCGGGTCGGGCGTCGTGACGTAATCGAAGAAGTAGGTGAAGGTCTCCTTGAACTCCCGGTCACCGACACCGACATGCTCCTGCATAGCCGCGTTGAAGGCTCTGCTCCCGCTGGCGTAGTTGACGTTCCGGCCAGCGGCCTCCAGCTCCGCCTTGATCTGCAGGCCAATGGCGCTCTTGCCGGTGCCTGCGCCACCGGTCACCAGGAAAACCACTCGTCGCTCGTCCGGAACCAGCGCGGACTGCTTCGAGGAGGGAAGCACCTTGGCAGCTGTCTCCAGGATCTGATCAGCCACCTCCTTCTGCCGCCCGCGCAGGGTGAAGACCGTGTCCGTGCCCCGGGACCACATCATCGCGTCGAGCAGCGGTGCGTTGCGCACGCCGATGCCCTGCAGTAGCAGCTCGGCCTCCGTGCCGCCGCCGTCGGCGGCGAAGTGTTCCTGCAAGTCGGTCAGCAACTGGCGGCGACGATCACCGGTGTACACCTGCGCATAGGCGCCCGTCGGTGCGTCCACATCGAGCAGTGGACGGACTGAGTCCTCGGTGGCGTTGTGCAGGTAGGCAAAGCCGCCGCACTCAATGTCGACCGTGCCGAAGGGGCCCCGACTGCCGGTGAACGCGAGATAGTACTCGCGCAGTTGCAGCGCAGGGTGCTTCTTGGGCTTCGCCAGGCCCGCCACGTAGATCTGGTCCGCAATGGCCCGCTCGACCCTGGTCACCGTCGACCAGCGCTTCAGCTCCACCAACTGGACGGACGGCCGATTCTCGCGCGGATGGCGGCCCACCAGGACGACGTCGACGAGCCTGGGACTGCTCCCCTTGATGTCCTCGTCGACAGTCGCGGCGCACTCTACGACCATCTGCACATTGCCACGATCAGCGGCGACCAAATCGTTCGCCAGACAAATCAGACTCTCCGCCCACGCGAACCGCTCCGTCTCCGAAGCCTCGTGCTCCCGGAACTTTCGCCACCGTTCGGCAAGATGCGGCACCATCCGGCGACGCGAGTTCAGAGCGAGCAGATCCTGCGCCGACAACTTCAGCAGGAGCATGGGCACGAAGGGACTCCCCCAGACCAGACCACGAGTGATTCGTGCGGGTTGGAGGCATGTCCTCAGCGGGAAGCCTGTCGGGCCGCAAGCAGTACCACCGATCCTACGCACAGAAGCGGCCGTCAGCGCCCAATGCTCAGCGGCGATACGTACATCAAGAGATCACCCTCATCCCGGGCGAAAGGCCCAGCCGCGCAATACCCCCAGCCCGCCCGGCCATTGCCATCACTGCACGTCAGACGGCAGACGGCCCGCGCTGATCGCTCACCCAAAAAGCTTTCAATGGCGGAGGCGAATAGCGCGTGGTCCCCAGATTGGCCCCCGACTGGTGCACTGACCAGCGTCTCCAAGGAGCTGAACCAGTCGATGCCCCGGCCGGCAGCTACAGGCGCCCACCCTCGCACGTCAGCCCCGACGAGGACTCATCCGCCCGCGTCACTGACTCCCCGCCGCGGCCACCAGTTGCTTTCCGTTGCGACACGGTCCTGGGAGGGCTTCACCGGCCTTCTCTTCGATGTGTGCAGCACACCGCGGCTGCGTACGTTTCAGGAGGACAGCACATCACTCGACCCTGCCCTCGACGAACCCCTAAGCCTTTGGCCAACGTTTACTCGCCAGCCCCCGTGGAACGCCGCCGGCAGTTCGATGGCGAAGTGCGAGGTATGCCCTACGTCCGGGTACACCAGCGCCCGTCCGCGTATGTCCCAATAGTCCCGAGTCATAGTTTCAGGCCGCCCGGAGCAAGAACCTCATTGGTTGAGACAATCCGACCGCCGCTGAGTCGAGGTCCACGAGTTTGGTGGCGAGTGTGGCCATGGCCAGCCGCTCGGGGAGGGCCTCGGGGAATTTCAGGCCGCGCATGGCTTTCACGTCGACGTCGGGCAGGCACGGGCATGAGACCGCATCCGCCGTTCCGGCCGGTCGAACGGGGGCAGGCTGTTCCAGCCCTGGTTCCAGAGTCCTTGGGCGATCTTGTGTTCTTGCAGGCTGAGGGCCAGGAGTTGCTGGGCGACGATGTGCCGGGGCTCGGGCGGGGCGGTGACCGGTTCGATGTAGCCGCGGCCCCATCCGGGACCGCACCGGGAAGGCTGTGACGGGCTGGCGCTTCCGTTCAGCGACTTCCGCGCTTGGATCTGGAGGTTGTGAACTGGACTGGGACGGTCCACGCTCGGTCACCCTTGCGGGCGGAACAGGTTCTGTCGGAGCAACGCCAGTACCAGTCGGCCTTGCCCCGCCTGAGGTCGAGCTGGTCTCCCTGGCAGCCGGCGCATCTCGGAGGGCGGGGGTCGATGCAGAACATGCATCCGGGTATCGGCGCCGCCGTGGTGCAGCACTCCCAGTTCTTCGAGGAGCGCTGGTCGCGCGTGTTGCGGTCCTTCTATCCGGTCCTCGGCGTGGTCTACGCCGGACCGCAAGCTCCCGACACCGCGGCCGACGTGATCTCCTACCACCGCAGCCTGGGCGGGGCCGACGAGGCCGGACGCCGCTACCACGCACTCGCCCCCGACACCTTCTACTGGGCGCACGCCGTCTTCTTCATGACCATGATCCGGTTCGGCGACAGGTTCATGGGTGGCGTCACCGACACCGAGCGGGAACAGCTCTTCACCGAGCACGTCGGCTGGTACCGGCTGTACGGGCTGACCATGCGCCCGGTCCCCCGGTCGTGGGAGGAATTCCAGACGTACTGGGACCACATGTGCGCCGACGTCCTGGAGGACACCCAGGCGGCCAGGTACGTGCTCGACCTACGGGACCTGGAGCAGCCACGGTCGCTGCAGTGGGTGCCCCGACCGCTGTGGGACCGGGCTTGGCGGCTGTGCGCCCGGCTCCTCACCTGGACCACCACAGGACTCTACGACCCCGTGATACGCAAGCGTCTCGGCCTCACCTGGAGTGCCCGGGACGAACGGTGGCACCGCCGGGCCGGACGACTCGTCCACGCGGTCTTCAGATGCTTGCCCCGCCAACGCCGCTACCACCCACGCGCCCGCGCAGGTTGGCGCAGGACCCGAGGCCGGGCCGCCGGCGAGCCGTCGCCGTGAGCGTCCTGCGGACTCCCCATCGGTCCGGATGCGGGCGCAGCATCCGCACGGTGACGATCGGTCATTACGGGGTTCTTTCGGCAACCCCGTCGGACTCCCGCCGCAGCCCGGCAGGAAGCAATTCAGTCATCACGAAATCCCTTTTCCAGCTAGGAGTTTGACCTGCGATTCACTGCGAACAACCTGCGCGGGTCGCCGAGCACGGTGCGCTGACCGACCCGTCCACGGTGGTCTCCGGCGGCACCCACCCGGTGAGTGTCACCGTTCACGGCGACCTGGTCTACGTCCTGAACGCCGGCAGCGGCACGATAACCGGCTTCCGCCTGCACCACGGCGTGCTGACCCCGCTGGCCGACTCGACCCGGGCCCTGTCCGCGGGCGCGGCCGGGGCGGCCGAGGTCGCGTTCTCGCCCGACGGCGCCCGCCTGGTCGTCACCGAGAAGGGCAGCAACTCCCTCGACACCTTCACCGTCGACCGCCACGGCGTGACCTCCACTGCCTCCCCCACCGCCTCGGCGGCCGCCGTGCCGTTCGGCTTCGACTTCGACGACCGCGGTGACGCGGTGGTCTCCGACGCGGCTGCCAGCGCGGTCACCACGTACTCCGTCGCCTCCGGCACGGCCCGCCAGCTGGACTACCTGCCGGACGGCGGCGGTGCGGCCTGCTGGCTGGTGGTCTCGCACACCACCGGTACCGCCTACGTGGCCAATGCCGCCACGGGGACGATCTCCACGTACCGGGTCCGCAGCGGCACTCTGCCCCTGACCGCCCCGATCGCCGCCACGGTCGGCGGCCACCCGACCGACGAAGCGCTCGGCCGAGGCGACGTCCTCTACGTCCGCGACGCGACGAACAACCGCCTGCAGGCCGTGCGCTTCGGCGCCAATGGCGCGCAGGTCGTCGACGGCCCGTCAGCGCTTGCGGCGAGCGCCGCCGGCATCGCGGTCGTGAACGGGTAGCCAACTGACACCCCGCACGCCCGGCGGCCCTCGCGCACCGCCTCGACGCCGAACGCGCGGTCGCCGTCGAACACCACCTCGGTCACCGTCGCATGCGTGCGCACCGTCAGATCCACTGCCCTCGCCGAGGGGCGCCCAGCGCACGGCAGGGCGAGCGCCGGGTGCCATCCTCGACGATCTCATCCCTGACCGCGCACCCGGCGCCGCGCTCGGCCAACTCGCCGTTCGGGCTTTCCGTAGCGGCGGAGCCCGGTGGACCGCGCCCCAGCCGGCATCGCCTCGTGAGCATCACATCGGACGAGGCTGTGCGCCCCAGCCGGAAGGCCAGGGGGCAGGCAGTGTCCATGCTTGAACCTCGGCGCCAGAAAGCCCTCGCCGGGGCGACGCAGGCGGGTTGGACGGATCCGCGACTGCCGGATTCCGACGACCACCCGAAGCCCTAATCGGATAGGTCATCCGGTTGTGCTATGGTCCCACTCAACCGGATGACCTATCCGATTATTCGCATGGAGGGGCTCATGACGAAGACAGCCGTGGTCACGGCCGGCACCGGGGGCATCGGCCTCGAGACGGCACTGGGACTGGCCACCGCGGGATTCGCCGTCACCGTGGTGGGGCGCGACGCCGGCCGGGGAGCCAGCGCGGTCGAGCGGATCAACGCACGGCAACCCGCGCACCCCGGCCGGTTCCTGCGCGCCGACCTCGCCTCGCTCGACCAGGTCCGCACGCTGGCCCGCACCATCGCCGCCGAGCACGCCGCCTCGGGGCAACCGCTGACGGTGCTGGTCAACAACGTGGGGGCGATGTTCGCCGAGCGGCAGTACATCGACGGCGTCGAGGCGTCCTTCGTCGTCAACCACCTGTCGCCGTACCTGCTGACCGAGCTGCTACTGCCCACGCTCACCGCCGGGGCGCCGAGCCGGATCGTCAACGTGACCTCGGCCGCGGTCGGCGTCGCCAAGCGGGTGTTCGACGCCGCCGAGCCACCGGGCGGCTACTACGGCTTCCACTGGTACGGGCGCGCCAAGCTCGCCAACCTCGCCTACACGCTCGACCTGGCGAAGCGGCTGGAGGGAACGGGGGTGTCGGTCTTCGCCGCCGACCCCGGAGGCGCCGCGACCGACATGACCAATGGCACTCTGACCGACCCGAAGATCGTCTCCCCGCCACTGCGGCTGCTGTGGCCGCTGGTGCGCCGCCGCTTCGAACGTTCCACCTCCGGTCCGGCATCCACCGCGGCCATGCCCTCGATCACCGCCGCCACCAACCCCGCGCTGACCGGCCGGACCGGTCTGGTGATCGGCCCCCGGGCACACCCGGTCGCCCCGCTCCGTGCGGGCGCCGACCCTCGCATCGCCGAGGCCGTGCGCCTGATCAGCCAGACCCACGCACGCTGACTCCCTGGTGGTGGGGGGGGGGGGGGGCGCCCCCCCCCCCCCGCCCACCCCCCCCCCCCCCCCCCCCCCAAAAAAAAAATGTGGTGCCCGGATAAAGATGTGCAGAACTGGTTAGAGACCCCCCGCGGGC
>NZ_JBSFKF010000008.1:0-192304 GCF_053598415.1 Kitasatospora sp. NPDC001132 | reverse complement strand
CGGCACAGGCCGGCCGCCCGGCCGGGGGGGGCGCCCCCCCCCCCGCCCCGGGGGGGGCCCCCCCCCCCACCCCCCCCCCCCCCCCCCCCGGGGGCGGGGGGGGGGGGGGGCGCCCCCCCCCCCCCCCACCACCCTGAGACCAGCCGCCCGGGAGCGCCCGCATATGATCACTTGACGAGCCCGTGAATCAGGACGAGCAATCTGGATACCTCCCCCGTGACGACCACACCGCTGCGCAAGGACGCCGCCCGCAACTGGGAACGGATCGTCGCCATCGCCCGCGCCCTGGTCGACCAGGGCGCCGCACTGCAGCTCAACGACGTCGCACGCCGAGCAGGCCTCGGGGTCGCCACGGTCTACCGGCACTTCCCCACCCCCGAGGCGCTGCTGGAGACCGTCGCCACCCCCTGCCTGGAAGCCCTCGCCACCTACGGCGAACAGGCGTTGGCCGACACCGACCCCTGGCGGGCGCTAGAGAGCTTCCTCGCCCGTGTCGTCGAAGCGCAGCTCACCGACGCCGCCCTGCCTCCCGTGGCCGCTGCGGCTGCGGACGCCCTGCCGCGCACCACGGAACTCAAAGAGTCACTCACGCTGGCCGGCACCACACTTCTCGACCGCGCCCGTGAAGCCGGGGCCGTCCGCCCCGACCTCACCGCCGACGACCTGGTCCCGCTCATGTGCGGCATCGCCCACGCCGTGGGTGTCCACGGCGGCACTCCCGCTGACAGGGCCGAAACCGCCCACCGTTACCTCGCCACCCTGCTCGAAGGCATGCGCCCCACGGCGCCGAGAACATAGCGCCGCGCTGGGGGCCGAGGAGGCCGGCTCGGCAGCAGTCAGCAGCGGGTCGGCCCGAACAGTCTTCGCCCAACTCGGCGCCCCGCCCGCACGGGGCTTCGGGCCCCACCTGGTCAGCGATAGAGATCCCGGCATTTCGCAGATTGCTGCGGCGGATGACGATGTGCGGAACCAGCCTCCGCACGCTCCCGCACCATAGGCAGGACTGCGCCCCATGACCCGCGCTTGCCCCGTACGCCCTGACCCTCACCTGCCCGTCGTATCCTGGCCGACCCAGGAATGCGCCGCCGTCACGTGTGTGTGACGGCAGCCACAGCGCGGTCCACGCGGGTCAAGGTTGCGCAGATATGTCCCATGACCACGCCGGATCGGCAGGGCACAGAGAAACCGCTATGCAGCGTAGGAGCGGAGCAGGACGAGAGTCTGCCGCATTGCGCGAGCGAGGTGTTGATGGGATCCAGTCGCCTTGTCGATGACCGCACCGCCTTGGAGTGCGGCGAGCATCGCGGAGGCTAGCTCGGTGACGGGGGCGCCTTCGCGCAGCAGACCGCTTGCCTGCATGGCGGCGAGCTGATCCACCAGCTCGGCAGCCCATTGTTCGTACATCCGGCCTGCCAGGTCCCGGGTGATCCGGTCGGTGTCCAGCGCCCGGCCCGCCAGGGCCGCGACCTCGCAGGCGTCGTCGCGCCCCTGCTGCTCGTGCAGCCGCAGAATCTGCTCGATCCAGGACTCCCAGTCCTGCCACGTGGCCAACGGCACCGCGGGTGCATCGGCCTGGGCAAGTCGTGCGAGGTGGCGTTCGGCGGCCGCGCGACGCAGTTCCTCCTTCCCGCCGGGGAAGTAGTGGAACACCTGTCCCTTGCTGGTGCGGGTCAGCCGCATGACCTCGTCGAGGTTGATGTCGTTCGCGGCGATCAGCAGGTCCGCCGCGGCCTCGACGATGCGGGCCTTGGTCGCTTCTCCCTTACGCGTAGGCATGGAGCAAGCCTAGTTTTCTGGACTTGATAGTCCAAATTTTGCGTGCCAGCCTTATGGACGTGAAAGTCCAAAACCCCGCAGCCCGCACACGCGGCGCAGGAGCACTCTTCACGCTCGCCGCTGTGCAGTACGCCGTGCTGGAACACGTCGCCGCCGCGGCCTGGCACAACTCCTCGTACGACTACGCCGTCGACTTCATCAGCGACCTGGGCAACCCGGTCCCCGGGGACGTCTTCCAGGGCAGGATCGTCGACTCGCCGCTGCACCTGGTGATGGACGCCGCATTCATCGCCCAGGGAGCACTGTTCATCGCAGCCAGTGTGCTGCTGCTCAGCGCCGTGAACCCGGGACGATCCACACGCATGCTGCTCGGACTGGCGATCGCCCACGGCGTGGGCGTGATCCTCCTCGGCTTCTTCCACGAGTCCTCCGCCGCTCTGCACAACGGCGTGATCGTGGTCCACAGCATCGGCGCGACCGCCGCCATCATCGCCGGGAACATGATCCCGTTCCTGGTCGGCACACGCGGCGCAGCCATGGGCGCCCCCCGGTGGCTTCGCGCAGCCGGCGCCGCGCTCGGGATCCTCGGACTGGCCGCATTCGTGCTCCTGCAGGCCGACCGGCCGCTCTACAACTCCTACGGAGGAGTGCCCGAGCGCATCTCGGTGTACACGATTCTGACGTTCGAGCTGCTGCTCAGGGTGGTCCTGCTGATCCGCCCGCCCCGCCGGAACGCCCTCCCTCCCGCGCACAACACCCCTGAAAGGCTTGCATCGTGAGCGCTCTGCCCAACTCCGCGCAGCGTCTGGTCGGCCGCCGTGCCCTGGTCACCGGCTCAACCTCCGGCATCGGCCGGTCGATCGCCACGGCCCTGGCCCGCGAGGGCGCCACCGTGCTCGTCTCCGGCCGCAACAAGGACACCGGTGACAAGGTGGTCGACGAGATCCGCTCGGCGGGCGGCACGGCACACTTCGTACGCGCCAACCTGGCCGAAGGAGCCCGGGCGGCCACATACCTGGCACAGGCCGCGGTCGAGGCGGCGGGTGGACCGATCGACGTGCTGGTCAACAACGCGGCGCTGCTCATCCCCGCGCAGTCGCTCACCGAGGTGGACGAGCAACTGGCGGACCTGGCCCTGGCGGTGAACATCAAGGCGCCGGCCCTGCTGACCGCGGCCCTGGTCCCGGCCATGATCGAGGCCGGCGGCGGCGCGGTGGTCAACGTCGGGTCGATCAACGGCGCGATCGGCATGTCCGTCGCGGCACTGTACGGGGCGACCAAGGCGGCGCTCCACTCGCTGACCGCCTCGTGGGCCGCGGAGTTGGCACCCAAAGGCATCCGGGTCAACGCGGTGGCGCCCGGCCCGACGATGACCGAGGAGAACGCCGCGTCCCACCACGCGCTGCGCGGATACACGGCCGCCACCCCGGCCGGCCGACCGGGCACCTCCGACGAGGTCGCCGACGTGGTCGTGTTCCTGGCCAGCAGCCAGGCCTCGCACATCCACGGCGTGACCCTTCCGGTCGACGGGGGATACCTGGCCACCCGATAGGGCCACGGACGGGCCGGCCTGCGCGCCCCACGCATGGCCGGCCCGTCCCGTCGATCCCCCGGAGCGACCGGCTGCCGTGGGCGCCGGCCCCGGGCGGAACCGATGCCGCAATCGCACTACCCAACCCCTACCGAAGCGGGAGAGAAACGGCGATGAAACCCAACGCACGGATCGCCGGCCTGGTCGCGGCGGCGGTCGCGACCACCGGGCTGTCGACGGTCGCGGTCACGTCCAGTGCCCAGGCCAGGCCGTCTCAGGCCAACGCCGTCTCGGCACAGACCCAGGCCATCGCGGACTGGCACGGAGCCAAGCCCACCATCGTGCTGGTCCACGGTGCGTGGGCGGACGCCGCCGGCTGGACCCCGGTCATCGAACGGTTGGAGGCGGCTGGCTTCCCGGTCAAGGCACCGCCGAACCCGCTGCGCGGCCTGGACTCGGACGCGCAGTACATCCACAGCGTCCTGGACCAGATCAAGGGCCCGGTCATCCTGGTGGGCCACTCCTACGGCGGCGCCGTGATCACCAACGCCGTCCAGGGCGACCCCAACGTCAAGGCCCTGGTCTACATCGCCGCCTTCGCACCGGCCAAGGGCGACTCGCTGGCCAGCCTCAACGGATCACCGCTGGGCAAGACCATCCCCGCGCTCCCTGCCATCGCGACGAGCTACCCGAATGCCGACGGCTCCACTGGCACGGAGCTGACCATCGACCCGGCCCAGTACCCCGGCGCCTTCCTGGACAATGAACTCCCGCTCGACCAGGAGGAGGCGCTGGCCGCCGAGCAACGGCCGCTGAGCCTCGACGCGGTGACCGAGACCTCCGGCACGCCGGCGTGGCAGACGATCCCGTCGTGGTACGTGGTGGCCGAAGGCGACCACGCCATCGCCCCGGCCCTCGAAGAGTTCATGGCCACTCGGGCCCACGCGCACACCGTCGAGGTCAACGGCCCCCACCTGATCATGCTCACCAACCCCGGAGCAGTCACCAACCTGATCGAACACGCTGCCCGGGCCACCGCCCGCTGACACCAGCCCGATGCGTTCCCGACAGGCGACGATCCTGCCGGGAACGCACCCTGCCGGGCAGCACACGCGCGACGGGAGACGCACCCGTCCACCGATTCCCGACCACGGAGGAGCACGACGATGTCCCAAGCCACGAGGCCCACCGTCGTACTCATGCACGAGGCTTCTCCGACGCCTCGGGCTTCTCCGGCGTGACCCACGCGCTGGCGCCGCCGGCCGCCACGTGGTCGCGCCGGCCTTCTGGCGACAGCAGTACCCGCCGCGCGACCTGCCCGCTGGGGCCGAGCTTCGGCCCCAGCGGGCAGGTCGCGCCCACATCGGCGGTATCCACGCCGCCGCGATCGACGCGGCCGTCGCCCACCAGGGCGGCGGCATCTACTTCGTCCGCATCGAGGACACCGACCAGGCCCGCGAAGTCGACGGCGCCGTCCAACGCTTCGACCGCGCCTTCCATCACTTCCGCGTCACCTCCGACGAGACCGACACCACCGGCCGCTACGGCCCCTACACCCAGTCCAAGCGCGCCCGTATCTACCGGACACGTCCGCGAACTCATGCGCCAAGGCCTGGCCTACCCGTGCTTCGCCACCCGGGACGAGCATGAGGCCCTGCGCGCCGACCAGCTCGCCAAGAAGGCCCCCAGCGGCTACTACGGCCAGTGGACCCCCTGGCGCGACGCCGACAGCGACGCGGTCCGCGAACAGCTCACCACCGGCACGCCCTACGTCGTACGGTTCCTCCCCCTCGACGGCCTCGATCGCGTCAAAGGCCTCGCGCAGGAGATGGACGACGCCCGCGGCTGCAGCTCGTCGAGTTCGGGGGTGCCGTCGGGTCGGCTGGTGTCCACGGTGACCGCGTAGCTCACGACACCCGCCTGCCCCATGCAACCGACACCGCGAGGCCGAACGTGGCGACGGAGCGCACTTGGCGCCACAACAAGGAATCCGCGCAGGTCAGAGACCATTTTCACCTCTCCGTGAGCGCTAAGTGATCCCGCACTCTCGACTTTCGCACGAAAGAGAGAGATCGTGTACATGACAATTTATATCTCAAGAAGAACCGAAGCGATCACCATGCGCTCCGCAGCCCACGGCGGGCACGTCTACCGCCGGTGCGGCTGCCGCGACCAGAACGGCAAGCAACTCGGAGCCCACTGCCCCAAGCTCGCCACCGACCCCGATCACGGCACCTGGACCTTCGCCCTCGACCTGCCCTCCCCCACCAAGCACCGCACCATCATCCGCCGCGGCGGCTACCCCACCGCCGACGAGGCCCGTGCCGCCCTGCGGCGGCGGCTGATCGAAAGCAAGGCCGCCGGCTTCACCGCCGACCCCAACCAGACCGTCGCCGAGTACCTCACTGCCTGGCTCAAGGACAAGAAGCTCACCCTCAAGCCCACCACCTACGTCCGCTACCGCGACTACGTCACCCCAGACCTCATCCCGGCCTTGGGGCAAGTGAGACTCGACGACCTCCAGTACTCCCACATCGCCGCTTTCACCCACCCCCAACTCGCCGACGGACGCGGCAGGGTGACCGTCCACCACATTCTCGCCACGCTCTCCAGTGCCCTCGGCGAAGCAGTCCGCCGCCACCGGCTCCCCTACAACCCGGCACGGCCCACCGTCATCCCCCGCCCCGCCGCAGCCGAACGACAGATCTGGACCGTGCCGGACGCCGCCCGCTTCCTCCACCGCTGCCGCGCCACAGACCCGGCCTTCGCCGACCTTATCGAAGTCCTCATCGGCACCGGCATCCGCAAAGGCGAAGCCCTCGGCCTCCACTGGACGGACGTCCACCTCCCCCAACGCGTCATCTACATCCGCTACACGCTCTCGGCCATCAACAACAAGATCGTCCTCACCGCGCCCAAGACCCGCAGCAGCAAGGGCTGGGTCGCCGTCTCACCACGCGTCGCCACAGCCCTACGCAACCGCGCCGGCGACAAGGGCCCGTCCATCGCTCGCGCGAACCACGGCGGTTACGTCTTCCACCGCCCCGACGGACAACCCCTCCACCCCGAATACGTCCTCAACCACTTCCACTACCTCAGCCGCGAGTTCGGCCTCCCCCGCACCACCATCCACGACCTGCGCCACCTCGCCGCCACCATCTCCATCACCAGCGGCGTCCCCCTCCCCATCGTCTCCAAGACCCTGCGGCACTCCACCCTCTCCACGACGGCGAACATCTACAGCCACCTCACCGCCGATGCCGCCCGCCGAGCCGTCAACGCCATCGACGAAGCCCTCACCGCCGCCACCCTCGACACGCCACCCGGAGCGATCACGCCCAGCACACACATCCCGCGCGCCCACAACCAGCTCACCATCACGGAGAACAACCTGCGGAAGGCAGCCTGACTGGCAATCAGCTCAACCAGTCGACACGACCAAGCGCCTCGGATCTCACAATGCACTCACAAGCCCTGGAGGACACGGAAAAGGCCGTTCCCACTTCTCAGTGGAAACGGCCTCCGACCTGCGAAAACTCGCGGTCGGGACGACAGGATTTGAACCTGCGACCCCTTGACCCCCAGCGGTCGAAAGAGTGTCCGACAGGTGCTCACCAGTCCGGATCTCGCAGGTCAGGGCCTATCTCGTCCACCCCGCATGACGCCTGATACCACCTCATGACATCCAGTCCGTGAGAGGCGCGTGAGAGGCAGCGCGCGAGCGGGAGTTCGAAAGTGATTTGCCTCACCCTCTGATGGTAAGACTTGTTCCGCTCTCTCCAGGGGCCCTCATGTCGTTCCTCGTCACGGCGCGGCTGCGGCTGTCGACTCCGGATCAAACGATCCTGCACCGCTCACCAACAGACAGCAGATGGGAAGCTGCGGCCAAGAACACGCCAATCCGCAGGTTACCGCCCGCCTCAAGACGCCGAATCCAAATAGCCCACTCGAGGGCTAGCAGGCGAATCTTCTACGGCACCGCACCCTCCGCGCCGGGCGCTCCGCCCCCGCTGCACCAGCCTCCGCCACCTACTTCACCACCGCCCGGCATCAGCGATGGCCCGGCACACAGCGCCGCCCCCAGAAAAGGCCGTCCCCGCATCTCTGCGGGGACGGCCTTCCGGCCTGCGTACGCAACGCCGACCGGGACAACAGGATCTGAATCCGCGCCCCCCTGACGCCCATCGCCCTATGATATTCCCGCCGAAAGGGCGGACATTTTTGCGATCACGAGTCGCAGAATCAGGGATCCTGCCTCACTGATCTGCATATTCGCCTCCTCGCGATCGCCCTACCGGTAACTTCTCCCGGCACTTTCCAGTGTACTCCGCACTGCGAGAATTCGAGCCCGCCGTGCACATAAATTATTATTTTGAAGATTCCCATGCGTAACGTTCGACCGAAAAGTCATCCGAGAGACACCTTGCGCCGTACCCACGGCGACAAGATCCATCCTGGCTGAGGTGTCGCAGGGTGAGGTCCAGTGCCATGCTGGGACAAGGGAAATTCCGGTGAGGCGTGCGCCGATCCACGTAGAGGCAAGGCGAGGAAGCCGGCCGAGGAAGAGGACTGCTGCGGGGAAACCGAGGTGCCCATGGCGGAATTCGCGCGGGAGAGCCGCACGGCTGCGGTGGACCGGTCGGAAGGATTCGGTGAGCGGCTGCTGGGGCATATGCTGGACCGGGCTCACGAGGTACCGCCCCAGCTCATCGCTCCGCTGGTGGCCGAAGAGGTGCGCACGATCGGTGGCCGGGACGTCTCGATCCTTCTCCAGGACTACGGCCAACTCATGCTCGTGCCGCTCCCCGGCAGGGGCCTCGCCGTTGGGGATCCGGTGCCCATTGACGCTTCCCGGGCCGGCGAGGTCTTCCTCCGTGCCACCCCTGCCGAGCACCCGCAGGCTGACGGCATACGAATGTTCCTGCCGCTCCTCGACGGCAGCGACGAGGTCGGGGTGCTCGCCGTCACCCTCGACAGCGTCGATGACAATGACCGCCGGTTGCTACGCCGTCTCGCCGGACTGGTCGCCGACATGCTGGTCACCAAGAACGGCTACACGGACCAGTTCTTCCAGGCGCGGCGTCGCGAGCCGATGAGCGTGGCGGCGGAGATCCAGTGGTCGCTGCTGCCCCCGCTGGCGATGAACACCCCGCAGGTCGCAGTCGCCGGGATCCTGGAGCCCGCCTACAACATCGCCGGCGACAGCCTGGACTACGCCCTCAACGACGACATCCTGCATCTGGCCATGATCGACGCGATGGGCCACGGCTTGAACGCCGCCGTCCTGGCGACCGTCGCCGTGGGCGCCTACCGGCATGCCAGGCGCGCCGGCGTCGGGCTCGCCGAACTGTACGCGTTCATGGACGCCGCCATCGACCAGCAATTCGGCCCAGACCACTTCGTCACAGCGCAGATGATGCGACTCGACATCGGAACAGGCCACCTGCAATGGGTCAACGCCGGCCACCCAGCCCCCCTGCTGATCCGCGACCACCGGGTCATCCAGGCCCTGGACAGCCCCGGAACCCTGCCGGTCGGCTTCGGCGGTGACACACCACAGATCAGCGAGCGGAAGCTCCGGCGCGGCGACCGGGTGCTGTTCTACACCGACGGCCTCGTCGAGGAACACCAGACCGGAGGAGAGCAGTTCGGCGAGGAACGCCTGATCGCCGTCATCGAGCGCGTCGGGCCCGCCAGTGGCGGGGTGCAGGAGATGGTACGGGACCTCTCCCACACCCTGATGCGGGAGAGAGGTGGGACCACAACCGATGACGCCAGCCTCTTCCTGGTCGAGTGGCGCGGCGGCACCGCCGATCACCTCGCCATACCAGAACGGTAGGCGGCCCCTCAGTGAGACCGGCCGCAGCCCCGCCCGGCGGGACAGCGCGCACACGCTGCGCCCGTGCGTACATGCGTTGTTCGGACGTTGCCGGCAACTCCCGTCGGCGCGCCGATCCGGCCTTCACGGGAGACGAAGGTCGACCGACGGCGACCCACCGACCGGCCCCTGCTCGCCCCGGAGGTCAGGGCTGTGGCCGGACTGTACGGTGGAAGAACTCACCGTCCACGGCCTGCGGATTACTGCGGTGCCGTGGCGGCAGCACCAGGCCCTCCACAACGAGCCCGAGGCGGGTGTTCGACATGGCCGCGACCTCCGATCCCACCGCCGCCCGGCCACCAGAGCCAGAACCCCCGGTCCGCATCTCCCTGACACCCGAGGGCGCCACCCGGGGCCGGCTGGACGGGGCCTGGTGGCCGCGCTCGCACGACCTCCTGCGCGAGCTGCCCCCGCTGGCGGCAGCACTGGACCCCACGTGGGGGAAGATCACCCGTGTCACCGTGAATCCGACGCACTGGCCGGTCATCCCCCGACGCGTCCCGGTCGCAGGCCACGTCATCCACGTCGGGTGGTTCGAACAGGAGCAGGACGCGGACGAGGTGATGGTGTGCTCCTTCATCCCTCTGCGCCTGGAGCTCCTGGTGATTCCCCCCGAGGCCGAGGCCTCCGCCGCCGAGTGGCTGATGACGGCGGCGTCCGACCCGGCCAACACCCGCACCGGCTCCGACCTCCTGACAGCCGCAGGTGTGCCGACCGCAGACCTACGGGCCGACGGGTGACAACGATCGGCAGAGGACGAAATCATTCCGTTCGCCGCCGGGCCCGACTCCGACTTCCCCCCGTCGGCTCCCGCACCCGTCGGCACCACGGATCATGCAGGCAGAGCGCGGACATCGCCCGGGCATGCGCCGCCGCGCGCCCAGATCATGCCTTGCTCCTCGGCAGCCTCGCAGTCGATGATCGGAGCCGCACCGCACGGAGGGACGTCCGGCCCAGGCACCGGTGATGCGGCGCGCCGCGCCGGTCCCTCTGGCCGCGGCTGGTCCCGCTACTCGCGTGACCACTCGGTTTCGGCCTGAGGCTCGCCGACCGAGTGTCGCCCCTCCCAGGCTCGGACCCTGATCGCCCGGGGGCCGGGAGCTGGGCTGGAGAGGGTGCGGACGAACACGTCCCGAAGGTGATTCGCCGCCTGCTGCGGCGGCCCGTCGTACTCCAGGGGGTTCGGCATGGGAGCGCCGTCCTGCTGGGACCAGCGGCCGTCGTCGTCCTGGGTCTCGAGTATCCACCGGTAGTACCGCATCCTGGCCTCCCACTCCGACGAGCCCGTGCCAGAACACGACCGTAGGGGCTGGACAGGCCGCCCGCGACCGGGGCACTTCCACCAGCACCGCCGCGCGGCCGGTGATCGCACCGAGTCGCCCGGTCGGTGCACCGGGCGAGTGCAGCGCGCACGCCCCCGATAGGGAATGGGAGACGCCCACAGACCTCGGAGGTCGCTGGTGTTCGAAGCAGGTGACATCCGGGAATGGCGAGGCCACGACGTGCTCGACGCCGCCCGCCGTGCCGAGCATGCGGCGGCCCGGCGTGTGCCTTGCCCCGGGCAGGGGACGCCATGCGTAACACTGTGTGCTGTGTCGAGTACAAGTCCGGACGATGGCGGTGCCCGGGAAGGCGGCGCGTCGAGCCCCGACGCCCTGCTGTCGGCGCTCGATGCGGAGCAGCTCGGGGTGTTGCGCCGGGTGGGGCTTGAGTGGGGTCGGGTTGCCGGGGATCCGCAGGCATGGCGACGTGCGCTGCCGGTGGATCCGGATCTCGGTCGGTATCCCGCTCCTTCGGAGATCGTGCCGGTCCGCTTCGGTCGTTTCGTGCGGGTCGCCGCGGTTGGCGGACGACCACCGGCGGTTGAGGCGACCAGCGAGGACACACGGACTTCCCGGCTCGGCCGGGTCGGTTCCAGGGTCCGGCACGTGGTGCTCGGGGCTCCGCTGAGGAGCACCGCGATCGCGCATGAGCGGATGCGCAAGCTGGTGGCGTTGCCGGTGCTCTCCGCCGACGCGCTCTCCTCGGTCGCGTACGGACCTGAGGCGATGCTGGCCGTCCTCGTCCTCGCTGGTGGCGCCGGGTTGCGGTACTCGGTGCCGGTCGCCGTGACGATCGTGTTCCTGATGCTCGCGGTCGGGGTGTCCTACCGTCAGACGATCCGCGCCTATCCGCACGGCGGTGGTTCGTACATCGTCGCCACCGCCAACCTGGGCCGCGTTCCCGGGCTGGTGGCCGCCGCCGGACTGGTGACCGACTACATCCTCACGGTCGCGGTCTCGATCGCCTCCGGGATGGCGGCGGTCACCTCGGCGATCCCCTCGCTCGAACCCGACATCGTGCCGATCGGCGTCGCCGTGATCGCTGTGCTGCTCGCCGGCAACCTGCGCGGTGTGCGGCAGGCGGGTGCGCTGTTCGCCGCACCGACGTACGCCTTCGTCCTCACGGTCCTCACACTCGTCGCCGTGGGTCTGTCCGATGCGGCCGGCCACGGTTTCCACCCGACGGCGACACCACAGCCGACCGCGACCGAAGGCATCAGCCTGCTCCTGGTCCTGCGTGCCTTCGCCTCCGGCTCGACGGCGATGACAGGCATCGAGGCGATCTCCAACGCGGTGCCCGCCTTCCAGCCGACCGAGTGGCGCAACGCCCGCACGACACTGACCTGGATGATCGGTCTGCTCGTCGCACTGTTCGCGGGCACCATCGCTCTGGTCCACCTCGACGGCGTCGTGCCCCGCGCTAACGAGACGGTGCTCTCACAGCTCGCCCATCGCACCTTCGGCTCGGGTTTCTTCTACGTCTTCACTCAGGCCGCCACCGCGGCGATCCTGCTCCTCGCCGCCAACACCGCCTACAACGACTTCCCCCGCGTCCTGTACCTGCTGGCCCGCGACAGCCAGGCACCGCGGATCTTCCTGCGGCTGGGCGACCGCCTGGCCTTCAGCAACGGGATCATCCTGCTCTCCGTCGCGGCGGCGGCGATCTACACGGCGTTCGGCGGCAAGACCGGCCCCCTGATCCCGCTCTATGCCGTCGGCGTCTTCCTCGCCTTCACACTGTCACAGACAGGCATGGTCGTGCACTGGTGGCGCCTGCGCGACCGCCACTGGCGCAAGAGCCTGGCCTTCAACGCCACCGGCGCCCTGCTCTCGGCGATCGTCTTCGTCACCGCCGGCATCACGAAGTTCACCGAGGGCGCCTGGTTCGCCGTGCTCACGGTGGGACTGTTCCTCCTGGTGACGACACGAATCCGGCACCACTACGACACGGTCGGCGCGGCGATCGCCCTGCATCCCCATGCCGTCGAAGTCCCCAGCCGCACCATCACACCTCCGAGTTCGGGGGACGGCGCGACACGAGCCACCGCACGGACACCGGGCGCCGCGCCCGGGGCGCCGTCCGAGACCACGGCCGAAGCGGAGAGCGAGGAGACTCCCGAGGAGATCCACCCCCTGTCGATCGTGCCGATCGCCTCACTGAACCTGGCCGGCATGCGAACGCTGGCCTACGCCGCCTCGCTCCAGCAACCCGTCCTCGCGCTCCACATCAGCCCCAGCGCGGACGAGGCACAACGCTTCCGCGCGTACTGGAACCAGTGGGGCGACCACCTGCCGCTGAAGATCCTCCTCTCCCCCTACCGCGCGATCGTCGCACCACTGGTCAACTACATCGAATCGCTGCACCACCAGCGCCCGGACCTCACCCTGACCGTCATCCTCCCGGAGATCGTCGTACGGCACCGGCGCCACCGTCTCCTGCACAACCGGCTCGCGGCCAGGCTACGGAGAGCGCTGCGCCCCCTGCCGAAGGTCGTCGTCACGACCGTCCCGTTCCACGTGTAGGACAGCGGCGGCACCGAGCAGCCCGACGCGTCCGACCGCGCACAGCGGCACATCCGCTTCGTCGGGCCACCGGGACGGTTCCTCGTCCGCCCCGGAAAAGCCGACCCTCGGCAAGGGCGGGCGCAACGGATAGTCGGCCCCGGGCCGACCAGGGCACGGAGGTGGACACCAGGCCCCTTGGGCGGGCATGACAGGGCTCCGATGGTGGACCCGGGCGCAAACCTGGACAATCAGGTCATGGCAGGCCTTGAGGCGAACCCCGGAACAGTGCATCTCGCCCATGGGGCGGGATACGTCAGCCCCGGCGTTGCGCTCGGCGAGTCGGTCGAGGGAATTGTCCGTATCGACGAGCACGGATGGGTGCACGTTACTCAGAAGGACGGATCCCGGGTGTCGTTCCCGCCGCACGCTGTGGAACGCATCGACTGGGGCGAGCCCGCTTCCCAGTAGGGCTCGGTCAGGTCTGTTTTCGCGCGGGTACGTCGCGGTGAGCAGGTGGGGCGGGCGCCGGACGGGCGGGGCGGGTTGTCGTGACTGGAGGGTGGCCGCTGTCACGGATGACGCCCCCGGGGCGGTCGTCCCGGGCCCGGATCGGCGGGCCGGCTCATCCGGTTTCTCCTTTCGGGGTCTGGTCGTCGACGATCTCCGCATCGACGACCTCTTCCTCATCGCCGCTCTGCGTCGGGCCGGTGCCGGCCGAGGCTTGCGGGCCGCCGGCCTGGGCGTAGAGGGCGGTGCCGATCTTCTGTGCGACGGTGGCCGCGCGCTCCATCGAGGTGCGGACGGCCGGGCTGTCCTCGCCCTTGAGCTTGGCCTTCAGGTCCGCCAGGGCCTCGTTCACCTCGGACGTGACGTCTGACGGGATCTTGTCCGGGTTGTCCTCGAGGAGTTTCTCGGTGGAGTAGACGAGGTGTTCGGCCTGGTTGCGGGTCTCGGCGGCCTCCTTGCGGCGACGGTCCTCCTCGGCGTGCTGCTCGGCCTCGCGCATCATGCGCTCGATGTCCTGCTTGGGCAGGGAGGAGCCGCCGGTGACGGTCATCCTCTGTTCCCGTCCGGTGCCGAGGTCCTTGGCCGCGACGTGCATGATGCCGTTGGCGTCGATGTCGAAGGTGACCTCGATCTGCGGCAGGCCGCGCGGCGCCGGCGGCAGGCCGGTCAGCTCGAACATGCCGAGCTTCTTGTTGTACGCGGCGATCTCGCGCTCGCCCTGGTAGACCTGGATCTGCACGGACGGCTGGTTGTCCTCGGCCGTGGTGAAGATCTCGGAGCGCCGGGTGGGGATCGTGGTGTTGCGCTCGATCAGCCTGGTCATGATGCCGCCCTTGGTCTCGATGCCGAGGGACAGCGGAGTGACGTCCAGCAGCAGGACGTCCTTGACCTCGCCCTTGAGGACACCGGCCTGCAGGGAGGCGCCGATGGCGACGACCTCGTCCGGATTGACGCCCTTGTGCGGGTCCTTGCCGGTCAGCTCCTTCACCAGGCCGGTGACGGCCGGCATACGGGTCGAGCCGCCGACGAGGATGACGTGGTCGATGCCGGACACCTTGATCCCGGCGTCGTTCACCGCCTGGTGGAACGGGGTCTTGCAGCGTTCCAGCAGGTCGGCGGTGAGCTGCTGGAACTGGGCGCGGGTGAGCTTCTCCTCCAGGTGCAGCGGGCCCTCGGCGGAGGCCGTGATGTACGGCAGGTTGATCGTCGTCTCGCTCGTCGAGACAGCTCGATCTTGGCCTTCTCGGCGGCCTCGCGCAGCCGCTGCGCGGCCATCTTGTCCTTCGACAGGTCGATGCCGTAGCCGTTCTTGAACTGCTGGACGAGGTGGTCGACGATCTTCTGGTCCCAGTCGTCGCCGCCGAGGTGGGTGTCGCCGTTGGTGGCTTTCACCTCCACCACGCCCTCGCCGATCTCCAGCAGGGAGACGTCGAAGGTGCCGCCGCCGAGGTCGAAGACCAGGATCGTCTGGTCACTCTCCTTGTCCAGCCCGTACGCGAGGGCCGCGGCGGTCGGCTCGTTGACGATGCGCAGCACCTTCAGGCCGGCGATCTCCCCGGCTTCCTTGGTGGCGGTGCGCTGGGAGTCGTTGAAGTAGGCGGGGACGGTGACGACGGCGTCGGTGACGTCTTCGCCGAGGTATGCCTCGGCGTCGCGCTTGAGCTTCTGCAGTACACGGGCGGAGATCTCCTGCGCGGTGTACCGCTTTCCCTCGACGTCGCCGGTGTCGGGGAAGCGCCAGTGCGGGTCGCCCACGTGGCGTTTGACGGAGCGGGCGGTGCGGTCCACGTTCGTGACGGCCTGGCGTTTGGCGACTTCGCCGACCAGCACGTCGCCACCCTTGGCGAACGCCACGACTGACGGGGTGGTGCGCGCCCCTTCCGCGTTGGGGATGACGGTGGGCTCGCCGCCCTCCAGGACACAGACGACGGAGTTCGTGGTGCCCAGATCGATACCGACGGAGCGAGCCATCGCGGCGCCTCCTCCCGCACGAGCGGATTCCCGGGCCAACCCCCTCTTCCTCACTCGTAAAACGTGAGTTGCGCGGTGTCAAGGGCTGGCGGGAGTCCCATTGGCGGGGGCCTGCGGCGACCGCCTGCACTGTTGATGCGATGGGAGTGTCGGGCCACCCGCCGGGGGGCGGGAGGGGCCCGAACGCTCGGTGGTGAGGAGGTTCGCCATGACTTCCGCACTGCGGTACACGGTCAACCGCGTCGAGCGCTCGCAGGCCGGGGTGCGGGCCGGGGTGCGCGCTCTCTCCCACGCCCTGAAGGAGAAGCGGGGCGGTCGTACGAGTGACGACGCGACCCTGTTCCTGATCGAGTGGCGCTGAGACACCCGCACCCCGCCGCGGCGCTCCTGAGCGGTCGGATCGGCCCGGCGCGGGCGGAGTACCGTGGGGATATCGGGGCGGCCCGAGCCGCCGCGCCCTGAGGGTCGGCCCTCGCTCAGCGGGCTCGGCCCGCGCCCGCGGACAGGTGGCGAGCCATGTCGGACGAAACCGGTGCTTCGCACTACGGGCTTCTGCCGGACCGGTTCCGGCATGCCGCGAAGCCGGGGACGGTCCTGTTGCGCCTGGAGACCACCCAGTCACGCGAAGGTGCGCTCGACGGCGCGTGGTGGCCACATTCACGGGACATCAGCGCCGAACTTCCCGGCCTGGTCCGCGCGTTGACCGAACACCTCGGCCCCATCCTGAGCGTCGGCCTGGACACGGAAGCCTGGGACGACGTCCCGGCCCGCCTGGTCGTCGACGGCCGGTCGGTGCACATCGACCGGTACCCGGTCGGCGACGACACCGTGATCATCACGCGGGGCGACCGCGATCACTTCAGCCTGCTCGTCGTCCCCCCGCAGGCGAGCCAGGAGACGGCCCTGGCCGCGATGGCCCGCGCGGTCGAGGCCGGCGGAACCGACTCGGCACGGCAGATCCTCATCGCCACCGGCATCGGTCCCCAGCCGCCGGCCGAAGCGTCCTGAGGGACGGCCTCGTGGGCAGGGCTCCTCGGGCAGACAGAAAGGCAGGACGCGGAGATGTCCGTCTACGTGAAACTCTCGGCCGACGCCCGGGCGCCGGCGGAGCCGTCGAAGGGGCCGCTGGACCTGCAGTACGAGGACGGCACGGACGACGGCGTCACCTTCGAGTACGACCTGCATCCGAGTGGCGCGCTGCGCGTCCTGCGGGTCTTCGAGGACACGCCGCACCGGATCGAGGCGTGCTTCAGTGCCGGGGCGTGGCTCCAGGTCGTGGGCACCTACCTGCGAAGCGGCTCCGAGTACTGACGGCGATCCGCGGCTGCGGGCGAACCGAAGGCCCTCGGCGGCGGTTGCCCTGGTCGCTCAGCGGTGCGCGGACCGGCCTCCGTGCCGGAACCGGACGGCGGAGAGGGCCAGTGCGACGGCCAGTACGACGATGCCGATGAACAGCAGGTAGAGCAGGCCCTTGGCGACGACGCCGACCAGCCGAGCATGATCGCCACGATGATCAGGAAGAGCACGATCTTCTGCCGCCACAGCGCCATCTCCAGCGCGTCCAGCGGCGGGTCGGCGCGCATGTGGGTGGCAATCTGCCAGCCCACGATCCGGCGCGAGTACGCGTCCAGGGCGAACGCAACGTAGACCCAGCCCGACCAGGTCCGGATGTAGGTCAGGTCGGCCAGCAACAGCTGGTGCGGGCGCTCGGCGGCGAACCGCCGGTTGACCAGGTCCGGCGGGCGCGGGGCCGCCGGCTCGGGGACGGTGGTGCGGCGGCGCTGTCCGCGGCCGACGCCCTCGATGCCAATCTCGCGCACCAGCCGCTCGACGGCGCACCGCGCGACCTGGTGGCCGGCCCGGATCAGGGCGCGGGTGACGCAGCGGGCGCCGTAGGTGCGGCCGGAGTCCTCCCACGCCGCTGTGACCAGCGGGATCAGCTCCTCGTCGCGGAGCCGGCGGTGAGGCGGTCGTCCCGCCCTCCGGCGTCGGCCTCGGCCTCGGCCTGGCGGGCCCAGGGGCGCAGAGCATCGTTGTGGATGCCGAGGTCACGGGCCACGTGAGCGACAGGCCGGCCGGTCGGCCGGACCCGCACACGGCACGCTCACGGAGCCCATCCGGGTACATACGTGGTGCCGGCACTGCTCGTGGTTCTCCCTACGCCTGGATCGCAACAAACCCAGACATCAGGGACTCCATGAAAGCCAGAGCAGCTCAGCCCGGATGCCGCGCATGAACTCCATCATGGAGCGCTGGATACAGACCTGCCGGCGCGAACTGCTGGACAGCGCCCTCATCCGGGACCAGCGCCACCTGCTCCACACCCTGCGCAAGTTCGAGTCCTTCTACAACGGGCACCGACCGCACCGGGCCCTGAGCCAAACCGCCCCGCCCCCATCCACCACCCGAACCCATCACCGAAGCGGGGCAGATCAGACACCTGGAGATCCACCGACGAGACCGACTCGGCGGCACCCTCCACAAGTATCAACATGCAGCCTGAGCTGGGAGGGTGATCAATCGACACCCACAGCCTCATCACCGCCCGACTCATCCGGTGTTTGAGCAGCCGCAGGATCTGTCGGCGCGCACTTGATCGATGGCAAAAGCGTCAAATGCAAACCCACCAGCCAAAATCTGCGATCCCGGCGAACAACCATTGAACCCCTGCAGTGATCGACAGATCGGACATATATGCAGGACGGGCGCATAAAGCCACCAGCCCACGACGCCGATCAGCCTCCGGCCACGGCGTCGAACCACGAAACCGTGAGACGAATGTGAGAGGCAGGTCCGGAGCACGCCGAAGGCCGCTTCCTCGTGAACGAGAAAACGGCCTCTGACCTACGACTTTGGAGCGAACTCCAGTCGGGACGACAGGATTTGAACCTGCGACCCCTTGACCCCCAGCAGGAAGGGTTCTCCTTTTCCTGCCTGAAATGCGCTCGCACGCACGTCGTGCGTGTGCAGATTAGTGCGTTTCGCGCACCTCACGCGCCAGCGCGCATGACGCGTGGCCCCCAGCTGGTCCCCAGGTCAGGGGCTTGACGGAGGGTCCGAGTGGCGTTCATGTCTCCAGAGTAGCGCCACTCCGAGCGAGGATCCAGCGATTCCCGAGGATCGCCCAGAACTCATCGAACAGGGGCCCTGAACTGCCGGGAGAAATCAATCCGATCCGGGCCGAACGCCAGCCAGAAATTAGCCACCGAAAATCCCGGACTCACCCATTCCCTGCGGGCTCGCGGAATTCTCGGCGTTGCGTATTCCGGGGACCGGTCCGAGGCTCGGCGCCATCACACCGCGCCTGCTCCGGGTTGTACGAGCCCAACAACCCACGGCCGACGGGCAGACGCCTTCTCCCGGCACGCGGCCACTCTTCCGAGCAGCGACCCCGTGCGGGCCGATGCTGCGCGATCAAGCTGCCCTACCCACCGAACGTGCGCCGTGATCACCCTCGCGGCGTGTCGCCAGCGCGTGTCCCGGCCAGTCGATCTTGCCTGTGCTCCACGCCCCGCCCCGCGCGCTCTGCCGCCACACCCACCGCTACCGCAACTCTGGAAACGCCATCACCACTTGGTTCAAGGAGGAGCCCATGGCGCAGCGTCCCAAGCGAGGCAGGGTGTACCGGCGGTGCGGGTGCAAGGACGGCAACAGCGGGAAGCAGTTGGGTTCGTGGTGCCCGCGGCTGGCCGCCGACACCACGCATGGCCGGTGGACGTACGCGGTGGACCTGGCGCTGCAGGACGGCAAGCGCAGAACCCGCCGGCGGGGCGGGTTCGCCAGCCGGGCGGAGGCGGCCCGGGAGATGGCGCGGGTGCTGGATGCCGAGTACCGGGGCGTGTACGAGGACCGCACGCTGCGCGTCGGGCTGTTCCTGTACGAGTGGCTGGAAGCGAAGCGCCCGGCGCTGGCCCCGAACACCTGGGCGGGCTACCGGGCGTGCATCGAGCGCGACCTGGTCCCCGCGTTCGGCGGCATGCTGCTCGTCGACCTGCGGCCCAAGCACATCGACGCCTGGGTGAGTACGCAGCTCGCCGCCGGCCGCGGGCGCACCACCGTTCACCACGCGGTGGCCATGCTGCGCAACGCCCTGAACCACGCGGTGCGCACGTGGCGGCTGCGCTACAACCCGGCCAAACACTCCGTACCGCCCAAGCCCCGCGCCGCCGAGCGCACCTGCTGGACCCCCGATGAGGCCGCGGCCTTCCTGCGGCACAACACTGAGCACTACGCCGACCGGCTCACCGACCTGTTCGAGGTCATGCTCGGCACCGGCATGCGCCGCGGTGAGATCCTCGCCCTGCACTGGTCCGACGTCCATCTCATGGACCGCCAGCTCTACGTCCGCTGGACCCTGACGGCCTTGAACAACGGGAAGATCCACCTCGGCGAACCCAAGACCGAAGCCAGCCGCGCCTGGGTGAGCCTCTCCCCCAGAGCCATGGCAGCCCTCCACCGCCAGGCCGCCCTCCAGATTGCCGCCCACCCCGACGACCGCCTCGAAGGCCTGGTCTTCGCCCGCCCGGACGGCGAGCCCCTTCGGCCCCAGTGGGTCCTCGACCAACTCCGCAAACGCACCGCCGAACTGGACCTGCCGAAGATCGGTCTGCACGACCTGCGCCACACTGCGGCCAGCATCATGATCGCCGCGGGCATCCCCCTCGCCGTCGTCTCCAAGACCCTCCGTCACTCCAACCTCGCCATCACCGTCGACCTCTACGGCCACCTCCTCAAGGACTCCGCCGACGCCGCCGTCAAGGCACTCGCCTCCGCACTCGACCAGGCAGACGCCGAGGTGGCCGGAAAGACCGATCCCGCTGTCGATCACGGCTTCGGACAGGCGGCGTGAGCGGGCCGATCCTTCTCGCATCAGGCAGCAACTGAGCCGTCCATCGGCACCTGGCGCTGGTGGGTCGTGCGTCCGGTCTGGTTCGCCGTCCTGACCGCGGTACTCGTTGCACCGACACTGTCCGCGCAGTGGGCGCGGCGACCGCTGTCAGGGGGCGCAGTCGCGGCAGACCAACCCGCCCTGGCTGTCTGTGTGGGCGATCTGGCTGCGGTGGTGGACCATGTAGCAGGTCGCGCAGACGAACTCGTCCGGCTGCTCCGGCAGGACCTTGATGGTCAGATCCTCCCCGGAGAGGTCGGCTCCGGGGAGCTCCACGGTCTCGACCTCTTCGGTCCCGTCCAGGCCGGCCGCGCCGGGTCGCCGCTCCTCACGGCGGGACTTCAGCTCTTCGAGGCTCTCCTCGTTGTCGTCCTCGGTGCGCCGTGGGGCGTCGTAGTCCGTTGCCATAGTGATCGCTCCTCGCGTGGGTCGCAGAAGTCACCCGGTGAGGCCGGGTCGGCAGGGGCTCAAGCGGATGGGGCGCGGTCGGAGCCGTCATCCCGCGCGTCGGCGGCGATGGCGGGCCGCGCCGACGATCGTCGATGCCCGGTGCCCCGGGCGGGGGGTGTCGACGGGAGGATTGCTCCCGTCGAGCCTGGTGACGGTGGTGTCGCAGACCGGGCAGGCGTGTCGGTGCCAGCGCGGCGGCCACCAGGAGTCCCCCGATGCGTCGGGGTGTTGTGAGTCGGGTTGCGTGCCGCGGGTCGACAGCCCGCAGAGGGTGAACTGCGCCGGGGCGGGCGTACGGGCGGCGGCGTGGACCCGGACGACGGGTGCCTTCGGCCTGGCGGGCTGCTTGTCGGCTGTGAGGAGCCGTATGTTCGCCGACCCGTCCAGCTCCAGCAGTGCGATGAGATCCATATCCCCACCGTGACCCGCCCGGGCACCGTGTGCATCCGGTCGTTGGCGCGCGGGAGCACTGGGTAGGCGTGAGCATGTCAGGCTCGACCCCGCCGAGCGCGCAGCTCCTGCCGGTCCTGGTGCCAGGGGACGTGGGTCAGGCCGCCGTTGCCCTCTGCGCCACCCATCGGCCCCAGCGCTCCAGCCCGGACGGGCCACCTGGCCCACGCCGATGTCAGCTCACCCTACGAATCTCCGGGTACGGCCACCAAGGAAGGTACGACTCGCGCGGCGGAGACAAAGAGGTGCCCCGCACACGGATCCGTGCGGGGCACCCGCTCATGTCTGGAGGTCAGGCGGGGCGGATGTGCTCCGCCTGCGGGCCCTTCTGGCCCTGCACGACGTCGAAGGTCACCTTCTGGCCCTCCTGGAGCTCACGGAAGCCCTGAGCGTCGATGTTGGAGTAGTGGGCGAACACGTCGGGGCCGCCGCCGTCCTGCTCGATGAAGCCGAAGCCCTTCTCGGCGTTGAACCACTTCACGGTGCCGGTCGCCATGCGCTTGCCCTTCGTGGGAACTGGTCGCGCCCACTGGTGCGGGCCCGGAGGTGATCGCCGTGGTCCGGAGAGGCGTCGAACAGCAAGAACGCCCACGGCATGTGACCGCGGGCGAGATCTTCGGAACCACGACTGCTTGATCGAAACGTTACACCGCGGGGGGTTCCGCGGCCAGGGAGGCGAGCCGGACACCGAGCGGCGTGGCTGCGGCACCCGTAGGCGCCTCGGTCGGTGCCGAGCCGCCGGCGGGCACGAACGGGGGCGAGACCACCGCGCCGAACAGGTGCGGGAGGCCTGGCGCCGGCAGACCCTGGGAGAGGGGCCGACCTCGAAGGAGTGCGATGACCGGTACCAGTGCCTCACGGGAACCGAGCGCCATGGTGCACATGTCGATCTCCGGTGCGCCACGTGCGGCGAACGTGATCGCCGACACGGTGGCGCAGTCATTCAAGGTGATCACTGTCCCTGGTCCTGGCACAGCGAGGGACTACGTCTCACCCGCCGATCAGGTGGCCCACACTCGCTGGCAGGTCGACACGTCAGCGCCGATCGCAGAAGCCGCCGCACGGCCGGTTGCCCGCGCAGGTACCGGTGCCGGCCCGGTGAAAGTGGAACTCGGCGGCCGAGCCGATGCCGTGGCCGAGGTCGATGCACTGATCCGCAACCGATTCCGCGCTGGACCGCCGGCGGGGTTCTCCCAGGCGTTCGAAGTGTGGCCGGAGAGTCCGCCGGACGCCACAGTCCAGCCATGACCGACGTGGCATGCGTCTGGCGCGGCCGACGAATTGCGCACGATCGGCATGGTCTGGGAGCGCGAGCTGATCCGCTTCGCGCGCAACCACGCGGATCCTCTCCAGCTTCGTGCAGCCGATCGTCTTTCTGTCCGTCCTCGGCTACGGCATGTCCTCGCTGATCGGCACGCCCCGCGGCTTCGACCGCGGCGTGCTGGTGATCGTACGGCGGCCGCCTGTCATCACCGTCCTCCAGCAGCGGCTGCCCTCCCCGTGGCGCGGGCTCGTCCCGCAGCGCGGCGATGTCCGCGCGACCGGGTAGCCGGTAGACCTGCTCGGCGCCGAGCACGCTCACCTTCGCCACGGACAGCCTCATCGCCGGTCGGCCGTCGTAGGCGACCATCTTGTACGCCGAGTCCAGGTACGGGGCGTCTGCCGACACCCCGACCAGGGCGCCCACCGCGAACACGTCGTCGGCCAGCACGGTCCGCCCCTCCGGCACCACCCGCACCCCGCCAGGAGCCGCGAACTGCGCAGCAGGTCGACCGCACCCGCCACTTCGCGTGCCTCAGCACGTGTGGCCCGGTCGGCCTCCGCAGCAAGGGGTGGCCGGCCACTTCCCTACCGCGCCTGTGAGCAGTGCCATGGAAAGCGCTGGGGGACGTCCGTGTGCTGCCCAGAGCCTGTCGACCCACTCAACCCGGCGAGGCAGTGCCCCTCCCAGGGAGCACGATGGCGCCTCTCCCCCCAGCGGCCCGCTACTGCGGCCACCCAGCATGCCCCTCGGGGCGCCCCTGTCCGTCCGGCTCCCAGACATCGGCAACAACACGCACGGCACGCGTCGGCCCCGCATCTTCCTGGCCTTGCTTCAGAGCCCTGCCGACCAGGAAGTCGGCGTACTCCTGAGCGGACCCATCGAAATGGTCCGTGTACGGCAGAGCCGGCTGCGTGACCGTTTCGTTGCCCTCTGCCGAGAGCACGCGCACTCGCCATCTGTATCTCGCCATGGCGGCCTCCGTCGGATTCATGCCTCATCTCGACCGTATGACAATCGCGCCGAGGTGGCTCGGCGGGTGCCGGCGATGGCAGGTGCCCACCAATCCCCCACCATGCCGCCTCGCAAGGGCGCCAGCGGGGTGAAGTAGTCGACCTCCGGTTTCGAGCCGGTCCAGCAACGAATCGGGGGCCTTCGGCAGCTTGCCGCTCCCAACGGCCCCGTTCAGTGCCTCTCCGAAAACGTGCGTGCCCGGGCGGCCCCTGAGCATCATCCGCATCGCGTTCCCTCAGCCCGGTGAAGCACGTACAGCCAGCACTTCGTCCCCTCGCCGCCGGCCCATCCCGAGGATGTCGCGGTGCCCCTCGACGGTCACGGCCATCACGACGTAGACCGGCCAGCCGGCGACCTGCCCGTCACAGATCTTGACGTTGACAGCGTCCGCGAACACCAGCCGGAGCGCAGATCGAGTTCGCCACGTCGAATGTGGACGCTGCGAGGGCGGGTTCCGCAGCGAGCCAGCGACAGTCGAATACGCAGCCACCAGCCCCAAGGCACAGCCGACGCCCGACGGTGAGCCTCATCACCTGACACGTGGTCCAGGGTTCGCGGCAACGCTGCCCGCCCTGGTACGCGATGGGATGACAGGCCGGCGATCACGATGCAGCCGCCGAAGCGCAGTGGTATGACGGAGCCGAGCTGGAGGTTCTCTGCCATGACCCGCTACTGCGTCGACCCCGCCTGCCGTGAACTCATCGCCACCTGGGGGACCGGCGAGGGCGACCTCGCCACCCGGATCGCCACCGCCCCGGCAGACACCGACCCTGCCGCGCTGTCACGCCTGGCCCGCGCGCTCACCCAGCTGTCCACGGCAGCCTGGCGCACCTACACCCACCCGGCCAGTGCCGCCGACTCCCTCGAGGTGAACAGCGAGGGCTGGCGGTGGGAGCAGGAACGCGAGGCGTTCGAGGAGGTCGCAGGTGCCGTGGCAGCGCCGAACCTCCCCGAAGGCGGCATGCTCACCGTGTCCTACACCCCGGTGCTGGAATCCGCTCACCGCGTCGGACGCGCCCTGCACGCCCTGAACAACCCCGACCTAACACAAGCCGTCCGCACCGAAACCGCCACGGAGCTGGCCGCGGTCGAGAGCGCCGAACTCGGCGACCTCACCGACCGGGCCCAGCAGGCCATGCTGCTCAGCCGCGAGGACGCCTCCCCAGTGCAGGTCGCCGCCGCCGACCGGCTGTTCGAGGAGGATCCGTTCGGCTCGCCCGCCCTGTTCACCGATGTCGATCCGACCGCCGCAGCGGTGGCCGCGGCGCACTGGCTGCACGCCGCGGCCGAAGTCGCCTCCGCAGCCTCCGGCGCCACGCTCACCACAGTGGTCCAAGCCGCCGACGACATCGAGGCGCTCGCCCACGAGACGCCCACGATCGTCCTGGAACTGCTCGACGAGGGCGCCTCCCCACACGAGGCCGTCACCTCCCTGGTACGCGACGCCCTGCAGGTGGCGGACGGCATCCTGCCCGAACCCGACACCTTCCGCGAACAGCTCGACCAGACACAGGAAATGCTCACCGAGTACGGCGACGATGCCGAGCTGGAACTGTCCGGGCTGCGCTTGACACCGCTGGACCCGCAGCGGCCGGCCCTCGACCTCCTCGAAGACCTGGTGGCCGGCATCCACGGCTGCTGGCTCATCCACGACGAATACACCGAGACCGCCGACCACGAGGGCGACGACCTGGCGGCCCCCAGCGACAAGGAGTGGGACGAGGAGGCCGCCGAGGAACTGCACCGCCAACGCAGCCGCGGGCAGTTCGCCACCCTCGTCCGCGCCACCGCCGTACGCAACCACGACCGCCTCACCTGACCGATCGCCCCTCACCTCGAACGACAGTCCGCACCGAGCCGGCCACGACCCCAGCCCCCTCCGGAACGGGAAGCGGCCAGCGCCGCAGTGGCCGTCCGTTCCTCTCCTCATCTCCAGGCTGCGCTTCGACCCCACCCGCGATTAACTACACAGCGTGACAAATGGGCTCTGGGTCTCGCGATCAACCAGCAGAGCCCAGCCGCATCAAACGATCACCGCGAGGATCCGAGAACCGCCCAACCCTCCCGCCTACGACCACATGAGCCCGATCACCGTGGCTCACCTCGGAGCACCGTTCGGCCTCCCCACGGCTCGGCCTGCCGGACGTAAGCGCGGCTGGCGCGACCGCCCGCGCCACACCCTCTACAGGACGCCGCTGCGCGGGGGGCAGCAGTATCGATCACCGGCCGGCACCCGGCGAACCCCTACTGAACCCGAGCCGGCCCGTTCCGTGACCTCCTCGCCGGCATCCACGGCTGCTGGCCCCTCCACGACGAGTACACCGAGCCCGACGACCAGGACGACGAAGAGACGACCGAACGGCACCAGCACCACAGCCGCGCGCAGTTCGCTGCGACCGTCCGCACCACCGCCGCACAGAACCGCGACCGGCTCATGCAACAGTCTCCGGCCCCGGATCCGCCCACAGAACACGCGCCCCTCACGCCCGCACCTTGTCGTCACTCACCGCCCGCCCCCGGAAATTCTCCGGGTAACTCCCGGTGATCACTTCCCGCCGTGGCGCGCAGCAGTCGAAAACTCCAGCCGCCAGTCCAGTCCTCAACCATCCGACATGCAGATGAAAGTGAAAAATGGTCACAAGCTGTCGTCTCCCTGCTTTTCGCCCTAATTCCTTCGCCGCCCCCAGATTCGACACTCCGCACCTCCGATAATCACCCCCGAATGGCCGCTACCGACCCCTTGTGCACTTTCCAAGGGGATCACCACAGCTCACAGGCCCAGATGGTCGCCCGATTCGCCTCCCCCACGCCATGATCCGCCCCCTGCCACGCCAGGCCGCTCCGCTGTGAAGCTGGGCTCAGCCCGATCGCACAAGGAGTCGAATCCCATGAACCTGACCGATCCTCAGCGCGGACGCGTCTACCGGCGCTGCGGCTGCCGTGACACCGCCGGCCGCCAGTACGGCGCCCGCTGCCCGAAACTGAACACCCAACCAGGCCACGGCAGCTGGGCCTACGCCGTGGATCTGCCCTCCCTGTCCGGCAGGCGTGAGACCCGACGCCGCGGTGGCTTCCCCGACCAGAGCGCGGCCCTCGCCGCCCTGCAGAACTTCCTGCTGACCGAGCGCACCGGCATCACGGTGGACGAGACCCTGACCGTCGCCGACTACCTGGCCGAATGGCTGCTCTCCAAGCGGGAGATCCTCAAGGCCACGACCTACGCCGGCTATCACCGCCACGTCCACCACGACCTCATACCGGCCTTCGGTCCGCTCCCGCTGACCGACCTCCGCGACCGGCACGTCACCGCCTGGTCCCGCCGCCAACTGGCCGCTGGCCGCGGACGGCCCACGGTCCACCGCTGCTGCTCCATCCTCTCCAGCGCCATGAACACCGCCGTCAGTGCCGACGTACTGGCCCGCAATCCCGCCCGCAACGCCGCGCTCAAGCGCCCCGCCGCACCCGAGCGGCTGTGCTGGACCCCGCAACAGGCCTCCGCCTTCCTGCACCACAACGCCGAAACCTACAACGACGTCTACGCCGACATCTTCGAGGTCATCCTCGGCACCGGCATGCGCCGCGGCGAGGCCCTGGGCCTGCACTGGCCTGACATCCACTTCCAGCAACGCGTCCTGTTCGTGCGCTGGACCCTGGCCTCGGTGAACAACGCCCGCCTGCACCTGCAAGCACCCAAGACCCGCGCCAGCCGCAACTGGGTCAGCCTCTCCCCCCGCGTCAGCGCCGCACTACGCCGCCAAGCCGCCCGCCACCGCGGCACCCACCCCGACCAACCCCGCCTCCAAGGCATGGTCTTCACCCGCCCCGACGGCAAACCCATCAACCCCGAGCGCCTCCTGCACACCCTGCGCCAGCGCTCAGCTGAGATCGGCCTACCCAAGATCGGCCTTCACGACCTCAGACACACCGCCGCCACCATCATGATCAGCTCCCAGGTGCCACTCGCCGTCGTCTCCAAGACCCTGCGGCACTCCACCTTGGCCACCACCGTCAACATCTACGGCCACCTGCTCCCCCAAGCCGCCCGCGAAGCCGTCACCGCCCTCGCCGACGCACTCGACCACGCAGACCTCCCCCGCGAGATCAACTGACAGGGCATCAGGTGGTGCGATCACCTCGCGCCCACCCCGCCCGCAAACTGCCAGGTCAGAGCGCCGGACGCGACCACCCTGCGACCACACGCCCTCCGGAAACGAGCGAGAGCGGGCACCTGGATTCCCAAGTACCCGCTCTCACAACCGACTTCACAGTCGGGGCGACAGGATTTGAACCTGCGACCCCTTGACCCCCAGGAAAGGGCGTCCGACTAGTGTTCGTCAGTCCGAATCCCGCAGGTCAGGGCCTACCTCGTCCGCCACACATGACGCCTGATGACACCTCATGACACCCAGTCCGTGAGAGGCGCGTGAGAGGCGGCGGACGACGGGGAGTTCGAGCGTGACTTGCCTCACACCCCTGTGGTGGCGCCGTCAGCCTCCTCTGAGCTCTCCCACCGCTCGCCGTCAACAGGCGAATGGCTGCCGATCCGAGCCAAGCGCTTCGGCAGCAACCACACCACCATTCCGGTGGTGTCTCGTCGGCGAAAACGGCTTCACCACCCAGAATTGCGTAGCGTTGCCGACGGCTTCGATTCGATCGACGAGGCATTGACAGGCCGAGCGTGTCGGCCGGACGCCTCCAATCATTCGTCGCCAGGTCCTCCGAGCGGGAACGGACTCCAATGGTCCGCGAAGCACCGTCTCAATTCCTCATCGCAGGAGCGACATGAACAGGAACAGCAAGGCCTTTCAGCAGGCCCTCGGCCAGACTCTCGCCGAGCTGGCCAGCCGAGGCGTCACTGTGGGGCCCAACAGCATCGCCGACGCGATCGAGCACAACATCACCACCGTCTCCAAGCAGCTCCGTATCCAGGAGCAGGCGGCGTGGCGGCATTTCGACGCGGCCCGGCTCGCCGACACGATCGTCGAGCAGATGAACTCTCTCGAACCGGACCTGGCCGGTGGCCAGGCCCCCTTCCCTCCGATCGACAACCCCGAACTGGCCATGATCCTCGCTGGCGTACCCGACGCGTTGGCCGAGAGCGGCGGCGACCTCTACGCGGTGATCCTCAACGTCGCGGTGAACGCCTGGATGGCCGGCCATCTCCACGGCGAGGACGGCTGCACCGGCTGCAGCTATCGCGGCGAGACCGGACACGACTGGCAGGCCCGGATGGACGCCATCACCACCGCCCAGCCGGACATCATCAAGTGGTTCGACCGGGATACCTGGACGGAAGCCCTCGATAACGTCGGCTACACCGTGGAACGCCGCTAAGACTGCTTGCTGAGGGTCCTGCGGCTCCGGGTCCAGCGACATCCGGCCGTTCATCGAGTAGCTCTTGCGTGGTGCGGTAGCGGCCCGGCAGGTCATCGTGCCGAGTCACGAGGGCGCGGTAGGTTTGGTGGCGCATAGTCAGATTCGACTGAGGGGGCATGGGGTGACGGGTATCGAAATCGCGGTGGGCTACCTGTTTGCGTGGGCTATCCGCAAGGCACGCCGGGTCGGCGACCGGGTAGATGCGGAGGTCGACTACGTCCTCGATGAAGGGATGGACCGCCTACACGACCTGGTGAGCGGGAAGCTCGGAGAGGACCCGGCGCTGCACAAGCTGGCCGAGGAGGCCGAGGCGGGGCAGGAGCAGCTCAGTAGCCGCACGGGCGATCGGGTGCGGCTGGCGCTGGAGGAGGCTGCTGAGCAGGACCCGCAGTTCGCCGGAGCATTGGAGGGGCTCATCCAGGAACTGCACGCGCTGGACCGTTCCGCTGGAGCGACAGCGGGCGCGGTCAGCAACACCATTAGCGGCGGTACTCAGTACGGGCCGGTGCTGCAGGGGCGGGACTTCTCTCACCTGTCCTTCACGCAGCCGCCCATCGCCAAGCCGGCAGTCGGTGCCGGCGACGATGCGGCGACTGGGCAGGGCTGAGCCATGACGCGAGGGACGACGAGCACCATGGAGGTGAGACACACGACCGGGTCGCCGATCGAATCGCCGATGGCGCCAAGCCGTCATCCAGGGCCGGAATCTCACCGTGCAGCTGTCGCCGCAGATCACCCCGGCCCCGTCTGGGCTGCCCAGCCCCCGCAGCCGCGTTCACCAGCCGCGCCGAACTTGTCGAACAGCTGATGAGCAGCCTCGCTCCTGACGCCTGCGGAGGCTTGCGGGCGGGCTAAGGACAGCGGTGGTGAGCGCTGGCGGAGCTGGCTGGTGTCGGAAAGACCGAAGCGGCCGTCCAGACCGCGGCCCTGGAGCTGAAGGCCCATGGCGGGTTCCCCGGTGGGTAGGTTCGAGGAGGCCATCGATGCCCACACGAAGACCGCCAGAATCTTCCGCGAACTGGCGGTCAACACAATGGAGACGAAGCACTGAAGAACCTCGAGATGTGCCGGGGTAGGGGACGTTCGGTAAGGTCGCGTGAACCTGCGGCCCTACCATCAATGCGAGGTAGCGCCCGTGACAACATCGAATGAAATCAATGACGGCATCTTCTTCAATGCAGTCGTCCAGGGACGTGCCATCACGGTTCAACTACCACCGTCAATCACGCCTGCCCTTAGCGGGCTACCCCTGCGCTCGCGAACGTTCTCTGGGCGTTCCCGAGAGCTCAGCTCCCTGCTCGATCAACTGGATCCGAGCACGCCACAGACGGCAAAGTTCGCTGCCGTCGTAGGTATGGCAGGGGTGGGAAAGACTGAGCTTGCTCTGCAGGTAGCTGCGGAGGCCGAGAAGAAAATCGGCTGGTTTCCTGGCGGGGTACTCTTCATTGATCTCTTTGGCTATGACAGCGAGCGATACCTGTCACCCGAACAAGCATTGGGCTCACTGCTCCTTGCTCTCGGAATTCCAGGCGATCAAATCCCGTCGGACCTAGGCGACCGGACACGCTTCTACCGGTCGGTACTGTCAGCATACGCCAGCCGGGGTAAGAATATCCTGCTAGTGATTGACAACGCGTCTAGCGATGGGCAAGTCGAGCCACTGCTGCCATCGCACGACGGTGGAGCAGCTATCGTTACTTCTCGCCATTCACTAGGCGTAGGTGCGCGGATCTTTGATCTAGGGGTTCTTGAGCTATCAGCCTCGGTAGAACTCATTCAGCGAGTCCTGTTCCAAGCCCGCGGAGAAGACGACTCGCGAGTCATCCGCGAACAAGAGCAGGTCCACGCCCTGGCCAAACTCTGTGGCAACTTGCCTCTAGCACTACAGATCTGTGCTGCCCTTCTTGCCGATTCCCCGTCCCGCCCTCTTTCTTCTCTCGTCCAAGCGCTTTCAGTGGCCCACACAAGGCTTGACCGTCTCAAACGCGAGGACCGCGCCGTTCGGGCAGCCTTCGAGCTCTCATACCGCAGGTTGAGCGAGCACCAGGCCCGTGTACTTCGGTTGCTGCCGCTCAATCCAGGGCCAGATATCGCGTCTCGCTCCGCCGCGCACCTCACGGGCGACCCGAATATCGAAGTCATCCTTGAGGATTTGGCCCGCTCCCACCTGATTGAGCCCGGCGCAACATGGGGACGCTGGCGGCTACACGATCTAATCCGTCTCTATGCGGACGAGAAGGGGAGGGAGCATGCCGAACTAGACGAACGTGACTTCTCGCTGGAGAAAATCCTCTACTTCTATCTCGTGACGACGACCTCGGCCAACCTCATCTTGAGGGAGCGCACTGGACACGGAGAGGATGAGGCTGAAGCCATCACCTGGCTCGAGGAAGAGCGCCCGAATCTCGTGGCTGCCGTCCAAACAGGCCACGAGATTGGAGCCGATCTCGCCGTTTCACTGGATCAGTTCTTTCATCTGCGTCGTTATTTCGACGATTGGATCGCCGTCAATGAGTCGGCACTGAAGACACTCCGACTGCAGAAGGACTTGCGCCGCGAGGGCTGGGTGTTGAGCAGCCTCGCACAGGTCCTCTATCACGTTCGGCGCTTTAGCGAGGCCCTCGAGGTCAGCAAAGAGGCGCTTGATGTCTGCGAGAGGTCTGGCCATCGATATGGCGAGGCAGCAGCCCTGAACGCGTCGTCACAGGCTTTGTACCACCTCGGTAGATATCGAGAGTCGGTCGAGGCCGGCCTCAAGGCCGCCACAATCCTTCATGAGCTTGGCAATCCCGAGGAGGCTAAGGCTCTCGGGAGTCTCGCGCTATCGCTTCAAGAGCTAAATGTCGATGAGGCGATTCAACTCCATAGACATGCTGTTTCGGACTGTCAGGACCGGGGGGACCGCCATGGAGAGGCCGCAATGCGAAATCTTCTCGGAATGGCACTAAGAAAGGCGGGTGAATTTGGTGAGTCAGCGGAGGAACACCGAGCTGCTGCCAGCTTCTATCAAGAGCTCGGAGATATCCATGGCGAGGCAGCAGCGTTCGGCAGCTACGGCCTAGCGCTGCAGGATTCCGGGCACTACGCAGAGGCCCTCGAAGCGCATGAGCGAGATGTGCGACTCTGCGAGGAAACCGGCGACCGCCACGCACTGGCTGAAGCCCTAGACAATCTGGGGCTGGCCCTTCGAAGGGTTGGGCAGGTAGACGAGGCTGTCGCTGTTTATCGCCGAGCAGCCGAAATATTCCGGGAGATGGGGGATCTCTCCATGGAAGGTATGGCGCTGGGCGGCTCGGGACGGGCCTTCGAGGAGGCGAAGAGGCTTGGCGAAGCCATCCAGGCGTATCGCGAAGCCGTGGAGTCTTTTCGCGCCGCAAACGATCTCGAGAACCTGCTTGTAGCTTTTGAGATCCTCGGGATTACACTTCTAAAGGCCGGAATGAATGAGGAATCAGATCGGGTCCGAGAAGAATTCCTAGCCCTCCTCTCCTCGGTCCAGGATCCTGGCCAATCCCGACGCCCATAGGGATGCAGGACCTGCATTCCGGCGATTTCGGATCGCGGCTGGACCCTATTGGCGCCACCCACAATCCACGGAGATCTTATAGCCACTCAGACGTGCCGGTTCCGAGTACCTCATGCCCTAGCAAAAGGCCTGGACCTGGCGCGCTCCGTCGGTCGTGCACTCTTCCGGGGGCAGCGCCCCCGGCTGTGCATGTCCGTTCAGTGCGCGGAGCGCGCCAGGATGGGCTCAGGTCATGCACCAGCCGGAGTCGCATCCAGTGTCGTCCGACTCTTCTAGCCGGCTTTCCGGTTGAGTAGGGATTGCTTCGGCGAGGGGACGTCCGTATCGGGTGAGGTACACGGAGTCGCGTCCCAGGGCGGCGCGGTGACGGTTCACCATCTGCTCAACCGCGACGGACCTGGCGAAGAGCTCGGGTTCGTTCTGGCGCTGTTCCTTCCAGGCCGCCACAGTACGAAAGGGGCAGAAGAAGCACGAGCTCTTGGGTGGCACGGGCAGGCCCGCGGCCTCAATGATCTGCTCGCAGTCGCTGCGACGCAGCCGCAGGTCGAGCAGGGGGTATTCGACCTGCTCATGCGGTTCGCTCCGTCGACGGTTGGCTCTATGGATCTCGTCGAGGGAGATTCCGATGCCGACCGTAGCGGGTTGGTTCGGCGTGGCTCCCTGCCGACGGAGCCATCGGCCGATGACCTTGATCTTGAAGTCGGCCGTGCAGGACCGGCGCCCGGGCGCGCCGTTCGCCATTCTGACTGGGATCGGGATGGACCTCGTCCCTGGTCTGGCGAGCCTGTCCATGAGGGTCTCGGTGGAGCCGTCACGGCGGGTCCGGTACAGGTGGTGGAGTTCGATACCCGCGCTTGCCGCGAAGGGCGCTGCGACGTTGCGAATGTAGGCGAGGGTGGCAGGGTGTTCGCTGTCGTCCCCGACGTTGGCGAACAGGAAGGTGCTGTAGTCGATCTCGCCCTTGGCCGCGAGGACGAGGAGGGCGGTGGACTGTACGCCACCTCCGTAGGAGATCACCTTCAGGGGCGGCTCTGATTCGCACCGAGCAGTTGCCCGATTGGCGTCGTGGGCTGGCGTTGGATGCGTCTGGACGTGGCGTGACATGAGGCCTCTCCCTGTGGCAGCCTTACTCTCAGGTGGGAGACTCTATGGATCAACATCATCTAAATCAACTGTTCCTCCCGCTGGGCGGCAGCGTGGAGATGGGAGATCGGGCAGAGACCTGCCGGTCTGCGGCGGGTGTGGGCTACCGCTTGGGGCGGATGACCGTGGTGTGTCCCTCGGAGAGCATCTCGGTGACGAAAGCAACGGCTTCGTCATGCTCGGAACTGGTGAAGCTCTGTGCTGGCGGCAAGGGCTTCTTAGGTGATCGTGGCGTGTCTGCAGTCCTGCGCCCACGGGGTTTTTGGGGTTCCCGTTCGCCGGCTTGCAGTCGCTCAACTTCTTCTGAGACGACGACGCGGCCACGCTCGTGAGCATCCGCCGTGATCGTGTCGAGCAGCCATAGGGGGGACCGGGAGATCACAAGGTCAGCTCCGGCGATCCGCTTGCGGTTTCGCCATCGGGAGATCGTCTGCTGATCGGTGCCAAGAATCCGTGCGACCTCTTGGATCCCCACGATGACGGGCAGAGATTCGCGCTCCTTCACCCGGCGTCCGCCGGGGATGCTTGCCAGGTACCGCGCGAGTCGTTCCTCGGTGACATGTCGGCCGGCCTGCCCCTCGAGGCCGAGAAGGGTGTCCAGCAGCCAGTAGGGGTTGCCGGAGGCGAGCAGGTCGGGCTTGGGCAGGATGCCGTCGCTGCGCCACTTCGCCGAGGTCTGGCGTTCGACGCCGAAGAGGTCGGCGACTTCCGTGTGCCCAAGCAGGTACGGGATCGGTGCGGCTGCCATGTCCCGAGTACCTTCTCCGCTTACACAACGCGACGAAGCCCTGATTGTCGCAGGGCGCCACCAAGATATCGCGGTGGTCCCGGGCGTGCTGGACGGCGGCAGGCTTGGGTTGGAAGTGCCACCTGCCACCGGCCTCGATGCCCGTGCTGACGCCTACGGTTTGGTCGCGCTGGCGCGCGGACGGAGGCTACTTGATCTCCTTACCCTGCCGGATCTCCCACGGCCCGACGGGCACAAGGTGGACGTCGTCGAAGTAGCTCAGCCAGGCCGCGATGGTCTCGACAGCTCGCTTGGCTTGCTCCGTTGTGAACTCCCCCGTTGCCGCCAGGTCGACTTGTGCGTCGGCCAGGTTCATACGACCGGCCTCGGTCAGGGCGCGCAGTTCAGGGATCGTCCGCAGCCGGGCAAGAACAGCTGCTCCGAACGCCTGCTCTTCCAATCCAGGTGCGACGTCCAGGTGTGCGAGGTCGCGAAGCACGCCGGCCAGTACGTCACTGCCGATATGGCGGTGCCGCCCGTTGTAAACCCGGTAGAGGCGCTCTGGGTTACGGGTCTCAGGCAGCCACCGCGTCTGCTGCTCGTCGTGCCCTGGTACAACGACGCGGGGGCCGTCCTCGTCCTGCTGCAGGAGGTTCGCCTGCTCGCGCATCTGCTCGGCCAGCTCGACGGTGCCGGGGACGGCGCTTGCCTCGAGCAGCGCGAGCACGTGTTGCACCTGTGGATGAGAGGTGGCGACCTCCACCAGGAGTTCGAGGTTCGGTGCGGGCACTCGGCCGGTGGCTTTGCCGGTGAGGTTGGCAGAGCCTACGAGGCAGCGGTCATCGGCCACAAATAGTTTCGCGTGCAGGTTGTGGCACAGCCGGATGGTGGAACGGCCGTCCAGCTGCGCCAGTTCGGCGATCTCGGGGTCGGAGACGCCTGCAGCTACCTCTGCTACCGACCAGCGGGTGACGCACGTGATCTCTTCAACTTCCGCGGGTACAGCATCGAGCGCCGCCTGGAAGACATCCTTCTTAATGAACGGGGCTACCAGGAGAACGCGGGTGGTCGCGGTGGACAGGAGTTGCGCGATCTGGCGCCAGATGTGATCGGCCGTCACTCGTCATCCTCGTCGTCGGCGTCGCTGGCTCCGAGGAACTCGCCGGCCAGACGGCCCCAGTCCTGGCGCATCCGCTTGGCGCGCTCACGCGGCTTCTCTGGCTGCTCGTCCTCGAAGCGTGCCCAGGAGATCAGGAGGAGCTTGAAGGCGTTGGCAGCGAGGGTGAGGCGTTCGGCGAGTTCTTCGCGGCTCGCACCGTCGATGTCTCCGTCGAGGACGGCGATCAAGTCGCTGTAGACCGGGTGGTCCATGTTGAGGGCGACCTGCAGCATGCCCGGGATGTACTCGACATTGAAGAAGGCCGGAGAGTCGGGGTTACGGCTGGTGAGGAGCCGAACGTGCTTGCCCTGAGACATCGTCTCTTCGATGATGCGCTGGGCGTCGGACGGGCTGTAACGGTGCGTTTCGACCAGGCTCTCGTAGTGGAGCTGCTTGCTCTCTTCCTCGGTGGTCTCCTCCGCGAGCTGGTCGGTCAGGCTTGGCCGGGTCTCGGTGCGCCGCCGCTGGACCGCCACCTCGGCTTGGACCTCGGCCGTTTCGTGCCGCTTGCGGCTGGCCCGGGTTCCCTCGGTCTGGTGGGCGAGTTCGGTGCGCAGCCGGCCGAGGAGCTTTTCGCGAATGTGGTAGACGATCTCGATGAGTGGCAGGCGCGAGTCACCCTCGGCGCGCAGCTCTTCCCGGTACTCCTCCCACGACAGCCCGGCGGCCTCTTCCCGCCAGTTGAAGTGGGCGAGGCTGGAGAAGATGGTCGCGGACTGTTTGTTGTTGGTGACGCCGAAGACCTCGTCGAGGTCCGGCGGGAAGTCGATCTCGACTCCCCACCAGCGCTCTACCGGGTCGTAGGAGTTGATCCATCCGGTGTCGAGGTCGAGCTCGCGGTCGGCCCGGATGAGGGAGATGCCCAGGTTCTTCGCGGCGTGCTTACCCCAGGGTGTCTCGCCGGGCTTGAGGCTGGGGGCAACGTTGGTGGGCCACGGCTCGTCCTGGACGTCGGTGCGGCGGGCGGCGTCCACGGCCAGGGAGGACCGGACATAGACCGGATATTCCTGCCCGTTTGCCGCTCGGACCATGAACTTCTCTTCCCCCACTTTGCCGGTGTTGCTGGCGCCAAAGGCGCGGAACATCGGCTTCTTGTCGAAGGGGGGTGGCGTGGCGCTCGGCGTCATGAGGTACAGCGGGTCGTTGGGGCGGGTGTCTCCGGCTCCAGGCAGCTGGGCCCAGCCGCGCACGGGCACGAGCTTGATCCGCCGGCCCTTCGCAATGAGGCGTCGGTAGATCCGCCCAATCAGGTTCTCGGTGTTGGCGACGGTGGTCTGGGCGCCGCGCCATTGGACGCGCTCGAGCTCCGTCCACTGCACCAGGGTGCCAGAGCGGCCGAGTCCCTCGGACAGGGCCTGCCATTCGTCGGGCACGGCGTCGAGTTTGGGTTCCGGGACCTCCTCGAGGCCCTTGGCGATCTCGTTGAGGTCGAGGTAGGTGTGCAGGGCATTGTCGGGTCCGTTGGTCCAGGACCAGACATCCACGCGGTTGCACTGCGAGATGCTCGAGTTGGGCAGGCCGACGCCGAAGCGGCCGATGCCCTTGCGCTGCTGCCGGGTGCCGGCGCCGAAGCGCAAGGACTGCCGGAGGGTTTCGGGGTCCATGCCGGTGCCGTTGTCGAGGACGGCGATCTTCTCGACGCGGTATCGGGAGCGGTGTCCGTTGTGCTCCGTGCCTTCCACGACGAAGAGCTCGACGAGGTCAGCCTCGGCTTCGAGGCCGTTGTCGATGAGTTCGGCAATGGCGTGGGCGGTGGACTTGTAGCCGCTGTCCTGCAAGGCCTTGACCGTCAGATCGGAGGTGACGATCGAGTACTTGGATGTCATCGGGCCTTCCACACGTCCTCCCAGTTGGTGAATGCTTCCGCTACGTCTCCGAAGCCCGGGAGCGCGGGGTCGATCACAGTGACGATGTCGCAGGTGGGGGTGCCGCCGGCCTTCGGGCCGCGGATGACTCGGCCGACCATCTGGCTGTAAAGGACCAGGGAGCGGGTCGGGCGGGCGATAACGGCCGCGCTCGCCGCTGGCGCATCGAAGCCGGTGGTCAGGACGCCATAGTTCGAGAGGACCATTGGACGGCTGCTGGGTCCCTTGAAACGGGCGATGGCCCGGTCGCGGTGGCGCGGGGAGGACTCGGCGGTCACCTGGTCCGCGTCGAGGCCGAGGACCGACAAGATCGCCACCAGCAGGCGGCTGTGCTCGACGGAAGCTGCGAAGAGGAGGATGCGGCGGTGATCCTGGCTGAGGTCGAGGACGGTCCGTACGACCTGCAGGTTCCACTGCACATTGCTGGCGAGCCGGGCCATGAGAGTGTCGGGGATGTCGAAGGAGGCGGCGAGGGCCTGCTTGTCCCGGCTGCTGAGCGCGGTGCCGGAGTCAGCGGCCACGGTGCGGAAGTGCGGGCGGGCGAGGTAGCCCTGCTCGATGAGGGCGGTGACGGGGTTGTCGTAGCCGTCGATCTCGAGCATCACCTTCTGGCGTGCGAAGAAGTCGGACAGCTTCTCGTCTTCGGTGATGTCGGCCCAGGTTCGGCCGGGAGTTGCCGTGAGGCCGAGCAGGCTGGCGTCGCTACGCAGGGTGAGTGCGTCGACGGTTCTGCGGTAGGTCGGGGCGATGGCCTGATGGGCTTCGTCGAAGGTGGTGAGCGTGGCGCGCAGGCCGAGGCGGTCGAGGAAGGTGGGGTCTGCATTCGCGGCGGCGGTGGCTTTGTCGAGGCCGAGGATCACGATGCCGTCCTCAATGCCTTCGAGGTCGGTCGGCGCGTCTCCCCACATCCGCACCACGGAGACCTCTCGGTTGCCGAGCGATGCCCAGGCGTTCTCGAACTCCACTGCCGCCTGCTCCAAGAGCTCACGCCCTCGGGCCAGCCATACCGCGACGGTCGGCTCGTGGCGGCGCAGATGGTCGCAGATGATGTTCATGCCGGTACGGGTCTTGCCGACACCGGTGGGCAGGTGCAGCACGACTCGCCGTTCGCCGGAATACAGCAGTCGTTGCACTCGGCCGGCCGCGAGGCGCTGGTGAGGGAAGAGTCCGTAGCGCGGCGTACTGGAACCGCGGAATGTCGGGGGCGGTTCGGGTGCCCGGTCGACGACAAGGCCGAGAAAGCCGAGGAGCGTACGGCGCTGCTCCTGTGACCAAGGCAGGGCCGCGAGGAAGTCGTCGGCGGCGCCGGTGGGTGCCCCGCCGAGGCGGTCGACGAGTTCGGTGCGCTTGGCCTGCGGGAGTAGCTGCAGGAACCCAGCGCGCTCGGCCGGGTCAGCGATGATCCGCTCAGGGGAAATGGCTGATGCCGCGACCCTCCGGAGCACTGCTTCGGTGTCCTGTCCTCGGTGCAGGAGGTCCAGGAGGTCGCAGGCATGCTCGCCGAGGAGGTTACGGATATAGGGCAGGGGTGCACCGCCGAGGACAGACTCGAACGCAACGCCGGGGGTTCCAGTCATGCCGCGGCCAGGTCCGTCCGCATCCCGCCGTCGCTGCACATAGTGCTGCTGCCCCCTCCGCCTCGCCCGCTCACGCCGCCAGGTGCGCTGTGACCTTCCCCTCGCAGCGCGGCTCGTGATCAAACCCTAGCCCTATGCACCGGCACGCCGCGGCCGGTCACGGAAATCCGGCTGCTCCGCAGCACGTCAGGCATAGGCGGTGGACGAACTCCCTTGGCAGGAGCGGTCTTTCACCCACCCGTCTGTCGCGGCCAACATGTGGGAATATTTGTTCGATTAATGCCCAATGCGCAAGCCCCAAGGGCGCGGAAGTCGAAGCCTCGACCTCGCCTGTCCTTCGATCCGGCTAGGATCGCGGGGTACTACTGGTGAGGGTTCTCGTGCCGGAGGAGAAGCTCCACCAGTTGATCGACCGGAGTAGAGCGAAATGGGGTGGAGCGTGACATTCCAGTCACCTGATGCGGGTCCGGCTTACCTTGACTACAACGCCACAGCGCCCGCCCGCCCCGAGGCTCTGGAAGCCGCTCTCGCCGCGATGCGCACGGTCGGTAACGCCTCAAGCACTCACCGGTCGGGTCGCGATGCCGCTGACCGCGTTGATTTGGCGCGCCGTCAGACAGCAGATCTCTTGAACTGCTCCCCCGGGGAGATCATCTTCACTTCCGGTGCCACGGAGGCCAACAACCTCGCCCTACGGGCAGCCTTCGCTACCGGAGGGCGGCTGGTGACAAGCTCGGTGGAACATCCGGCCGTGCTGGAGACCGCGAAGGCCCTGACGTCGGATGCGCCCGCGTCGCTCGTAGTACTGCCCGTCGACGCTGACGGCCTGGTGGACCTCGACGCCTTCCACATGGCGCTGGCGGGAGGCGGAGTCGCGATCGTGTCTCTGATGGCGGCCAACAACGAGACGGGCGTGCTGACAGAGCTCGCGTCGATCGTAGAGGCCGCCCATGACGCCGGAGCCCTGGTCCACACCGACGCCACGCAGCTGGTGGGACGACTTCCGATCGATCTCGCCGACACGGACGTCGACCTGCTGTCACTGTCCGCACACAAGTTCGGCGGCCCACAGGGAGTCGGGGCCTTGTTTGTCCGCCGGGGTGTTCGCCTCCCCTACCGCCCACTGCTCGTCGGCGGCGGGCAGGAGCGAGGCTGGAGGGCCGGCACTTTGAACGTAGCGGGCATCGCTGGCGCTGGAGCTGCGGCCGATGCCGCCCGGCTCGGCCTGGCCGACGAGGCACCCCGGATCGCGCGCCTGCGTGACGCCCTCGAGGAGGCCCTCGTTGAGCAGGTCGGCGACTGCCGGATCAACGGTGCGGTGGACCAGCGCTTGCCTGGCGTGACCAGCATCACGTTCTATGGGGCTCCAGCGGACGCGGTTCTCGCTGCGATGCCGGATGTGGCGGCATCGGAGGGGAGCGCGTGCTCCTCTGGCGCGCCTAGCCCCAGCCATGTGCTCCTAGCCATGGGGCGCAGTCGGGAAGAGGCAGACAGCACCATCCGGTTCTCCCTGGGGTACGCCACGACCATCGATGACGTCGAGCGGGCCGTGTCATCGACGGTCCGAGCTGTCCAACACGTGCGGGCTGCCCTGACAGCAGCGATATAACTCAGCCCGCCCAAAGATCATCCAAGCCCGAACGGACACGGAGAACGCCTCGCATGTCAGACAGCCGGCTCGCAGAAGCCGCCCATCCCTCCTTTGCGCGTCATGAGACCTTCGCGCCGCGCTTCGGGTGGCTCCATAAGGCGTACATGCAGGTGAAGGAGAACCCGGAGGTGTTCCTCGCCGAGGATGCCCCGGTCCTACTCGGAGTCGGTAAGAACATGGTCTACTCCATGCGCTACTGGTCCCGGGCGTTCAAGCTGACCCGCGAGCACTACGGCGACGACACCAACTCCCGAGCGATGCTGTCCTACCCCACGTGGGAGGCGCGCTGGCTCCTTGACGAGGACGGCGCCGACCCGTATCTCGAGGAACAAGGCAGCCTCTGGCTGCTGCACTGGTGGCTGCTGAGCTCCCGGCCGGGCGCCAAGAGCTGGGCGCCGTCCTGGTACGTCGCCTTCCAGCTCGCCCCGTTCGCTCGCTTCTCCGCACCCGACCTGGCCGAGCTGATCGTTCGCCATGTGAACCTCTCCTACGCGGAGGCACCGGTCGGCTCGTCGATCGAGAAGGACGTCGACTGCATCACCAAAATGTACGTTCCGTCGATGCGTGCCAGGGGCGGCGCACCCGGCGCGTTTGAGGACTTGCTGGCCTGTCCTTTCCGCGAGCTAGGTCTGATCGAGACCGTGGAGCGTCCTGTCTCTGGCCGACATGAGTGGGAGTTCACCACCGGCACGCGCATTACCCTGCCGGACCGGATCGTCGCCTATGCCTGCCTGGACTACGCCGCCACCATGACGCGCAACGCCGGCTCGATTTCTCTCGCTCGGCTCGCCAGCGAGCACGGCGGTCCTGGACGGGCCTTCCGCATCCGTGAGCCCGATATCGCGGCGGCCGTGGAGCGTGTCGCGTCCACCACGCCTGGCCTGCAGCTCGTCGAAGCCGTCGGGCAACGCAGCCTAGTCTTCAGCTCCGATCCCTTCGAGCTTGCCTGGGAGATCCTGGACGGCCAGTACGGCCACGTCCGCAAGCGGGCGGACTTCCCCACCCGGCAGGACTGGGCCCGCACCTACCCGAAGCTCGCTGCCGCCGAGGCCCGGGAGCGCCGCAACACCGTTGAGCAGCAGCTCCCCCTGATCGAGGAGACCTCCCAGTGACCACCGAGACCCCCTCGCGACCCACGGCTGCCCGCAAAACCTCCGGTGGCACCGAGTTCCCTGATGGCATCGAGCTCGTCGGCTCCCGGATGCGCTCCACCAACGTGGAGCGGGACGTGCTGGACGAACTGCACTCGCCCTACGTGGGGACCCGGGCACTGGACGTCCTCGACCGTCTGGCCAACGCCCTCTCTGACCTGCGCCGTCCCCGCTCCTGGTCGCTCACCGGCGCCTACGGCTCGGGCAAGTCCACACTCGTCAACCTTATCGACGCGATCCTCGGGCACGACGAGGCACGCCGCTCCGAAGCACAGGAGGTGCTGGCCGCCACGAGCCCCGGGCTGGCCCACCGACTTGAGGCAACCCGCGCCGAGCTGGCGCCGGCCGGCTTCCTCGGCGCCGTGACGACCGCCCGGCGCGAGCCGCTCGTCACCACCCTGTCCCGGGCCCTGCACACCGCGGCCGAGCGTCGCTGGCCGACCCGCATGCCGAAGCCGATCTCCGCGGCACTCGCGCGGTGCTCCGACCCCTCGACGGCCGAGCCCGAGGACATCATCGCCGCGGTCACCGCCCTATGCGCACAGCAGCCCCTGCTGCTGGTCATCGACGAGTTCGGCAAGACCCTCGAACACCTCGCGGGGCACAGTGAGTTCGCCACCGCCAAGACGGACCTGTTCCTGCTGCAGGAGCTTGCCGAGAAGAGCGCCGGGCCCAAGGGCCTGCCGCTATTCATGATGACGCTCCAGCACATGTCGTTCTTCGACTACGCGGCGCAGTCCAGCGAACTGCAGATCCGTGAATGGGCGAAGATCCAGGGCCGCTTCGAGAACATCACCTTTGCCCCCCACCTCGGCGATGCGGTCCAGCTGATGCGCCGCCGCCTCGACCAGTCCGGGGTCTCCGCGTCCGGGCGGAAGCTGATCTCGGCCTACGCCGAGGCGGCCCAGGAGACGTGGCGCGACCACGGCCTCAACGATGTCGTCGTCCTCAAGGCGCAGGACTTCGCTGACCTGTACCCGCTCCACCCGCTGACCGCTGCCGCAGCGCCGTTCCTCGCCGCGCAGATCGGCCAGCACGACCGCAGCCTGACCGGGTTCCTCAACAACGACGAACCCAACACCGTCCGCCGCTCCCTGGAGACGTTCTCCAGCGACAAGCCGCGCCGCGCCAGCACCGTCAAACTTCCGCAGCTGTACGACTTCTTCCTCGACTCCGGGCGTACCTCGCTGCTTGCATCCACCAACGCGAGCAAGTGGATCGAGATCGAGTCCCGTGTGACCCTGGCCAATGGCCTGTCCACCGCGGACCAGAACGTGCTGCGCACGGTCGGCATGCTCAACCTGATCGACGAGGACGGCGCGCTGCGGGCAACCGCCGCGATGGTCTACTACGCGCTGCACGAGCCCGGCGAAGCCGATCCGACGGCGTTCGCCGCGCTCGAAGACCAGCTCAACAGCCTCGTGACCCGCGGGTTCCTGGGGTACCGGTCCTTCAACGGCGAGTACCGCGCCTGGCGCGGCACCGACGTCGATATCGAGGGGCGTCTCAAGGAGGCGCGGAGCCACCTCGACGACACCGTCGTTGCCCAGCGCCTCAGCGACTACCTGCCCCTGGCCGTGGCCGCTGGCCGGCACAGCCAGGTCACAGGTATGCTCCGCGCCCTCTTCGTCCGGGTCACCACCGCACAGACAAAGCTCCTCAAGGGGCCCGACGAACTCGCCGACCACGCCGACGGCCTCCTGGTCTTCCACCTCGGCAGCATCGAGGACCGGCCCGTCATCGAGTCCTCCCTGCCGGTCGTCCTCGGCGTCACCGAGGAGCCCGACCTCGTCCTCCGGGCGGCCTTCAACCTCGTCGCGCTGGAGGAACTTCAGCGCGACAAGTCGCTCGACCCCGTCGCGCGGCGGGAGATCAGCCAGCGGACATCCGGCGCGAAGCGCGAGCTCCTGGATCTCCTCAGCGCCGCGTTCTTCCCGCCCACCCAGCGGGCGACCTGGCGACTGTGGCGCTCCGGCATCGCCGCCGACGCCGAAGACGGGGAAGTGATCGAGGGCCGCAGCCTCAGCGGCCTTGCGTCCATCGCCTGCGACCAGGTCTTCTCGGCAACACCGCACATCCGCAACGAGATGCTCGGCCGGCACGAACTGACCAGCCAGGGTGCCAAGGCCCGTCGCGAGCTGCTGACCGCGATGCTGCAGAAGTCCGGCGAACCGTACCTCGGCATCGTCAAGTACCCCGCCGAGCGGGCCATGTACAGCGGCGCACTGGCCTACATGGGTCTGCACCGCGAGAACCCTGCGGCTGCAGACGAGTCGTCTCCTTCGCTCCTGCCCTACGGATTCTCCCGGCCCGGCGCAGCCCACCCGTACACCCAGAAGGTGTGGAACGCGCTCGAGACGGCACTGACCGAGGCACACGAGCGCACAAGCCTGGAGCAGATCTTCCGGGTCCTCATGGTGCCGCCGTACGGCGTCAAGGCTGGCGTAGTGCCGCTGCTCGTGGTGACCGCCCTCATCGTGCGCAGCCAGGATGTCGCCCTGTTCGAGGACGGCTCCTACCTGCCCCGGCTGACGCCCGACGTGGTCGAGCGCATGGTGAAGGCCCCCGGCCGGTTCTCCGTGAAGGCCACACCAGTGGGCGACGGCCTGCGCCACAGCGTGGTCAAGAACCTGTCCGTGGCCCTCAAGGTGGAGCCGCCTCGTTCCCAGGCTCTGCGCAACCCGGCCCTGCTGGCGGTGACCCGCGCGCTGATGGAGCGGGTCATGGTGCTCACCCCCTATGCCCGGCGCACCCAGCGAATCAGCAAGGACGCCCTTGCCGTGCGCTCCGCCCTGTTCTCGGCGCAGGATCCGGACGAGCTGCTCTTCCAGGCCCTGCCCAAGGCCCTCGGACTGGAGCCGATCACCTCTGAGCAGCGTAAGAGCACGGCCGGCAACAAGGGCTACGTCGAGCGTCTCGCCGCCGCGGCCGATGAGATCTCCGGCGCCGACCGCGCGCTGCGCGACGAGGCTATCGAGACAATCAGCCGCGAGTTCCGTCTGCCGTCCTCACTCCCGAAGCTGCGCCAGGCCCTGGCCGCTCGGCTGAAGGGCTTTGCCGGTGTCTCCCTCAGCCTGGAGCTGCGCGGCTTCGTCGCCATAGCGCTCAACGAGTACCTGGCGGACGAGGACTGGCTGGACCCGATGATCGTTCGGCTGTCCCATGCCGCCCTCGGCGACTGGTCGGACAACGACGTCGCCGTCTTCGCCCGCCGGGTGCGTGAGATGGCCAGCGCCCTCGACCGCGTCAGCCACCTGTACAAGAACAACGCTCCTGCGGGCGGCGCAGAGGAGGAGCTCGAAGCGCGGCTGCTCACCCTGACCGACAAGGACGGGGCCGAACAGCGCACGCTGATCTACCTGCCCAAGCAAGCCCAGCGCGAGGCCGAGCACCTGGCTGTCAGTGTCCTGGAGCAGGCTGAGAAGGCGCTCGGCCCTGACGGCGCCCGAATCCTGCTCGCCGCCCTGGCCCAGCGCGTTACCGAGCCCGCCACCACCGCACTCGAGAGGACGGAGTAATCATGACCGACACCGCTTCAGGGAAGAAGGTCCGGCACGTCCTGGGCCTGTCCGGCGGAAAGGACTCCTCAGCCCTCGCGATCTACATGCGTGACCGCGTGCCGGAGATGGAGTACTTCTTCTGCGACACCGGTGCTGAACTGCCGGAGACCTACGAGTACCTCAACAAGCTCGAGGCTGCCGTTGGCAAGCCGATCGTGCGCCTGAACACCGACCGGGACTTCGACCACTGGCTCGAGGTCTATCAGGGCACCCTGCCCAGCCCCCAGATGCGCTGGTGCACGAAGAACCTGAAGATCAAGCCCCTGGAGGAATGGGTCGGAGACGACGAGGTGATCTCGTACGTCGCCATCCGCGCCGACGAGAACCGCCTCGGCTACGTCAGCACCAAGCCCAACATCACCGCGGTCTTCCCCTTCCGTGAGGACGGCATCGACCGCGACGGCGTCAACCGCATCCTCGACGAGGCCGGCACCGGCCTGCCGGCCTACTATGAGTGGCGCACCCGGTCCGGCTGCTACTTCTGCTTCTTCCAGCGCAAGCACGAGTGGCTCGGCCTCAAGGACCGCCACCCCGAGCTCTTCGACAAGGCTGTCGCCTACGAGGAGAAGGTGCGCCACCAGGACACCGCCATGCAGGGCCGCGACTACACGTGGTCCCAGGGCGAGTCCCTGCATGAGCTGATAGAGCGGCGGGAGGAGATCCAGGCCAAGCACGAGGCCAACCTCGCCCGCGCGGCCAAGCGGATCAAGCCCAACCGGCCGCTGCTGGAGGTCTTGTCGGACGCCCTCGACGCCGACGACGACGAGGCCGGCTGCTCCGTCTGCCACCTCTAGCGAAGAACCACGGTCAAGGGTCCGGTAGATGACAAACCGTCATCAACCGGACCCTTTTTCGTTCGACCACCCCAGTTGTCGGTGTCGCATGTAAGGATGTGTCCGCTCATCACACACGGTCACCCAATCGGAGCACGGGGGGAATGGCGACACCAGACACCGCTGCGCGTGCGGTCATCCGCCATCGGCTGGACGCCAGTCCCGCTCTCGAGATCCAGCTCGGCATCACACCGATGATGGACGTGCCGGCACATCAGATCCTGCAAGACGACCTCAGGCGACTCGCTTCCCCCTGGGAGCGGCTCTCCGCGACCGAGAGCATCGTCAACGCGATACCCGACGAGCCGGGCCTCTACATGTTCGTCTGGCGCCCTTCGATCAAGCTGGCCATGGCCGACCGGACCGAGGGCAGCTTCCATCAGGTCCTCTACATCGGACACGCCGGCGGAGCTGGCCAGTTAGGCAACACGCTCAGGAATAGGTACCGGGACTACCGCAAACACCTGCGGGGCAACCCCGAGAGTCTTTGGACCCGCGAGCCACCTACCAACCGGGACGACCTGCTCACCCACTATCTCGCGTTGCGTCCTCTGGAGTACTGGTTTGCGACCGTCGAAGACCGATCGGCGATCAAGAACCTGGAGGACCGCCTGCTCCACCTGTACAACCCGCCGCTCAATATCCAGGGCGGTCCCACGCTTCGAGGTCGGCTCAGCACCGTCCCTAAGCCGGCACTCCGCTCCTAGCTCGCATCCGCTCCCTGACATCGAGGTACCTCATGCCGTCCAAGACGTTCGTTCCCGCCTTCGAGGCCAAGGTGGGCAACTGGACTTACTACTCCTGCCTGATGAGCTACGCCCAGGTGGCGCGCGAGATCAACTTCGCGCACGAGCTCGGCGGCAATCGGGATCTCGGCACGATGATCCAGCGTGGCGTCGGTACCCGCACGCAGGAGATCACGGAGTACCTGCTTACCAACGAGAACCGGTTCCTCGGTGCTCTCATCATCGCGGTCTGGGGCGGTGACCCGAACTACCTGCCGGTGACGATGGATTCCGAGAATCAGGCCGTTCTCCAGGGACTGGACCGCAACTTCGGCGTCCTCACGTTCGACGGTACGCAGCAGTTCTTCGCGCTCGACGGTCAGCACAGGCTCAAGGCCATCAAGGATGCGATCAAGCAGAATCCCGAGTTGGGTAACGAGGACATCAACGTCATCGTGGTGCCGCACTTCGACACGGCAGACGGCCGTCGTAGGACCCGGCGTCTGTTCACCAACATCAACCGGAACGCCAAGAGCACCAACCTGCAGGAGAACATCGCCCTCGACGAGGACGACAGCTTCGCCATCCTCACCCGCCGCCTGCTCGACGAGGACGAGTTCCTCAAGCGCGACAAGGTCGTTCTCGTCTTCAGTAAGGTCGGCCAGGACGGAGAACTCGTTCTCGCTCAGCGCTCCATCAGCAATCAGTCGAGCCCCGCCTGGAGCACCATCGCCGTCCTCTACGACATCGTCAAGGAGATCGGCTACGACCTGCCCTGCACCACTGGCGAGGCCAAGCAGCGAGCGACCGATGAGCTCCTCGACCAGAGTTTCGAGCTCTTGGCTGTCCGTCTTCACGAGCTCCTCGATGCGTGCGGGAACCTCCGGGAGCGATACCTCGCGGCTCTGTCGGGGAAGGATCTTCGGGCGCCGAAGGGTCGTGACGGTGCCGGCCACCCGTTCATGCGCCCCGCCGTCCAGAACCAGGTCGCCAAGGTTGTGCGCCACATTCTCGAGCAGGGAGCGCTGGAATGGACGGAGGTCCTGAAGCGGCTGTCGGCGCTCGACTGGAAGATGACGTCGGCGCCGTTCTCTGCCATGTGGATCGAGACTCCGGAGGGCAAGACCAAGGGCAAGATGGCCAGTGGCAACAACCAGCTCCTGTATGACCTGCTGCAGGTGCACCTGGCACCGCGCTCTAAGGCTCAGATCAGCAGGGCGCTGCGCGCCTATTCCGACGTCATGAAGACCAAGTACCCTCTGCCGGCTGAGGAGCTGTTCGCCCTCCTGCCCGTTGATGCTGACTAACTGAGACCCACTCTGGCCGACCTTCCGACCAGGGCACCCCGACAACTGTTCCCTGCACAGGCCAGATGCAGGGAACAGTGCTCAGAACGCCTGGTAGATCACGCTGGCACCTCCCTTGAGAGGTCGATCTTTCTTCCTCCGGCCATAGCCGATGCGGAATATGGGAGTGCCGTTTTGGATTGTCCCCTTCGTACGATCGTGCGAAGGGGGCTGGGTGAGCGATCTCAAGGTGTTTCGGCTCGGGGTGGACGGCCAGGACATGGAGCTGCGTGGCTCGACGGTGGCGCTGGAGGTCGAGCTGCAGCGCCGAGTGGAGGCCGGGATGGAGCGCATGCTCGGCATCCGGTTCCTGGCGTCGGAGTACTCGACCGGCCCGTGGCACCGGGGGCGGGTGGACTCGCTCGGCCTGGACGAGAACAACGTGCCCGTCGTGGTCGAGTTCAAGAAGGGCAACGACAGCGGTGTCGTCTCGCAGGCCGTGTCCTACCTCACCTGGTTGAAGAGCTGCCGCCACGAGTTCGAGGCCCTCGTCAGAGAGAAGCTGGGCGCGGAGGCGGCCGAGTCCATCGACTGGCGCGCTCCGCGGGCGCTGTGCATCGCGGCCGGGTACTCGCATCACGACCGGGTCGCAGTCGGAGACCTGGGCCGGTCCTGGCGGATCGAGCTGGTGCGCTACCGGATCTTCGACGGCGGGCTGCTGAGCCTCCAGCTCGTCGAGCCGGTTTCCGGAGCCGTCAGCCCGGCGGCCGGACGCAGATCGAACACGGCCGTGATACCGGCCGCGGCTGCTGAGGCCGACGAGCTGTCGGTTCTCAGCGACGTCCCGGATTGCCTCCGGGATCTGTACGACGAGCTGGACGAGGTGCTCACCGCGTCGGGCGAAGTGGAGGTCCTCGTCAAGAAGCACTACATCGCGTACCGCCGCCTGCGGAACGTGGCAAGCGTCGTGTTCCGTCCGGGCCACCAGGTGATCCTGCTCAACCTGCGGCTGGACCCGGACACGGTGGAACTGGAGGAGGGCTTCACTCGCGACATGCGCGGGATCGGGCACCTGGGCACCGGGGACCTGGAGGTTCGGATCGCCTCGGCGGCCGACCTCAAGAAGGCGGGGCCGCTGATCGAGCGGGCGGTTCAGGCGGCCTGACGGAACGGCAAGGGCGGCTGGAGCTTCATGCTCCAGCCGCCCTTCTGTGTCTGTAGGTCGGTCGGTGCCGGCTGTTCGGGGTTCTCACTGTCACGCCTCCGGTCCGGCGAGGACGAAGTCGTCCTGCGTCAGTTCGGCGCGCAGGCGCTGTTCGGCGACGTCGGCGTAGTGAGGGCTGAGCTCGACGCCGAGGAACTGCCTGCCTTCGCGCAGGGCGGCCACACCGGTCGAGCCGCTCCCGGTGAACGGGTCGAGGACGGTTCCGCCTTCGGGGCAGATCTGGACGAGCTGCTGCATGATCTCCAGCGGCTTCTGGGTGATGTGGACCCGGTCCTTGCGGGGCTGGGAGGCGATGAAGTGGCCGGGCAGGTAAAGGTCCCGGCTGTTGTCGAGGGTGCCCTTGACGCCCCAGGTGATGAACTCTGCGGACTGCTTGAAGCCTCCCTTCCGGGGCCGGCTGGCGGGCTTGATCCACGGGATGGTGCCCTGCCAGGTCCAGCCGGCCATCTGGAGGGCGTCGCTCGTGGTGGGCTCCTGCCGCCAGTCGGAGAAGACCATCGCGACCGAGTGCTCGGTGCTCGCCCGGTACGCCTCGGTGAGCAGTTCGGTGAGCCAGGAGCGGTAGGAGCGCTGGTCGCGGTTCTCCCCGGGGAAGGTCTTGAGGTCGTGCGCGGAGCCGGTCTGTACGTACTTGGCTCGGGCGTCGCGGCTGGTGCGTTCGGAGCTGGTTCGCCCGCCGCTGTTGTACGGGGGGTCGGTGATGACGGCGTTGACGGACTCGTCGGGCAGGGACTTGAGCACGGTCAGGGCGTCGCCTCGGTGCAGCTTGTAGCTCACTGATTCCTCTTTCAGGGCAGGGGTGGGCCCGCTCCGGGCGACGCCCGGCGGCAGCCGCCGGGAGCGGGGATGCAGGGGAAGGTAGCGGCGATCGACGGCCGCGCCTAACGAGCGGTTCCCCTGGGACCGGCCTTGGTCGGGGGTCGTTTGGTGCGGCCGTCTTTCGCGTCTACTGTCTCGCCATGCCAACCGGGCAGGAGGCCAACTCGGCCCGGCTCGGCGCGTGTTGATCCGTGCTGTCTCGTCCAACGGGGCTGTCTACGGATCGCTGTCCCTATCCCCGCCCTGAGGAGTCGCTGTGTTCCGGCTGAGATTACGAGCGCGGCTGGCTGCCGCGCGTGACCCGCGACCGGCGTCCGGGAGCTACCGACTCCCGTGATTCGGGCCCGCCCTGAGCAAGGGCGGTTTCACCACCGGCGCGGTGCCGGCGACTTCTTCGCACGAGAGGCCGGCACCGCACCCTCCTACGAACCCCGCAAGGAGCGCTGCGATGCAGCATGCCCTGGCACACCCGTGCCCACATCCACCTCCGCCAACCGCCGGGCGCCACTCGGGTGATCGGCGGCGGCCGTGAAGAAGACCGTCGGCACGCTCGTCGGTGTCGTCGCCTGCGGCCCACTGCTGCTCGCCCTGCCGGTGGTGATCGTCGGCGCGGGCAACGCGTCGGCCACGTCCGCCTCGTGTCCGCCGGGCGGTGGTCCACAGGGTGTGGACAGCTCCGCTGTCGCGGCGCAGGTGGAGTCGATCCTCAAGGGCTCCAGTCCACTCAGCGCTCCGAGCGTGGCAGGGCTGGACAAGCCGGACGAGCAAGTCCCCAACGCCAAGACCATCCAGGCCACCGGCGTCGCCATGCACATCCCCGTCCGCGGGCAGATCGTCGCCCTGGCGACCGCCCTGCAGGAGAGCGGACTGCGGAACGTCAACGGTGGCGACCGGGACTCGCTGGGCCTGTTCCAGCAGCGGCCCTCGCAAGGCTGGGGCACGGCGGCGCAGATCATGCAGCCGGTGTACGCCTCGACGAAGTTCTACGAGGCGCTCAACCAGGTCAGCGGCTGGCAGTCGATGACCGTCACCCAAGCCGCCCAGGCGGTGCAGAGGAGCGGCTACCCCGACGCCTACGCGAAGTGGGAGCCGCTGGCGACCGCGTTGCAGAAGGCGATCGAGCCGCTGCTCGCTCCCGCCGGCACGGCCTCGCCGCCGCCCGGAGGTAACCCGACGCCGACACCGTCCCCTTCAGCCGGCGCCACCGCGAGCCCCTCACCGGGCACCGGCAGCTGCGGGACGTCGACGACGGGCGGCGACGGCACCGACTTCGGGACCATCCCGGCCGGCTCTCTGCCGGCCGGGTACGCGATCCCGGCCGACGCGCCGCAGCAGGTCCAGACCGCGATCCGCTGGGCACTGGGCCAGTTGGGCACCCCGTACCAGTGGGGCGGGTCGTGCGCGAGCGCGCACGGGCCGGACCCGATGGGCCGGTGCGACTGCTCCTCGCTGATGCAGATGGCCTACAAGGCCGCCGGCGTCTCCCTGGAGCGGACCACCTACGCCCAGGTCAAGCAAGGCACGGCCGTGTCGACGGACGCGCTCAAGCCCGGCGACCTGCTGTTCACCCGGGGCACCGCCGCCGCGCCGGAACACGTGGGCATGTTCATCGGCTCGGGGCTCGTCGTGCAGGCCCCCAAGACCGGTGACGTGGTCAAGATCTCGACCCTCGCCGAATGGCGGCCGGAGATCCTCGCGGCCCGCCGCGTCGTCTGACCGGCGCCTCTCTCCTTCCCCCTCCCCGGGCTGCCTTGGCGCGCCCGAAATGCGAACTGGAGTTCTTCATGTACCTCGCGGACGCGGTCACGCAGCTCGCATTCGACCCCGGCATCACCCCCAACGAGGGCGGCCTGCCTGGACTTTCGGTCCTCAAGCAGGTGATGGGCTCGATCAACCTCTTCGGCATCATCGCGATCGTCGGCGCCCTCGCCGTGAGCGCCGGGGTCTGGGCGTGGGGCCACCACTCCGGCGGCCACCAGGCCGAGGCCAACGGCAAGAAGGGCGTCCTGGTCAGCGCGGGCGCCGCGCTGCTGATCGGTGCGGCGAACGGCATCGTGGCCTTCTTCTCCGGACTGGGCGGCCAGGTCCACTGATGGAGAAACGTTCCTTCACCCGTGAAAGCGTGTCCGGCGGCGCATCGCGCGTGCGTCGCCGGGCGCTGCTCGGCCTCGTGGTCCTGGTGGCCCTCGTCGTCCTGGCCGGCGCGCTCGCCTACTTCACCGGCGGCACCCGCACCGCACCCAACTCCGTCCCACACGGATCCGGTTCGCCCGCCGCTGCCGCTTCGACCGCATCTGCGTCGGCGGGGCAGACGGGCGGTGCCGGTTCGGTTCCGCTGCCGCCGTCGACGCACGATCCGATCGCCTACTCGAAGGCGGCGGCGGTGGCGCTGTGGTCGTACGACACCCGCTTGTACTCGCAGCCGGAGCTGGTGGCCGGTCTGCACCGGTGGCTGACGACCGAGGGGAGTTACGCCGACGCCGACTCGGTGGACCGCCTGGTGCCCTCGCCGCTGCTGTGGGTGCGGATGGCCGACTCCGGGCAGTTCGCCACCGCGACCGCAGACGAGGCGCACTTCCCGGACACGTTCACCAGGGCGCTGCAGGCCGACCCGGGCGCTATCAAGCAGGCATACATCTACGCCATCACCGTGACCGGCAAGCAGTCGATCTCCTGGAACGGCGCTCCGCAGGGCGGGGCCGAGGACCGCTCGTCCACCCTCGCCGTCCAGTGCCGCCCCGACCGTCCCTGCGCTCTGGTCGGCGTGCTGCCGACCGTCTCGCCCTGACCCGAGGAAGGAGGTTCCCCTCATGGATGTCTGCAACATCCCGATGATCAACCAGGTCTGCGACGCGGTCGACGCGATCAACTTCGTCTCGGACCCGGGCAAGAGCATCACCGACGGCATCGGCGCGTGGATCACGAAGTCGATGACGGAGCTGGCGACCAGCGCCGTCAACCTCGCCTCACGAGCGGTCGACCAGACCACGGCCATCGACCTGAACGCCCCCTGGTTCAGGAACAATTACCAGCTCATCCTGCCGATCGGCCTGGTCCTGACCGTCGGTACGTTCTGCGCGCAGCTGATCCTGGCCGCCTGGCGCAGGGACGACCGGGCCCTCGCCCGTGCGGCCTGGGGCACCATGACCGGTGTCCTGTTCTCGTTCTGCGCGATCTCTTTCACCGCCGTGGCGGTAACCGTGGTCGATGCCCTGTCCGCCGGGCTGTTCAAGGCGGCGGGCACGTCGTTGGAGGACGCGATCCGGCGGATCATCAAGGTGTCCGAGCTCGGCTTCATGTACGGGCTCGGCTGGGCGATCCCAGCCCTGGTCGCCGTCGGATGCGCGATCGGCGCGTTCCTGTACTGGGGCGTGATGGTGGCCCGCAAGGTCGGCGTGCTGATCATGGTCGTGCTCGCCAGCTTCGCCGGGGCCGGCGGCGGCTGGGAGGTGGCCCAGCGCTGGCGGCGCGGCTGGATCGAGGCCACCGCCACCCTGGTGGTCTCAAAGCTCCTGATGACCGTCGTGTTCATCACCGGCGTGTCCGCGATCGGCAACTCCGACGCCAAGGACGGGATGGCCGCCCTCTCGGACGTCATGGCCGGTGTCGTGATCATGGTGCTCGTCCTGCTGTGCCCGTACGCCGTCTACAAGTTCATCCACTGGGCGACCGACGGCTCCGGTCACGACGACATGCACCGCACCGGCGTCGCCGGCATGGCGGTTGCCGCCGGGGCCGCGAAGACCGCCGCTGGCCTCGCGATGCAGATGGGGACCGGTGTCCCGGCCCCGCAGGGCCCCAGCCAGGTCCCGGGGATGGACGGTGGCGGCGTCTCCTCCGGCATCGACCCGACCGGACGGGTCAGCAAGGAGGGCATCGACGCCGGGCCCGCGCAGCAGCCGACGAAGTTCCGCTTCGGCGAGGACCCGAGCGCGCCCGGCGACCGCGGACGCGCCCTGGTCACCCGGCCCGGCATCCCGGCCCTGATCACCCGGGCCTCCTCCGGCGGCGTTGAGGGCCCGCCGACGTCCGGCGGCCAGGAGGCACCGGTCGCCCCGAGCATCCGGAACGCTGCAGAGGGATCGGCCGCGCCGTCCGCACCTGGCGCGTCCCCGGGACCGAGCGTGCCTGCGCCATCGACACCTGCGGTCCCCGCCGCTCCGGCACCGCCCGCGACGAGCGCACCTGCGCCGAGCGGAGCCCCGGCTGCCGACCCGGTCCGGTTCATCTACCCGAACCAGCCGAGCAACCCCGGTTCCTGACCGGTACCCCCCTCCCGGGGCGGGCAACGACCCGCCGCCCGCCCCGGGCCACCCCCTGCGACCAGTGAAGGAGTCCCTCGATGACGTCCAGAAGAGTGCTGCCGCGCCCCCGCCCGCCGCCCAAACGCTCACCCCCCTCTGGAACCCCGATGTCCTCCTCGACGCCCGACACCACCCCTGCGTCCGTCAAGTTCCCCCACCGCTCCAAGCGCGGCATCCTGCTCGGCCTCAGCGCACCGCAGCTGATCACCACTGCCGCTGCCGGCTTGCTCCTGCTCACCGTCCTCACCACCCGGGGCGTCACCGGCGCCCTCCAGTTCCTCCCCGTCTGGGGCGCGATAGCCCCGTTCGTGTTCGTCCGCTACCGAGGCCGCACCCTCGCCGACTGGGCCCCGATCGCCGCCCGCTACGCGCTGCGCCGGTTCCGCGGACAGCTGGTCTGGCTCGTCCGCCCCTCCTCCCGACCGGTGCGCGAGGGCCTGCTCCACCTGCCCGGCAGCGCGGCCAGCCTGCGCGTGGTCACCGCCCCGGACCGCCGCTACGGTGCCGTCCACGACCCGCACGCTGGCACCCTCACCGCGATCGTCAAGGTCTCCTCCCGCGCCTACGCCCTGCTCGACCCCGGCACCCAGAACGCCAACGTGAACGGGTGGGGTCGTGCGCTGGCGGCGCTCGCCCGTACCGGCCAGGTCGCCCGTATCCAGGTGATCGAGCGGACCGTGCCCGACAGCGGTGACGGGCTTCGCCGGCACTGGGAGGAGAACGGTCATCCCGACGCGCCACTCGCAGGCGCGCTGTACGGCGAGCTGATCCAGAACGCGGGCCCGGCCAGCGCCCCGCACGAGGCATACGTGGCCATCGCCCTCAACTTCAAGGCCGCCAAGCGCCTGATCGCGCAGGCCGGTGGTGGCCTGACCGGCAGCTTCGCGGTCCTCGCCCAGCTGACCAGCTCCTTCGAGCAGTCCGCGCGCACCGCCGGCCTCAACCCGACCGGCTGGCTGAACGCCGGCGAGATCGCCGCCGTCGCCCGCACCGCCTACGACCCCAAGTCCCGCGCCGCGCTGGACCGCTGGTCCGAGGACGGACGCCCGGCCGCCGACCCGGCCGCAGCTGGCCCCGTGGTCGTCCTGGAGAAGGCCGACCACATCTCGACGGACTCCGCCCACCACTCCACCTACTGGGTGGAGAACTGGCCCCGCACCCAGGTCAACCCCGGCTTCCTCCACCAGGTGCTCTTCGCCTCCGGCGTGCGCCGCACCGTCTCCCTGGCCTACGAGCCCAAGGACATCGACTCCGCGATGCGCGACGTGCGCCGCAAGAAGGCCAGCGTGATCGCCGACTCGGCCGAGCGAGCCCGCAAGGGACAGGTCGCCTCCGAGGCCGACTCGGTGGAGTACCAGGACATCCGGGACCGCGAGCGCCAGCTGATCGCCGGCCACGCCGACGTCGCCCTCACCGGGCTGCTGACCGTCTCGGCCGACACCGAGGACGAACTGCGCTCCGCCTGCGCCGTCGTGGAGACCGCCGCCGTCGGCGCCCAGCTCGACCTGCGCCCGCTCACCTGGCAGCAGGCCGCGGCGTTCACCGCCGCCGCCCTGCCCTTCGCCCTCGCCGCCTAATGCCGGCCAACCCGTCTTCCGAAAGAGCCCCCCGATGCCGGCCACCACCGCCACCGCGCAGGACTTCGTCCCCTACGCGACCGCCGCGATCGACTTCCACCGCGCGCTCAACATCCCCGCAGGTCCCCTGGTCGCCTCCCGCGCCGAACTGGACTCCCTCCACGAGCACCTCGTCGCGCTCCACCGGCTGCTGGACGCCCACGCCCAGCGCACCTCCCCGCTGCTGCCGGGCGAGGGCGACCACCTCAAGGCCGCGCGCACCTGCCTGTGGCAGGCCGCCGACCACCTCCACACCGCCTACCACTCGGCGCCCCGGCCCGGCACCGGCGAAGTCCCCACCCGCGACGCCTGCCGGGCCCGTCTGCCCGAGGGCGCGCCCGAGCTGACCATCTGCCGCCGCCACCAGGAGACGGCCCAGCTGGTCCGCCGCCGCACCACCCCCGCTGACCTGCACTCCCCGTTCACCGGCCTCGTCCGCCGCTAAACCCCGACCTCCCCGGATACGTGATCATGCCCAGGAACCGCGCCACCGCCTCCCACCTCTTCGTCCCGCGCAAGACCACCCGCGCCCAACAGCGCGCCGCCCGCGCAGAGTTCGCCGAAGCCCGCACCAAGGCCCGCCGCGCCCAAGCCCCCGCCGAGCGCCGCGAGCACGAGGGCGCCGACCTCGATCTCCAGCCCACCTACCCGGTTTCGGGTCGGCCGGGCCCCGCGTCCGCCCGCGGTGCCAAGCTTCGCCTGCCCAAGCACCGCATGACCACCGCCGTCGCCGGCGGGGCCTATCCGTTCCTCGCTGAAGCCGGCCTCGGCGCCGAGGGGATCTTCATCGGCCGCGACCTCCACGCCGAAGGCTCCTTCTGCTACGACCCGTTCGCGCTCTACAACTCGGGCCGAATAGAGGGGTTCACGAACCCGAACGCGATCCTGTGCGGCGTCATCGGCATGGGCAAGAGCGCGCTCGCCAAGTCGATCGCGACCCGCGCCGTTGCCCACGGATACAAGATCTACGTGCCGTCCGACCCGAAGGGTGAGTGGTCCGGCCTGGCCGAGGCTCTCGGCGGTCAGACCATCGCGCTTGGCCCTGGCCTGCCGGGACGGTTGAACCCGCTGGACACGCCGCAGCGGCCAGACGGGGTGAGCGAGGAGGACTGGACCGGCGAGGTCCGCAAGCGCCGCTTGCTCCTCCTGGCGAGCCTCGCGGCCACCGTGCTCAAGCGCGATCTGCTGCCGATGGAGCACACCGGCCTGTCCGCCGCCCTGGACCTGGCCGTCGTCGACGCCAACGCGAACAGCACGGTGCCACTGCTCGGCGACATTGCCCGCCTGCTCGGCACCCGCGAGCGCCTGGATGCGGCCCTCGGCGACGAAGGGCGGATCGGCCACGCCGCCGACGACCTCGCCCACGCCCTGCGCCGCCTGGTCAGCGGCGACCTGTCCGGAATGTTCGACGCACCCTCCACGGTGACGTTCGACCCGAACGCCCCGATGCTGTCCATCGACCTATCCCTCCTGGGCAGCAGCGGCGACGACACCGCCCTCGTCCTCGCGATGACCTGCGCGTCGGCGTGGATGGAGGCCGCGCTCGCCGACCCCGCCGGCGGCAGGCGGTGGGTGATCTACGACGAGGCGTGGCGAATCATGCGCCATGTCGGCCTGCTCGAGCGCATGCAGCAGCAATGGAAGCTCAGCCGCGGACTGGGCATCGCCAACCTCCTGATCCTGCACCGGCTTTCCGACCTGCTGTCCGCAGGCGACGCCGGATCGCGCGGGCGGGTTCTCGCCGAAGGTCTGCTCGCCGACTGCTCCACCCGGATCATCTACCGGCAGGAACCCGACCAGATCCCCGCTGCCATGAGCCTGCTCGGCCTCACCGGCGTCGAAGCCCAGGCCATCGCCGCACTCACCCGCGGCCGAGGCCTGTGGAAGGTCGCGGGCCTGAGCTTCATCGTGCAGCACCTCCTCCACCCGAGCGAACGCGAGCTCTACGACACCGACTTCCGCCTCGCCGCCTGAGAACGGCGCCAACTTCCGTGTCCTACAACGACAACACGTCCTACCTCGACCACTCCCACCTCACCCCGGCCGACTTCACCGCGTTCGAGCAGATCCTCGCCGCCCGCCGCGACTCCCGCCCCTACCTCGGCTCCGACTGGGACCTCGTCCTTACCCACACCAGCAGCACCGGCAAGCAGTGGGAGTCCACCTACGCCCTGTTCCGGCCCGGCGGCGCCTTCGGCACTGCCGACGAGGTGTACGTGCGGGTGTACTTCGACGAGGCCGGCCGGGCTCTGCCTGACCGGCCTCGCCGCCCCGCGCCGGCTCCGCCCCTCGCCGCCAACCTGACCGCGCAACTGCCGGGCTGGTCCGTCCAGCCTTGCCCGGTCAGCCCCGGCAGGGACCTTGCCGAACTGCTGGAGCAGACCTGGGGCTGGGGCACGCCGCCCTGGAACATCGCCGCCGCTCCGCACATCGCGCTGTCGCTCACCGGGCCGCGGGGGGAGAAGCTGCTCGCCGTCCAAGTCAGCGAGGACGCCCCGCTCCTCGTCGGCGCCCTCGTTCCCGACGGCTTCGCGCACACGATCGGAGCGGTGAAACCGCCGGTCCCCCTAGCGTTTACCGCCGACGCGACCCTGGCGACGGTCGCGTCCGAGATCACGGGGAGCCTCGCACCGCGCTACCAGCAGGCGGTCTGGCACGAACGCACGGGATTCGTCACCTATGCCACCAATCACATCCAGGACCTGACCACCGCCTGGATCCCGGCCCCCGACTGGCCGTACGGCCACCATGGCAAGATCGGCAGCTTCGAGTCCGAGGCGGCACGCAACCGAGCGGCCTGGGGCGACATCGAGACGCTGATCGACCACGGTCCGCACGTCGTGGCCGGCATCCGGGCAGCCGCCACCATCGAGGACCACCTGGACCCGGTCATCGGGCCCGACCTTCGGCGGCTCTACGTCACCGAGGGCGCCCTCACCCGGCTCCAGGAGATCCGGAGCGGCTGGCAGACGGCGACGGCCAGCATCGTCGGCACTCACCCGAAGGCCGACCAAGCGCGGCGGCGCGCCGAGGATCTGCGCAACCGGGAGGCGTGGGCCCACGCCGTACGAGCCGTCGACGGGTCGCTGCCCGTGCTGGCCGCGCACGTCACACCAAGGATCGGCTTCCCCGCCCCGGACCGCGAGGCGCAGGTCAAGGCCGCCATCGCCCGCTCCGGTCACCTCCGGGACCAGAGCGCCCCGGCCCCAGCGACGCCGGCACCACCGCGTCCAGATGCGCGGCGCCCGGCCCGGTGACCGTCCGCTGTACCAGCCGATTCCGGCCGAACCAAACTCCCGGATCTCCGCATCATCAGCGCCACCGCCCTCGGTACCCGGGGGCGACCACAGCAGGAGCACGCCATGCAACCCGACCAGCTGATCGTCCAGTTCACCGAAACCGCTTCCGGCGTCAACGCGTACGTGCACCACACCAGCCGCCCGGCGGCGCACGACCCGTTCCCCGACATCACCAGGTCGCTCGTATCACGAGGACTCCCCTGCACGACCCGGCCCGGCCCGTACGTCGAAGCTGAACTGCCCGACGACGGCCCCATGTTCATCGTCCCCCGTGCCGACCAAGGCGAGGTCGTCGGCTGGTACGCGTTCCGGGAAGATCCCCGCACCAGGACCCGCGAGGTGCTGTACGACAGCCAGCCGACCGGCCCGGACGCGCGACGCGGTCGCAGCGTCGAATCGATGCTCGCCTCCATCGGCGAGCATCTGGACCGGCTCGGCGCTCCGCCCCGACAGCAGACTCAGGCCGTGCGGGTCAGCGCGGAGTCCGTCCTTCACCGTGCCGGGTTCGTCCCCGTCGTCCGGGTGCACGAGACCTACCACCGGCTCCCGGTCGCCACGGTCGACCCCGCCGAGCACCGCGCTGCCGTGACCCAGGCCATCGACCACCTGCAGGCCAACGGTTACGCCGTTGCCTGTCCGGCCGAACTGCTCGACACCACCCTCCCGCCGGCACTGCCGCCAACACGGTCGCTGGCCCAGGTCAGCGAGGCCATCGCAGGGGCCGGGCACACCCGGGAGGTGGTCGACGCGCTGAGCGAGCTGACCGCCCCCGGCGACGGCGTCCTCGACCAGGTCGTCGGAGCCCTCCAGGAGACGGCGTCCTGGTGGGAGGGGCTGGGCGGCGCGTCCGATCCGCATTACGCGGCGCGCCTGCGCTACATCGCGACCATGGCCGAGGGCTACGTGCGGGAGATCCGGGCGATGCGCGGCGACCTCGCCGACCGGCACACCGCCCACCCCTGCCTCGCCCGGCCCGCTCCGCAGGTCGCAGCAAGCGGCGTCGACGCCCGGGTGCTCGCCGCGCTCGCCACCTCCCCCGCCTCCACCCGTACCCTCACCGGCCACCCGGCCGAAGCCGTTCTCGCCGCAGCCACCGGCACTGTCCGTTCCACCGGGCCCCGCCGCTGAACCCGCCAGGAAGGTGCCCGCCATGTCTCGCCCAACCAGACCTCTCCCGTTCCCGCGCCCCTCACCGTCCGTACCGCGAAGCGGAGTTCCACCGTGCCTGCCCCCGATCCCAGCCCGCTGCCCGAAGTCGCCATCGGGCGCCACCCCGAGCACGGCATCGTCGCCGCCCTCCCCACCAAGTCGGCCGCCGCCGAGTGGATGCTGGAACGCCTCGACTTCCAGCGGATTCCCGGCCACCCGAATCTCTTCACGCTCACCAACCAGCAGCGCGAGGCTGATGAGCGCGCCGCTTGGGCCGCCAAGCTACTCACCGGCGCCGGCTACCGCGTCGACACCGACATGTCCCTGGCCCCCGCGAACACTATCCAAGCGCCACAGGTCCTTGCACACCCCGGCGTTGACGAGCCCGAGAGCCACCAGCAGTCCTCTCCGGAACCGGACATCGCCTTCGCCGAACATCCCCGGCTCGGGATCGTCGCCGCCACCGCCGACACGGTCAACGCGGTCGAGCGCGGCGGAGAGATCCTCGAAGCCCACGGCTGGCAGTTCAACCACCCTCTCGACGTCTACACCCTTCCTTCCACCGTCGGCCGGGGCGATTCACTGGAGCGCCTGGCTTCCGCGACCACGGCGATGCACCGTGCCGGCGACCTGCGCGTGGCCGTGCAACCGCAGCTCGCCGCAGACGTCGCCGCCCACCGCGCCACGGCCCACCAGGCGTTCACCACGCGGAAGTTCCGCGTCGACGAGGCCGTCCTCGCCGCCGCGTCCTCCCGGCCGCGCGCCACTGCGGCGCCTGCAGTCCCGCCGCCGGCCGTCGATCCGCGCATCGCCTTCGCGCGTTCTCGCTGACCACCACCCCGATACCCAAGGAGCAGAGCAGGCATGGCTGTGAAGAAGGTCTGGCAGATCACCCACTCGTGCGGGCACGAGGTGGAACGGAATCTCGGCGACCGCCCGGCCGACCGGCGGGCCGGGTTCGCCGAGTGGCTGGCCAAGCAGGAGTGTACGGACTGCTGGCGCTCGGCGAAGGACGGCGACGAGGCGGAGAAGGTGGCGTGGCTGGAGGCCAAGCGGGCGGCCGAGCAGGCCGAGTCGGAAGCTTGGTCCGAGCAGTACCGGCTGCCTCCGTTGGAGGGCACCGAGAAGGGCACTGCCTGGGGCATCCGTTGCCGCCACCAGGTTCTCGCCGCCGCCTACGCCGCGCTGGTCCTGGACGGCGGGATGCCGGAGTCCGCGTGGGAGCGGATCGAGGACCAGGCCCGCACCATCACCCGCGCCGGCTGGTGGATCGACCAGCGCGCGTCCGAACCCGGGGACCTGCCCGAGCTGCTGGATGCCGCGACCGACGCCGACCGGCCAACGGAGAACCCCTTCGTGTGATCAGCGGGCGGTGCCCGGCGGCGGGCTTCTACCACCGGTCGGCGGCCGGACCAAACCGCGAATCCTGTGGATCCTCGTCCCCGTCAGCCCGCGCCGCCGGGCACCGCCATCCGATCGTCCGAGAGGGGACGCCGTGATCGCCCACCTTCAACGCGCCGCCACGACGGCGACGCTGATTCCCGCCCTCTACGGACAGGATGATCCCCGCTACCGGCTGCGGCCCCGGCTGATCGCCGCCGACTATCGCGGTGCCGACAAGCAGTTGCCCCTCTTCGGCGACCCGCAGGAGGTCCTGGGCGGCGGAGTGCTGGACGCCCCGGCCGCGCGGATCGGCGCCCGCGCGCCCGAACGGCCGGTCTGGCTGTGCTCGGTGCGCTCCGACCCCCGCCAACCGGACCTGACCGACGCCCAGTGGGCCGACGTCGCCCGGCGCCTGGTTGCCGCAGCCGGGCTCGCCCCCGAGGGCGACCCGGACGGCTGCCGGTGGGCCGCGATCCGCAACCTCGACCGCTCGGTGCACATCGTCGCCACCGTCGTCCGCGAAGACGGCCGCATCCACAGCACGTACCGGGACGCCTTCCACGTGCAGGCCCAGTGCAACCGCATCGCCACCGAACTCGGCCTCACCCGGTCCGCCCCCTCCATCACCACCGCCAAGGACTACCGGATGCCCACCCCCGCCATCACCATCAGCATCGAGCCAAGCGGCAGCGTCACCGCCAAGGGCTCCAGCGACGACCTGTCCGCCACCCTGCTCCGCACAGCCGGATTCCGGCAGACCGAGGACTGGTACGGCCGCCGACACCGGCTGCCCACCACCACCGCCGCCCCCGACCGGGCCGCCATCGCCACCCATGCCACCGAGATGCTGCGCGCCGCCCGCTACAGCGTCGAGCTCGACCCGAAGCTAGACCTCAATCGGCTGACCACGCCCACGGACCCGAACGGTCTCAAGGTCACCGGCCAGCAGGTCCTCCAGCTGACCGACCGCATCCGCGGCGCGGCCACCGCCGCCCAGGCAGCCGAGGCGATCGACCAGCTCCTCGCCCCCGACGACGGTGTCCTCGCCCGGCTACGGGAAGCGCTGGAGGTTGCGGCGGAGCAGGTCACCAACCTGGATCCCAACGAGTACGAGCTGTCCGACCGCTTCTCCACCGCGGCCGAGTGGGTCGGCACCGCGGAGGCAGAACTCGTGGACGCCGTCGGCGATCTGCGCTCCCTCGGCGCTCCTCCGGACGCGCGCGAACTCGCCCGCCAGGAGCAGACCGCGGCTGTCTACCCCTCGCCCGCCGTCACCAGCGCGGCGATCGCCGTCTCCCCTGCCGCCGCAGCTGGTCTGCGGACAACCGCTGGCCCTGCCGCACCGGTGCCGGTGTCGGCCGCAGCGGTCTCCGGCGCCGGCCGCACCCGCTGAAACGTTCCTCCACCCCCCCCGAAGGAGAGCAAGTTCCGTGAGCCGTACCAGAGCCGAGCGCGCCCCGCCCACCACCCGCTCGCACCCACCTGGAACCTCCCTTGCCTGCCCCGCGCACCAATGCACCGTCGACCAGCACCGGCACCGACGCGCTCCTCTACCTCCTGTTCGGCGTCCTCGGCGCCGCCCTCGCCTTCGGCAGCCTCTCCTGGCTGACCGGCAATCTCACCAACGCCCTCGTCGGCTCCGACGGTTGGACTCCGTTCCGCGTCACCGACGCGCTGCTCCACCCCGACCGGCTGTGGCCGCACCTCACCCCGACCGCAGTACTGATCGGCGCGCGCATCGTCCCCGGTCTGGTCACCGCCCTCCTCGGCGGCACCGCGCTCGTCATCGTGCTGCGCCGGCGCGCCGGGGCGAAGAGCGGCCTGGCCCGCAGGACGGACATCGCGCCGCTGCTCGACAAGGAGATCACCCAGAAGGCCAGGAGCCTTCGCCCGAGCCTGAAGGACCAGAAGGAGATCGCCCCGGCCGACCGCGGCATCCTGGTCGGCACGCTCTCCCCTGGCAAGGCCGAGGTCCGTGCCTCCTGGGAGGACGTGATGGTCGCCATCATGGCGCCCCGCTCCGGCAAGACGTCCGGGATCGCGATCCCCGCGATCCTCGCCGCCCCCGGTCCCGTCCTGCTCACGAGCAACAAGGCCGCCAATGACGCGTACACGGCGTGCGTCGACGCCCGCGCGAAGGTCGGGAAGGTCTGGACGCTGGACCCGCAGCAGATCGCGCACCACCCGCGCGAGATGTGGTGGGACATCCTCGCCGACGCCCGCGACCTTGCCGGCGCCAAGCGCCTCGCCGGGCACTTCGTGACCGCGAGCGTGGACGAGGCGAGCGGCTCCGACTTCTGGTCCACCGCTGCCGCCAACACGCTGGGGGCGCTGTTCCTGGCCGCCGCGAGCCACCGCCGTCCGATCACCGACGTGCTGGCCTGGCTCGCCTCTCCGGCGGACCGCACTCCCGTCGACCTGCTCGGCGACGCCGGCCATCACGCGGTCGCCGCCCAGCTCCAGGGCACCGTAACCGGCGCCACGGAGACGCGCGACGGCATCTACGAAACGGCGAGGCAGTACGCGAGTTGCCTGCTGGACCCGGAGATCGCCGCCTGGGTCACCCCCACGGCCGGTCTGCCCGAGTTCAAGCCGTTCGGCTTCGCCTCCTCCCGGGACACGCTGTTCCTGCTCAGCAAGGACGGCGGCGGCTCCGCCAGCGCGATCATCGCGGCTGCGGCGGACGCGGTGATGCGCGCGGCCGTCATCGTCGCCGAACGCAACGGCGGCCGGCTCGACCCGCCCGCGCTGTGCGTGCTCGATGAGGCCGCCAACGTCTGCAAAATTTCGGATCTTCCGGACCTCTACTCCCACCTCGGGTCACGCGGCGTCATCCCGATCACCATCCTGCAGTCCTACCGCCAGGGCCAGCGCTGCTGGGGCGAGGCCGGCATGGACGCCCTCTGGTCCGCCGCCACCACGAAGGTCATCGGCTCGGGTATCGACGACGCGGACTTCGCGGACCGCCTCTCCCGGCAGATCGGCGAGCACGATGTGCAGACCGTCTCAGTCTCCAATTCCGATGGCGGCAAGTCGACTTCGGTGTCGATGCGCACCGAGCGGATCCTGCCGCCGGACGAGATCCGCGCGCTCCCCAAGGGCAAGGTGCTGCTGTTCGCCACCGGGATGCGGGTGGCGATGCTCGACCTCAAGCCCTGGTACAAGGAGCGCTCCGCCAAGGAGATCGGCCCGGCCTCCGCCCGCGCCACCAAGGCCATCACCGAACGGGCCATCGCCAAGTCCCGTGACCACGACGGCTTCGGGCTGGCGGCATGACCATCTCGAACGTCTCCGCCCTCAACCGCTCGGGGTTCAGCTCCCAAGCCGCTGAGCCCGATCCGCCGTTCGCCGGGCCAGGCTGGCGCCAACCGCGCAGCGGCACCTGGGTCTACCAGGACGGTCCGGGACCTGCCCACGTGCAGGCGGTCCTGCTGGATGACGGGAACTGGTTCCTGGACCTGTGGTCAGCGCAGTCCCGGCTGCTCGCCTGCGGTTCGGCTCCCGCCAGCGAGGTCGCCGCCCTCGCCCCGGCGCTCACCGCCAACGCCGCCCGGTGGGAACCGCCGTCCGGCCTTGACGCCTCCCGGCGCCGCTTCACCGCAACCGCCGAGGCCGTACGCGCCCACGGCCGCCCCGTACCGGACGAGGCCAGGGTCCGCGCGGCCACCGCCGCCTCGCCTGCCCGGCCCAGGGCCCTCCCGCCCGAGACGCCGGCCACCGCACCAACTGCCGCGCCCCCAGCCCGCCTGCGCCGCTGAATCCGCCCAACTCCCCGAGGAGCTCTCCATGTCCGACAACAACTCGCCCACCCGACGTGGCCGTCCGACGCCGCTCACCGCTGCGCCGGTCGTCCGCCGGGGCAACCAGTGGTGGCTGATCACCGGCGACGGCTCGATCCTCGCCACCGACCCCACGTTCACCGGCGAGCTGGACCGCTTCGCCGCCGCGAAAGCCGCCGCCGACCGCGCGGTCGAACAGCTCCGCGCCCAGCAGCGGGAGCGGTAAATGGACCCGCTGCTTCGGGGAGAGCAGGCCGTACTCGGCGCGGTCCTGCTCGACCCGCGCCAGCTCGGCAACCTCGACTGGCTGGAAGCCCGCGACTTCTACCGGCCCGCGCATCAGGCGCTGTTCACGGCGCTGCGTCGGCTCCGCTCCGACGGGCACCCGGCGCTCACCGCCAAGGGCGCGGTGCCACTGGCGTGGCTGACCGACACGCTCGCCCAGGCCGGCCAGCACGTGCGCGGCCTCACCGCCTCGTACCCGCACACCTTGATCGCCGCCTGTCCCCGTCCGGCCCATGCTCCGGTCTACGGGCGCATGGTGCTGGAGGGCTCGATCCACCGCACCGTCGCCGAGCATGCTGCCCGCCTGCTCGCCGTCGCCCAGGAAGACGCCGGCCAAGCCGAGGTCCAGGGCGCCGTCGCCCAAGCCGACGTCCTCGTGGGCGTGCTGGAGGAACTCGCCGCCCGGTGGGGGACCCAGCCCCGCGCCGTCGCTCCCGGGGTACTACCGATCACCGTTGCCAGTGCCGAACCGGCGGCGGCCCAGCTGGAAGACGAGCAGTTCCTGCTGGCACTGCTCGTGAACCAGGACGGGGCGATCGAGGAGGTCTTCGACTGGCTGCGTCCCCAGGACTTCGCCGATCCCGGCCACGGCCAGCTCTACCGCTGCCTGGGCGCGCTGCACCACCGGGGTGAGCCGATCGACCCGGTCACCGCCCTGTGGGAGGTGCAGCGGCGCGACCTGCTGGCGGACGGCACGCTCACCGAGGAGCGGCTCGGGCCCGTGCTGCGCGACGGGGCGGCGGGTTCGGCCGAGTGGCTGGGCGAGCAGCTCCTGCGCTCCTCCGTCACCCGCGCCGCTGCCGGCGCCGCGCTGCAGATCGCCGCCCACGCCGACAACCGGCGCCTCGCTCCCGGGCAGCTGATCGGCTATGCGCTGCACGCCCTCGGCCCGCTCGACGAGGTGCGGGCCCGCTGGCGCACGGCGACGTCCCCGTCCGATCCGCAGCGCCGCCCCGATCTCGGCGAAGCGGCCCGCGTCCAGGCGGCGCTCGCCCGCAGCCCCACGCCGTCGCCCGCCCGCAGCACCCCAGCACCGGACCGTGTCCATCCCGTCGGCCCGGCACCGAGCCGGAGCCGCGAGCGCGCCACCCCGCACCAGCCCTCCCGGAGCCTCTTGTGAACACCCCCGACGGCGAGTCCCTCGCCCTCCACGAGCATGCGATCACCCTGGAGCAGCAGAGGGACCTGCTGCCCGCTGCCGGCTTCCCCGTCCAGGTGTCGGACCCTGTCGCACTGAGCCGTCAGATCGCTCAACTCGGCTCCCTCATCACGGCTATGGGCACCGAGTTCACCACCCGCATCACCGATCAGTCCGCACCCGACCATGCGCTTCGTGTCGCCGGGGCGTACGCCGAAGCGATCGGGCATCTCGGTCGGGCCGCCTCCGACCTCGGCGAGGCCGCCGAGCAACTCACCTACCTGCGCCGCACGGACGAGAAGCGCCACGATCCGAAGGCCCAGGGACTTCGCCAGAATGCCGGGCAGGTCATCGGCTTCGCCTCGGAGAACGCCCGCGGCGAGCTCCAGCAGGCCGCTCGGAGCCTGCGACAGACGGCGTCGGTCATCGCTCCGGACGACAACCGGGTGCAGGCCGCCCGCAGCCGCTCGGCCACCGCCGTGGCGGCAGGGCCCGCGCCGAACCCGGTGCCGCCCCCTGCGTCGCCGGCGTTCTCCGCCGCGCGCTTCCGCTGAACCACCCACCACGCCAGCCCCACGAACGGAGCCCCCATGCACACCCCCGCCAGTGAACCCCTCGCCCTGCAGTCCTCCAACACCCGGCTGGAAGCGCCCGAATCGAAGCTGTCCGCGCCGGCGCTGGCGCCGGACTTCCCTCACCCGCGGTCCAGCCGGAGCCGGTGAGGTGAACGAGAACCTGCTCCGACCCGCCCCGCTGATCGGGAGCTTGCGCTCCGGGCACGGGGGCTCGACCTCGGCGCCCTGGCCGCGCTCGGCGGACGGGTCGCCTGGCACGCCGAGGTCGACCCGGGTGCCTCGAGTGGATGCAAGGGCTTGAGCCGGGCTGGTGACAGCCGCCCCTGGGCTCGGCCGCCCAGCCCAGCTCACCGCTCTCGGCAACGGTGTCGTTCCCCAACAGGCCGACCGTGCCTTGGAGTTGCTGGTGCCACCGTTCTCGCGCTGCCCGCACTGCCATGCCGGGTGAGGGCGCTTCTACCTCTTTTTCCCGGCCGTACCAAATCCCGGAATCCGCGGACTCTTCTCCCCGCAGCCGCACCAACCGAGGGGGCTGTCATGCCTGCGCATGCCCCGGCCCGGCGCGCCCGCGCGCCGCCGGCCGTACGACCGAAGGACCTCTTTCTTGAGCACCACCACCGCCACCGGCCCAGCCCAGGGCAGCGGCTACCGCGCTGTCCTGGGCTCGCCGCACGTCGCCCGTCTGCTGGGCGGCACCCTGATCGGCCGCCTTCCCACCGGCATGGCGCCGATCGCGATCCTGCTGCTGGTGCGCGCCGAGCACGGCCCGCTCGCCCTGGCCGGACTGCTCGGCGCCCTCTACGGCCTCGCCGCCGCCGTCGGACAGCCGCTGCTCGGGCGCCTGGTTGACCGCCATGGCCAGACCCGGGTCCTCGTCCCCGCCACGATCGCAGCCAGCACGGCGTTCCTGCTGCTGCCGTGCACCGGCCCGGCCCGCCACCCGACGCTCGCCGCGCTGACCGTCCTGGTCGCGGGGCTGGCGACGCCGCCGCTCGAGGCGGGGCTTCGGGCGCTGTGGCCGCACCTTCTGCCCGATCCCGAACATCAGCGCGCCGCTCTCTCCTTGGACAGCAGCACCCAGGGCGTGGTGTTCGTCGCCGGTCCCCTGCTGGCCTCCGGCTTCGCCGTCGGCGCCGGGGCGACCACCGCGCTGGTGGCGACCGCGGCGCTCGGCCTGCTCGGCACCGGGCTGGTCGTCACTGCCGAACCCTCCCGCGCCTGGACGCCGGCCGAGTTCACCGAAGCGGTGCACTGGACGGGCCCGCTGCGGGTGCCGGGGCTTCGGGTGCTGTTCGCCGCGCTGATCGGCACCGGTGTCGCGCTCGGCGCGGTCAACGTCCTGGCGATCAGCACGGCCGAGCGCCACCACGCCGGGTGGCTGGCCGGGGTAATGCCGGCCGCGCTGTCCCTGGGGAGCACGCTCGGCGGCCTGGCCTACGGCCGCCACGCCTGGCCCGGCTCCCCCGCCAAGCACCTGGTCGCCGCGTCCATCGGCTTCGCGGCCGGATGGCTGCCCCTGCTGCCCGACCCCGCGCCCGCCGTCGCCGTCCTCGGCGCCGTCCTGCCCGGCACCTTCCTCGCCCCGCTGCTGACCGCCGCCTTCCTCACCGTCGACCGCCTCGCCCCGGAGGGAGAAGCGACCGAGGCGTTCGCCTGGCTCATCGCCTGCATCGGCGTCGGCCAGGCCGCCGGAACTGCCCTTGCCTCCTTCGCCGACGCCGCCGGCCCGCTGCTTGTCGCGGCCGTCCCGCTCGCCGGGTCCGCCTGCGCCCTGTGGCTGCTGCACCGCTTCAACGACCGCCTGTCCGCCTGATCACCAAGCTCGTTCCGAAGGACCCCGCTGTGAACACCGTCTTCTTCGCCGCCGCAACTCCCGCCACCCGCATGCACGTTGTGTGGGACTGGAACGGGACGGTCAAGGACGACCTCGACGACCACGTCTCCGCGCTGAACGCGACCCTGCCCGCCCTCGGCGGCGAAGCGGTCGACCGGGAGACCTACCGGGCCAAGCACACCGTGCCGATCCCGAACTTCTATGCCCGCCTGCTCGGCCGCGAGATCACCGAGCAGGAGTGGATCTCCAGCGACAACGCCTTCCTGGCCCATCTGCGCGCCCAGCCGGTGAAGGTGCGCGAGGGCGCCGTCGAGCTGATGGCCGCACTGCGCGAGGCCGGGCACACCCAGTCGCTGCTGTCGCTGTGCCCGCACGACACCCTGGTGCGCGAGGTCGAACAGGCCGGCATCGGGCACTTCTTCCAGCGGATCGACGGCCGAACCGGCCCCTCCGGCGGCACCAAGGCCGCACCGCTGACCGCCCACCTCACCGCGCTCGGCCTCGACGACCAGGCGCACCGGGTGCTGCTGGTGGGCGACGCCATCGACGACGCGGACGCCGCCCACGCCAACGGGGCGCTCGCAGTGCTGCACACCGGCGGGCTTCACCACCCGGCCAAGCTCTCCGCCGCCGGCCACCCGCTCACCGACACCCTCGCCGACGCCGTCGCCCTCGGCCTGCGCCTCGCCGCTACCCGGCGCGCTCACCCTGCCTGCGTCTAGCACGAGTTGGCGGCCGTACCAAACCGCCGATCCTGCGGATCCTCTTCCTCACCCGCACCACAGGAGCCCTGCCATGACCCGCCGAAGAAGACCCACCGCCCCGTCCCCTGTCCGTCCGAACCCCCTGGATATGCCATGTCCGACCCGATGCCGGGCGCCTCCGAGCCCGAGCCGATCCGCATCCCCGACGAGGACCTCGACGACCTCGTCAGCGCGCTCAACCGCACCATGGCCGAGGTCCGCCAGCACGGCGTGCTCCTGGACCGCCTCGGCTCCGAAGCCGGCACCGAGCCCGACGCGGGGCCCGGCTCCGAGCAGCCGGGCCCCGCTCCCGAGGGCGAACCCGAGGCCGCCCCGCCCCTGTTCATCCTGGCGATGGGCGGCGCGCAGTACGCCGCTGAGCTGGCCGGGCTGGCGAACTGGGTCACCCACCTCCTGCTGCCTACCTACGGCCGGGAGATCAGCTCCACCCGCCCCTGGTGCGCGCGCTGGTACGAGCACCCCGAGGCTGTCGCCCGCTTGCACGCCCTGTGGCTCGCGTGGCAGCAGCTGACCGCCGCCGAGGCCGGCCGTACCGGGCCCTCCACGTGGCACCGCGACCACCTCGACCACGCTCTCCTTCAACTCCGCTCCCCCGACGGACCGTTCGCCGCGTGCACCACCAGCCCGGCCCGGCCCGCCCATCGCCTCCTGTCCGCCCCCGACCAGCTGGGACGCGCCGCATGAGCACCGATCTCGACTTCGACGTCGACGGCCTGTCCCCCGCCGACGACCACTCCGACCACCTGTGGCGGTACACGTGGGAGAGCGACTACGACCTCCTGGCCCGGCATGACATCGGCGAGCGCAGCTTCTTCCTCACCTTCGACACTGCCGTCACGTGGGACGTCGAGCGGGACCTGCCGAACATCGCCACGTTCGATGTCCAACGCGACCGGGCCCGGGGAACGTTCGCGATGGACAGCTTCGCGCACGCCAACGTGGCGTTCGCGCGGAAGTGGCTCGCCGACCGCGGCTGTCCGCCCGAGGCGATGGAGTTGCGCACCCCCTTCGCCCCGGCCGATGAGCTCACCACCCGGATCGAGGACCAGATCCACCGTTCCGGCGAGCGCTATGACCTCATCGAGGTCAAGGCCGCCGATGAGGACCCGACCCGGGCGTGGACCATGGCCATGGACAGGCACGCCGCCGAGCTGCCGGTCCGGGTCTTCATCGAACAGTCCCAGCCGGACCAGGGCACCTACACGGTCCGCGAAGGCGCGTTCCCCGACTACGCCGCCGCCGAGGACTGGCTGGACGCGCAGAGCATTCCGCTCCCGCAGCCGCCCGAGTACCGCCGCGACGCCGACGCCCTGCGCACCCGAGCCGCACTCGCCGGCAGCACCGCCCCGATCACCGCCGTCGTCGTGGCGTCCGCACCCGCGGCAGCCGCCGTCGCACAGCCGGATCGGGGGCGGTCCCTGTGAGCCGCGCGAAGTACGGGTTCGCCGCCCACCCCGATGCCATCGCCGACCTGCGCCAACTGCCCGACGCCGTCCGCGACCAGGCCCTGCTGCACCTGCAGGACCTCGTGCACGGCGAGCGCGTCGCCAAGCGCCTCGATGGCCGGCTGGAGGGCTGCCACAAGATCTACCTCGGCGTCGGCGAGCAGTGGGCCAGCCACCGCCTGGTCGTGCAGTTCCGCGACGCCCCCACCGACTCCCGGCACCGACGCGAGGTGTACCTCGTCGCCGCCGGCCCTCGGCTCGACTACCAGGTCTACCGCTCCGCCCAGAACCGCCTGGGCCGCACCGGACTCAACCTCCCCTCCGGCCTCGGCCCGGCCGAGGAGGCCCGCGTCCGCGCCGCCCGCGCCCGCTCCACCGCCCCGGCTCCCGACCGCGGCACCGGCCCGGCATACACCACCGCCTCCCCCGGCTACGCCACCACCACCGCCCGAAAGGCTCGCTGATGACCACCGCTCCCACCCACGCCGACCTCGCCACCTGGCTCATCGAGGCGGCCGAGGCCGTCTCCGGCATCGTCACCGCCCAGCACCCCGCCCCGCCGTCGCGCTCCTACCTCCAGCCGATCCTCGGCCCGCTGTCCGCCGGGCCCGATGTGGTCGGTGAACTGGCCTTCCGTCTGGAGGACCTGCTGGCCGAGGAGTACCCGGCCACCCCCGCCGTCCTGTTCACCGTCGCCTCCTACGCCTCCGCCCTGGGCTGGCTGACCGAGTCCCTGGCCGAACTCACCCAGATCGTCGACCTCCTGTGCACCCACGCCGGCATCCCCGCCATCGGCACTGCAGCCACCACCCCCGATGAGGTAAAGGGCTTCGACCTGTCCGCCTACTCCCCGCAGGACCGGGAGGCCGTCACCGCCCTCGCCGCCGAGGCCGGCCTGCCGCCCGGTCTCTACCTCCGGGTTCTCGGCCGGGCCCTGGTCGCCTGCGCCGCCTTCGCCGAGGCGTGCACGGAGATCACGGGCGGCCTGTTCGAGGACGCCCGCGAGCTCATGGACGAATCGGTCAGCGCCGTCCCGCTCGGCGGGGAGGGCCCCGGCAGCCTGCCCACCCTGGTCCGCTCCCTCCTGGCCCGGATGGAGTCGGCCGAGTGAACCCCCACGACCCACTGACGAACCCCGGCGCCCACCTGGTCTTCGAGCAGCTCGGCGTCCAGAACCCCTGGGAGCTGTACGCGCGCCACCCCGGCGAGAGCCCCCTCACGCGCCTCGCTTTCATGGTCGCCACCTCCGCCCGCGAGGTCGACCGGCTCCACCAGGACCTCACCGCCACGGCACAGCAGGTGATCGAACGCCTGGCACCGATCGCCCGGGGAGACCACGCCTCGATGCGCGGCGTAAACGGCATCATGCAGTCCGCCGGCCTCCAGGTCGAACTGCTCAGCGCTCGCCGGGGCGCGGCCTTCGAGCAGCTCACTGGTGCCGTCAGCGCCTACGAGCGGTGCACCGAGGCCGGCCTGCCGGCCCCCGAGAGTCCGCTCGCTCTCAAACACGCAGCCGCCACCGCCTCGCAGGCGCCGGCTGCCGAGCCCGACCTGCCCAGCACGCCGTCCAGGTACGACCCCCGCATCCGGGAGTTCGAGGCCCTGGCGGCGATCGACCGCGGTGATCTGCGGCTGTGCGAAAGCGCCGTCTACGGCTACAAGTTCATGTCCGACGGCAGTGGCGAGCCCCCATCGGTCTGGCCGCACACCGTCGAGGCGCTGATGTCCGAAGACCTCGTCGTCGCCGACACCAGCACCTCGTCCTACCGGCCCGGACACCTGCTCTCACTGACGCCCGCCGGCCAGGCCCTCCTCGACGCCTCACGCGCCGCAGACCAGCGCGTATCCGCCGCACTTTCCCGCAGTGCCACCGGCGCCACTGCACCACCTGCCACCGGGCCTGCGCCCTCGGCACCCTCCGTATCCGCCCAGCCGACCCACTCCCGTTGACCAGGAACCACCGCCGTGTCCCAGACCCTCACCACCGAGTTCACCCGCGCCGACGCGCAGATCGTCCAGACGACCCTGCGCCAGCTCGCCCCGAAGTGGACCACCGCCTTCGTCCACACGATCGCCAAGTACGGGCCGGAGCTGCGCGTTCGCGACTTCGGCCAGTACTTCCCGACGCTCAGCCAGACGTACACCAGCAAGCGGCTGACCACGATGTCCACTGCCGGTCTGGTGACCCGCGATGCCCAGTTCGACCGTACGGCTCCTTACCGGCTTACCGACCGGACGCGCACGCTCGGCCCCGTCTACCGGGCCCTCGCCCAGTGGTCCTCGGACCATCTTGATCACACGCCCCAGGGACGGTCCGGCCGGATCGAGGACGCGCTGCACCGCCTGCAGTTGGTGGACACCACCGAGGTGGTCCGGCTGCTCTCGACAAGCGGCAGCATGCGTGTCAGCCACCTCGCCGAGCAGGTCGGCGTCTACGAGCAGCTCATCGCCACCCGCCTCAACCGTATGCAGGCGGACGGGCTGGTCACCCGGACCGGCCACCGGCACGGCGACCCCTACACCCTGACCGACGCCGGACGGGCCCTGGGCCCCGTCTTCGCAGCGGTGCAGCAGTGGGAGGACCGGCACTCCTCTGCCCCCAAGGTCAAGGTGCCGACCGCAACGAGCACCCTCAGCGCCCCGGTCACCGGAGCGAACGCTGCCCGGACCGCGGCGGCCCTGCGGCGAAGCGCCGTCCCCTCCACGCTGTTCAGCCACTCCCCGTTGCCGCAGCCGCGCGTTCCCGCTGCCGTCACGGCCGCCTCCAGTCCCTCCCGCAGCAGGTGACCGCCATGAACACCCCGGCCAGACCCGACCGCCACCGCCCCTGCGGGCTCGTGCGCCGTCAGGTTACCGCCGACGGCGCACAAGCCCGCTCCCCGCCACCAGGAGCAACCCCTTGCCCGCCTCCACCCTTCTGCTCGTCCGCCCGCTCTACCTCGCCGGCCCCGGCGACCCCTTCACCGTCACCTTCCCGCTGGACACCGCCCCCGGCTGGTCCAGGACCGAAACAGCCGACGGCCTGCGCTACACCAGCCCCTGCCAGCGCGCCACCGTCGCCCACGAGTCGGCGGCCGGACAGGGATCCTGGACCGTCCACGGCTACGGCGCCCCGGACGGCGAGGCGCTCTGGGCCGCAAGGTTCGGCCCCGGCAGCCCTGCCGAGATCACCGCCGCGTTCACGACCCCCCTCATCGACGGCCTGCGCAGCAACCACCGCGACTACCTCGAAGGCGGTCCCCGGCATCGACCGGGCAGCCCGGCCTCCCTGCTGGCCGAGCGAGGCTGGTGGCCGAATCCGAACAGCCCGAAGGGCTTTCACGACCAGATAGCCCCGGACGGCCGCGCCTACTACCGCCACCGGGTGGGCTACCAGCCGCCGGAGGCCGAGCTGGAGGGCCAGGTCCCGGCGTCCTGGAGCATGATCGCCGGCAGTCCCCACCTTTCCCTCTGGCAGGCGGACTTCACCATCGGCGTCCCCTTCTACCTCCTCTGTAACGCCGCCATCGCCCTCGCCGTGCATCCGGCCAGGCGGCTCCGGACGGAAATCCCGCGCGCGAACCGCCCCCACGTGACCACCGGACGCGCAGCACCGGCGTCCTTCTCCCTGAGCCCCGAGGAACCGCCCGCGCCTGCCGGCGCACCGAACTCGACCGGGGCCGTCGGCCCGCGCCGCCGCTGACCGAAGGAGAGCCGCCCCATGCCGAAGCACCCTTGGCTCGAGCGTCCGCGCGAGTACCGCATCTCGCCCCGCTTCCTCGCTGGCCCCACCCACACCGGCGACCCGGACTTCAGCCGCTGATCGACGCGGGCTGGAACTTCAGCCGGGACGACCTGGGGCAACGTCTTCGTGACCACCCCTGATCACACCGTCCGCTGCGGTTTCCTGCCCGAGGGCGAGCACGGTGAGCTGTGGTCGATCAGCGCGCACACCCACGCGTTCGCACCGCCGCAGTGGCTGATCACCTTCGACCTTCAGGCCCCACCGGAGATCGTCGGCGAGTTCACCACCGCTCTCGCCGCCGTCCACGCCAACGACCCCGGCACCGTCCTGGGCGGCAGCGCCAGGATCGGACTCGACACCACCAACGACATCCTGCGCAGCGGCTGGCGCATCGACCCCGGTCCCTCAGACACCGCCCCCCAGACACCCGATCAGCTCGTGACGCTGCACCGGCGGCGCGGCCACCTGCGCCACGAGGCCGAGATGGCCGGCGACACGGAACGGTGGCTGTTCGAGGTCGGGCCGCCAGAGCACCGCTGGTACGCCACCGCCTCCTCAAACGTCCCCGACCAGCTGCTCGGCGCGCTCGCCACGGCCGTCGCCAACCCCGGACCGGTCGAGCGTTACCTGCGGCCCTCCGCCCTCAACCGCCTACCGCGGCAAGCCATCGCCGTCCCGGCGGCGCCAACCCCGCTGGAGATCGCCCGCATTCAGGCCGCCACCGCCCGCTCGCCCGCAGGGTCTCGCCAGCCCGCTTCCGCCCTGGCGTACACCACCGCGACCCCGCCGCCAGCGCCCCGACAGCCCGCCCTCGCCGGGCGCTCCCACTGACCGCCCCACCAGCACCCTGGAGAACGCCGTGCCCGACGCCACCGCCCTCGACCACGCGGACGCGATGATCGAACGCACCTGGGGCCGACCCATCGCCGAACTGGAAAAAGCCGCGCCCCGCCTGCCTGTCGAGGACCCCATGCTGCGCGCGGCGATGCACACCCGGTCCCACCTCGTGGTCGTGTCCAACTCTGCCGCCGTGCACCAGGACCGCCTGCACGCCCTCACCCGGCCCGGCCGGGTCCCCGCCTTCTACGACCTCGACCGGATCACCGAATCGGCGAGCGCGCTGCGGACCGCCTACGCCGAGAGCAACACCGCGCTGCACGCGATCCGCAACGTCATCGACGCCCGTGAGCACGCGCTCAAGGCCGAAGACGGCCCGGCCGCCGAACGTCTCCGGGCCGCCACCGCCCGCACCTCGCAAGCTCCCCGCCCCCTGGGGCTGCCCGCCGGCCAGCCCGCCCCACCGGCCGCTGCCGCTGCGGCCCAGCCCATGGCGAACCGGCGGTAGCCCCTGGTCAGTCCGCGGCCTGGTCGTGGTGGGCGCCCGGGTCCACGGCGCCCACCACACGGGCCAGTTCCTCCACGGTCAGCTCAATCCGCTGACCGTCCACCAGCCGTGCCTCCACGGCCTCGATCTGCTCCCGCTCGGCACGGCTCGTCGTGGCGACGGCCCACTGGCCCTCGGCGATCATCACGACGTCGCCCATCGTCCACGACCGCCCCGTCGCCCGGACCTTGCGCACCAGCGCCGCCATGTCCCGGTCTCTGCTCGGTACCAAGCCCTTCGTCCCCCTTAGTTCCTGCACGGCCCCACGCCGTAACCCCGGTTCAGCACCCGGGGGGCCCGATCCATTCCCCGCCCAGTTCGCCCACGGCAGACCACCGGCCACCGGAAACGACTACGCACTTCGGCATGCTGCATGCCAAAGTTCTCGCGTTGGGAAAACCGCAGGTCAACGAAGGGACCGACCGAATGAACACGCCCAGCAGCCTTCTGCCCGCCCCCATCCGCCCCGCCGCCGAGGAGCGCACCTGGCTCGCGTCCGACCACAGCGCGGAGCCGGTCCTCACCCTGCTCGACGCCCTCGGCTGGCCGATGGTCGACACCCCCGAGGCGAACGTGCACTGCACCAGCCCGGACGGGCGCGTCTACGTCGGCTGGCTGCCCGAGGACCCCGGCGCCTGGCAGCACGGCATCGTCTGGCGCGTCCGGGTCCAGCCCGCCGACGCCGAGGCGTGGACCCAGGAGTTCGGCATCCACACCCCCTCCGAGGCGGTCGCCGAATTCCTCGCCGCGCTCATCGCCAACCCCAGCCGCTGATCCCCAAGCCCCCTACTCGGAGCACCCATTGCCTACACCAAGACTGGACCACCTCGTCGCCCACGGCACATCGCGCAACGCACTCGGGTTCGTCCTGCACGACTCGCACATCGTGTGCGCCGACGGCTTCTGCCTCTCAGTGCTGGCCCCCGACCCCACCGAGGTGTTCCTGCTGCCCGCCCGAACGCTCGAGGTCGGCTTCCCTACCGGGCGCCCCGAACCATGGGCCCGCTGGAGCGACTACCTCGAACCCGGCTCGGACGAGGACGACCCCACCGAGTCCGTATACCTGCACGTGCCCGTCGCCCTGGTTAGGGACCTGATCGAGGCCCACGGCGGCGAAGCCCCGACCATTCCGCACCAACGCAAGTAACCGCCCTTCGCTGCAACCGATTTCGACAAAGGAGACCACTCTGACGATCACCATCGACCTCGCCCGTATTCCCGGTCCGGCCATCGCCGCCCTCGGTCTGGCCAACGCCTTCTCCGTCCCGCCGCAGTCCGCCGCGTTCGTCCTCGGCCTCGCCCTCAGCGCGAGTGGCCTGCTGCTGGCCTTCGACGATGTCCACGAGAGCGGCCTGCGCCGGGACGCCCGTGTCGTCGCCCAACTCGCCAAATCACCCAATGGCTCGCGCGTGCACCAGATCGGCATCGCCCTCGGCCTGCGCGACCGCGCCGTCGCGAGGTCCCTCGACCGTCTGGCCGACGACGGCCTGGTGCTCCTCGACGCCGAAGGCGAATCCCTGCCCCTGCGCTCCTACCGCCTCACCCCCTGAACACCGCCAGCTGCCCCGGTCCGTGCTGGGGCGCCCGCCCACCAGGAGAGACACCGCCACGAGCGCCCACCGCGTCGACTTCCGCCCGGTCATCGCCACCGCCACCACCGAACACCGCGCTTCCCGCCGTATCTTCGCCAACCCCGCTCTTCGGATCGTCCGGGCCGACGAGGTCCTCTTCGGCGACCTGATCGTCTCCGCCTTCCCGCCCGCAGCCCCCGTCCGCTTGCGCAGCACCGACTACTTCGCCTCCGGCCCCTACCCGGCCAACCCCGGGCCCTACAACCCGGATAGCGGCTGCGGCGTCTGTGGACTGCCCGACGCCCAAGGCCCGCATGGCACCGTCGTCCTCACCAGGGGCTACCCCTGGGAAAGCTGCGACCCATGGCCAGCCGACGAGCTCGTCCTCGTCCTGCCCCGCCGAAGCCGACCGGGTCACACCCTGCTCGACCTCCCCTGACCGCCCCGCCCTCAACCGCCCACCGTTCCCAAGCCCCAGGAGGCCCCGCCATGCCCCAGTACCTGACCGTCGGCCATCTGCTCGTCCAGCTCCAGAACCTCGATCCGAGCCTCCGGGTCCGCCTCGCCGTGAACCCCGACTGGCCGTTCGCCCATCTGCTCGCCACGAACGTCGTCGTCCACGACGGCCATGCCTACCTCGCCGAGGACGGCCAGGAGGGCTACCTGCCGCCCGCCGTCAGCGACGAACTCGCCTGGACCTGAACCGAAGGAGCCACCGATCCCGACCCGCTATCGGCCCCGCACGCCCCACTCGCTCGACCGGATCGCCCTGCGGCCGCTGCCGGCCTGGGCCAGCGGAGCGCTCGTCCACACCGCGCCCGCCACCCCCGAGCGCCCGATCACGGTCCTCTGGGTCCCGAACACCGCCCCCAGACTCCCCTTCGGCCGCATCCTCCTGCGATGGGAGAACGCCACCGGCTCCGGCTGGGACGTCACCGCCCACCTTGGCCTCGCAACCACCGACGTCCTCCTCGCCAGCTGGCCCGCCGCCAGCGACGACTGGCCTCGGCTCGTCCGCCCCACCCTCCACGAGGTCACCGGCCTGTGCTCCTCCCTCCGCGTGGCCATCGCCGCGCTCGAACTCGCCAACCAGCTCGCCGAATCCTGACCACCACCGTAGAAGGCCGCCCCACGCCGCTCCCGGCAGGGGCGGCCTTGCCGTACGCCCACCCACCCGGCGCCGCGTACGCTCGTACCGAAGGACCAAGGAAGGACAGCACATGGCCGACGACCAGCAGCTCTGGGGCTACGCCGAGGTCGCCGCGCACCTGGGCATCAGCGTCGGCGCCGCCCGCAGCCGCAAGAGCCGAGGTGCCCTGCCCGCCCCCGACGACGAGAGCATCCCGGACCGCCCACGCTGGAAGCCCGCAACCCTCCGCAACTGGAAACCCCTTGGCCAGGGCTACCGCAGCGACCTGCGCACCAGCGCGCCAGCCGACGACACAACCGCCGACTGACCAGACAGGGGCCCTGCGGAAGCGACCAACTCCCCCATGCCCTCTCCGCCGTTCCTCGCCCCGGACTCCGCCGTGCTCCAGCTGATCGTCGCCAACGCCGTCAACTCCGTGCGCACCGACGAGGCCACCGTCGAGCAGGCGATCCTGCACGCCGCCGTCCACGGCTGGTACGAAGGGCACATCGAAGGCGAGGACACCTGCCCCGGGTGCGACTTCCGCGGCGCCACGTAGCACCACCGGCGGCCCGGACAGCCGCGGGAAGGGCTGTCTTCCGATGCCTGACCACCTAATCCTTCGCACCGGCGTGCTGATCGCCTGGGTCCCACCACCGCAGCGCTCGGGACGGCTACCGCGATCGCCGCCGCTCTGAACGACGCCAACGCGTTGTGCGCCGTGGGCCTGTTGGCCGTCAGGGGCTGCGCTCTCGGTGCCTACCGCACCGTGAAGGCAACCGAGGAGCGGACCGACCGAGCCATCCTCGAACGGCTGCAGCACTCCTCCGTGCCCGAACCCGCTGCACTGCCCGCCGACCTTGGCCTCCGTCCCGCAGCCGTCAAGCTCAGCCTCCACCGGCTCCCCTCACCAGCCACTCCGCCAGACCCAGCCCGCTGACCGAACGAGAAGGACCGCCGTTGCATCTAACGCAACATCGTTGCATCGGCTACGAGCCCCAGACCGGGAAACGGGTGAGGGACCGACTCGGAGTTGAAGTCCTCATAGAACCGCAGGTCGGCAGTATGTGTCGGCCACGCCGAATGTTGCATCCGATGCAACACCGTCCGTTGCCTGAGGTACGTCATGCGGAACAGCCGCGCTGGCTGGTCACGGGCCCCAAGGCTCCCTGTGGCCGTGCTCGATATACCAGTCACTGTCCGCGAGGGCCCGATACAGGGCGGCCTGCCAGCAGTTGGGGTTCTCCGCGGCCCAGACCTCAGCCCGTTCGCGAAGGTAGCTGCGGAGCTCACTGCGCGGAAGGCGGATCAGCATTCCGCTCAGCACTCTCATCTCCGGACCGGCCTGGGGAGCGTAGAGGAGACCGAGGCGAAGCACCGCGAAGTGGTGACGGGCGCGTGCAGCCAGCAGGGGTGGCATGTCGGGCGGCGGGGTGGCTTGGAAGGTGACGGAGGGCTCAGGGGCGCCGGTTATGTGGGCCGTCAGCCAGGTGTACTGCTGCGTGTCGCTGTCGAAGTAGGGGTGGAGCGTCTGTTCCTCCGCGCTGGCGGGGGCCAGCTCGCGCTTGTTCGAGTTGCAGTCGCGGCAGGCCGGGACAAGGTTGAGCGGGGCGACGGCCAGCAGTGGGTATAGCGTCTTGGGCAGCTGGTGGTCGAGAGTGGCCGCGAGTCCGTGCCCGCACAGGGTGCACCGGCCGTCGGGGGCACCGGCGAGCAACTGGTCGTAGAACGACCGGCCGGGGCTTCGTTCGGGGACCATGCGGGAGGAGTAGGAGTTGATAAGCGGTCCGTTGATGCCTGCCGGCTTGGCTGGCTTCCCGGTCGGCTTCCCGCCGGGCTGGTGCTGGAGGTGGACGAGGTCGTGTTGGGCCTGACTGGCGGCGGCGCTCTCGTACTCGGCTGCGGCGTTGGCGACTTGGATGGTGAGCTTCTGCAACTCGGTTCGGACGGTCAAGGGGCGCGCGCTGGCGGTGCACGTGGTGTAGACCGTGCGGGCGTCGAGGTTGGGCTTGGGCAGCGGCAGCATTACCAGGCGTCCGCTTCCTGGTGTTGGCCGAGGTCGCGGGCGGCGACGAGTGAGCGCGCGATGATGCGGGCCTCCCCGCCGAGTCGGCCGTCGAAGCGGTCGAGGATCTCGTGGTAGGTGAGGCCCTCGACCACCAAGCGGTCTAGGTCCCGGTGGAATCCTGATTTGGTGACTTCCAGACCGAAGACCTCGTGGGTGAGGGTGCCGACGTTCTCCCCGAACGTTTCGATGGTCGGCCGTTCCGCGACCATGCGGTCGCCGTGGCGGCGCAGCTTCCACACGCAGTGCGCAGGGACCTCTTGAAGGACCACTGGGGAGTGGGTGGCAACGACGGCGAGGCCATTGCGGTCGGCGAGGAGGTCGGACAGAACTCGAACGAATGCGGCCAGTAGTGGCGGATGAAGATGGGTCTCAGGTTCGTCGATGATGACAAGCGTCCGTTCCCGGGCAAGTTCCACCAGCCGGGTGACGGTGAGGAGTACCACTTTGTGACCGGAGCTGAGCTGTGCGAACAGTTTGCGTGCCATGGTGCGGCGTCGGTTAGCGGTGCGGGTGCCACGGAAGCTGGCGAGCCAGTTCTCCTCCAACAGGACGGTGCCGGAGTAGGACAGCGCCTGGAGAGCGTTCATCCAGCGCTCGCTCTGTTCGCCGATCAGGCAGGCTTCGAGGCTCTGCGTGAATTCCCGCTTCAGCTGCGATGGGGACTTCATTCGGTGTCTGCGGCTGCCCGCGGTCGGCAGCCGCAGGCCGACATGGTCAATCGGGAAGGCAATGTTGCCGGGCATCTGAGGCAGTTCGTCGAAGGCGCTGAAAGAGACCCAGACCAGGTTGGTGAACGAGGGTCGCTCGCCCTCCCACTCCAGGTACGCCGCTCCGACGTCGGTCGAGTCCGACAGGGGATTTGCTGCTCGGGCCAGCCGGTTTAGCAGTACGGACTTGCCGGTCCCGTTGCGGCCGGTCAGCACGTGGATGTTGCTCTGTGGGAGGCTGCCGGGCCGAACGGGGAAGTCCAGACGGAGGCCGCCGTCCTGACTCCCGTCAGGTCCGGGCAACCAGTAGTTCAGGGTATAGGAGACCACTCGCTCGCCGCCGTGTGCGATGCGACGGAACTGGACCTCGACCGCACGTGCCTTGACGAAGCGCCAAAGCGATACCCGGGTCACCTCTTCGTCCTCCGTGAGGTCGAACACCTCCGGGTCGAAGGCCATGTCCCGGAGTCCCGATAGCACGGCCACCCTGGTGTCGGTGCCGAGCGCTGCCAACCTGGAGTAGTAGGTGTCGTCCTGCCCCACGGAGAAGTACTCCCCCGGAATGGAGGTGAACTCCTCCGGTGGCTGGACTACACCCTCCGATCGTCGACTCATGCCCAGCGCGCCGATCTTGACCTCGCCGATCTCGTGGCGTCCCCGCTGGTCGATGATCGTCAAGTGGAACATGGTGGTGTACCCGAAGTCGTTCCACCCGTCCCGCACCAGCACGGCGACTGGAAGCGGGTCCGAGGGTATACGGCCATTCCGGTCAATCACCACGAACCGCACAGCCTGCGCCCTCCTCCTGGCCCCGCCTCCAGCTTTCGACGGATGAGCCGATCCTATGGCCCACCGGCAGGGGCCACCGGCGCTATCTTCCCAGTCAGTGAGCTATATACGTGGAGCAGCTCGGTAGCTCGCTGGGCTCATAACCCAGAGGTCGCAGGTTCAAATCCTGTCCCCGCTACGACGAAGGCCCAGGGCCCGCACCACATCGTGGCGCGGGCCCTGGCTCATGTCCGGCGCCGGCGTCAGATCCCCACGCCTGCGGTACGCGCCATCACCCGGCCTGCGCGCCTGAGCATCGTTGCCGGCTTCAACTCCTTCTCCACGCGCAGCAGATAGCCCGCGGGTGAGGAGGCCACCAGGGTGTCACGCTCGCGGGCGGCGGCCTGGCGGGTCGCGAGGGCGGCGAACGCGATGCCGGTGCCGACTGCCGTGGCAGTTCCTCCCAGCATCCAGGCGAGTCCGGCCCCGGGCACGGTCACCTCCGGCTTGATGGTGAGCGTGGTGAAGACGGTGTCCAGCTTCAGGCCGTTCATCGCCTTGCGGAGCGATTCCAGCGGCTGGGCGAGGTGGAAGTCGAAAGCCCCCTGGAGGTGCAGCTCGAAGGCCGCGTGGTCGGTAACCTCCTGCGTGGCGCCGACCACGTCGGCCGTCGCTGCCTCGACCGCTGCGGCGAATGCGGCGAACTCGTCGGCGTACTGCGTCCTCAGTCGGACGATCTTGTCCGCCGGGACGTGGCGCAGGTCTGCCGGTAGAACGCATTGCACGGCCATCATGGCCATCCTGGCCTGTGCAGTTTCCCGTCCGACCGTCGGCGCGGCGCCACCCAGGAGCGTGTCGGTGATGCGCTCGGCCGTCCACTCGCCTGTCGCGGTGTAGGCGTCCAGCTGGTCGGTGACCGGCGCGAACGCCGTCCGGCGCGCCAACTCCTCGGTGATCGCGCACTTGTATGTCCAGGCCAGAGCCGGGTCCACGACCACCCACGACACCTGTTGGTGCCCGACCATCTGCCGCCAGTCCCGGTAAGCGAGCCCGGCCTCCTCCAGCGCAGCCTCCAGCTCCGCGGGCACCTCCTCGGGGTAGAGGCCGGTCAGGTCTCGGGTAGTCGGGGCGAGCATCGGGGCCGACTGCCAGCGCGAAGTGAACCGGCGGTCTTCCACAGCGAAACGGGCGCGCAGCGCCTCTGCGTTGTCCCGGATCGCTTCGACGAACGCCGGCGCGACCGTCTCGACAGCCGGCCGCGGATCGGTATCGACGAGGAATCCCGAGCCCTGGTTGAGCTCCTTGATGACGTCGCGGTCTCGCACAGGAAAACCGGTCGGCACCACGCGGGCCAGGTTTCGCCAGTACAGCGCCGCCGCCTTCGCCCAGGACTCGTCTCGCAGGTGTACGTACGGGTAGTAGAGCCCAGTCTGCAGCGCCATCGATCGCCTTTCTCTCCCCCTGCCCCGACCAATCGTGATCAAGGCCCCACAGAATGTTAAGCGTCAGGCTCCCCGCGTCTCCACCGGCACTCCAGGTACGCGGGGCACCTCCGGCGCCGCCCATAGGGCTGGCGCGAACTCCTGGGACGGGAAGCCGCCAGCGCAGTCACGCGGCGCATCCCGCGCCCAGGGCGCGGGAAATGTCGACTCCGCCCGCTACTGCAGGTACAGCCCGGCAAAGACCCCGTCGAACCCCAGAGCGATCCGGGCCTCGTCGAGGGTCCGGTAGTTCGTCCAACTCGGGTTGTCGGCGAGCATGGCGTCGAAGTCCCCGCGGGTGATCTCCGGCTCCAGCCATTCCGCCCCGCAGCGGCACCGGATCCAGACGTGGCGGCGGTGGTTGATCAGCAGCCAGTCGCGCCGGGCCCGGCAGCCGGAGCAGGTCACCGGGATTCCGCGCAGGGCCAGTTCGGTGGGGCACTGCACGAGGCGGACGGCCTCCGGGCCGCTCGGAGGCTGGGTCTCGTACTCCAGCTGCAGGAGCGGGTCGGTGCTGGTCGGGGTCGGAGCGGTGATCGGGGCCGGAGTGGTGGTCTGCTCGGTGGTTCTGGGCACAGGCTCTCCGTTCGCGGTGCTCGGGTTCTTGCGTAACACCTGGTGGGACCGGGTGTCGAGAGGGTTTCGGGGTGGTCCGGCAGATGGCGGTGTGTCCGCCGGACCACCCGTCAGCGGCGGGGTGCCGGGCGGCGCGGGTCGGTCGCGGGCCAGGCCGGTGCCGGCTGTGTGGTGCGGGTCCGCGTCGGCTCGGTCCTGGACCGGGTGTCGACGGTCGTTCCGGTGCGCGGCCGTTGGGGGTTGGCGGGCAGGTCGGCGATGCGGCGGATGCGCCAGACGAGGACGTCGGTGGTGTCGCGGGCGGTTTCGAGTTCCCGCCAGGAGGTGGCCTCCGCGAGCAGCGCCTGCGGGTCGTGGCCGGCCTGCTCGGCTTCGGCGAGCACGGCGGCTAGGGCATCGTAATCGCGGACCGGGCCTGCCAGGGTGTCCGTCTGGCCGAGGGCGGCGCGGATGATGGCCTGGTGGCGGCGGCGCTCGGGCTCGGGCAGGGTGCGCCCGATCTCGCGCATCGCCCGCATCGGGGTGGCACCGGCCTGCTGGCAGGCGGCACGCAGGTGTTCAGCGGCCTGTCGGGAGGCGGCGGCCTGCTGGGCGTGGCCCCGGGCGGAGTGCCAGCGGGCGGCGGCCAGGGCGACGAGGACGAGCGTGGACAGGACCATGGCGGTGGCGCCGCCGTCCTCGCCTCGGCCGAGCGCGCTGCCGGCGTGGACGATTCCGCGGGCGGCCGAGCGCAGGGCGCGGATGTCGGCGTTCTCGGCGCGAACGTGGCTGCGGGTGGCACGTTCGAAGGCGCAGGCTGCTTCTCGGAGTTCGGCGCGGGTAGCGGCCGGGGAGGTCTGGGCGAGGGCGTCGAGGATCTCCCCGGCACCGACGAGCTGGGCGGCGGCCTGCTCGTCGTCCTGGTCGAGGAGGGCGGCAGCCCGCTCGGCGGCTCCGGCGGCCTCGCGTCGGCGGTATGCGGGTGCGGACCGGTTAGCGCGGGTCGACGTGGCGCTCGGTTCCAGGGTGTCGGTTTCGGGTCCGGCGTCGAGGCGGCGGCGGATCCGTGGGAGGGAGAGGTCGGGGGCGAGGGTGTTCCCGGCGAACCAGATGGGCTCGCTGTCGCGGTTGCGGTCGCCGGGCAGGGCGACGCTGTAGCCGAGGACGTCGCCGGAGGGGGCGTTGCGCAACTTCACCCGCAGGCCCGCCTCGCGCAGGCGTGTGAAGAACTCCTGCTCGGTGGCGGCTCCGGCAACGGCCTGGCGGACGGCTTCGCGCAGGGTCTCGCGAGGGGGCTCGGTGCGGCCGGTGCGCTCGGCCTTGAAGTGCTCCTGGCTGGTGGGGTTCTTGGCGGCGGTGCCGTCGCCGGGGTTGAGCTGTCGCAGGCCGTACTCCTTCTCGATGAGGCGGGCCTCGGCCTGGGCCTTGCGCTTGTCGAAGCTGAGGCCGGCCAGGCGGCCGTCCTGACGGACCAGGGTGGCGGCGATGTGGATGTGGTCGGGTGCGTGGCGAACGGCCACCCAGCGGCAGGCCGCGGTGTCGCCGTCGGGGGCGATGCCGGTGGCGTGGACGATGCGGCGGGCGATGGCGGCCCACTCGGCGTCGTCGAGGTGCCGGTCACCGGGGGCGGTGCGGACCGAGCAGTGCCAGATCCTGGTGGCCGGTGCCTGCTTGCCGAGGGCTTTGACGGGCTGGTCGAGTTGGTTGGCGAGCTTGGCGACCTGGTGCCGTTCGGGGTTGGGGCCGGGGTCCGGTGCGAAGCCGTTCCAACTCGCTACGAGGTGCTGGTCGGTGTGTTCCTCGTGCTTGCCGGGCCCGAAGAGGTAGTCGATGAGGGGGAAGCTGCGGTCGGTACCGGTGCGGATCTTGGGGATCACCGGCGGACCAGCCAGTCGACGGCCTCGTCGACTGCATCGATCGAGGCTTCGACACGGGCCAGGAGCGGCCGGATTTCGGCGCCCGGCTGCCCGCCGGCGTTCACGTAGTGGGTGAGCTGGTTGAGGTTGTTGCCGACGGCGCCGAGTTGGCGGTTGGACTCCATGAGTTCCTGAATGCCGCGTCGGTAGTCGGCGACCGCGGCGCTGGGGTCGGTGCTCGCGGCAGCGGCCACGGCGGCGGCTGCGGTGTAGCCGCCGGGTGCGAGTTCGGCTCGGTCGGCGGCGCGCTGGAGGAGGGTCCACTCGGCGTCGCTGAAGCGCGGGCAGATGCGGTTGGTACGCGGGACGCTCTGGCGAAGGCGTCGGCGCGGCACGATGCGGACAGCGGTCGGCGCCTGCTCGTCCCCCGTGGTCGGCACCCCTGGGCCGACTCCCCGGTCGTCGGCAGGCACCCCTGGGCCTGCCGACGACCGGGGAGCCTCCGCCCCCTTCGGGGCGGGGGCGGGGTAAGGACTCCTTACCCCACAACTTGCTCCGCCAGGAGCCTGATCACGGTCACGCTCCGGTCCCGCCGTGGTGCCGTCCTGGCCGGGCGCGGTCACCGGCTGGCCTCGGTGTCGCGCTGGCGGATCTCGCGGACGAGGTCCTCGACGAAGTCGAGGGCGAGGACGGGGTGGTGGAGGGTCCATGGGCGGGAGTGCCGGCCACGCTGGACGCTGCGGGTGCCGTCCGGGCCGGTTTCGACGCGGTGGAGGTGGCCGCGCTGGTGCAGGACGGCGAGCCAGGAGTCCGCCTCGGCCCAGGTGGCGGGGGTGGTGCGCATGCGGGGGTGCTCCCGTTCGGTGGTGGTTCGGGTGGGTGACCGGCCGGGGTGACCGTGTCGGTCACCCCGGCGGTCGGGTGGAGGTCAGTCCTGGTCTGCGGTGACCGGCTGACCGTGCTGGGCGCGGAGCTGGGCCATCAGCTGGGTCAGGGTGTCGCTGGACAGGGGGATCTGCTGACCGCGGATCGCCTCGGCGACCACCTTGCGGGTCAGCTTGTCCTCCTCCCTGACCGCCTGCCGGGCGATCTTCAGCAGGTCCTCGGTGTCCAGGTCAGTGCGGCGGTCACTGTCCCGGTCAGTGACCGGCGGAGCGGTGACCGGGGTCTTGACCGGCTGACCGGTGGCCTCGGTGCGGCTGACCGGCGGGGCGGTGACCGGCGGCTTGACCGGCGGCCGGTCGGTGACCGGCCGGTCGGCGGCCGGGTGACCGCCCAGGTCAGAGGGCTTGTGCAGGCTGACCGCGCTGACCCGGGTCAGCTGCGGCTGCGGCGTCGGTACGGTGACCGGGCTGCTGACCGGCTGACCGGAGGCGGGGTGACCCGCGCTGTCCTGACCGGCGGTCAGCGCCGCCGGACGCTCGGTCAGTGCGACCTCCTCGGTGGTGACCTGACCGGGGTCAGCCTCGGCCGGTCGGCCGCCGTGACCGTCCCGGTCAGTGGGGCTGACCGGTCCTCGGGCGATGAGGATGTAGAGGTGGACGGCGCCGGCCAGGGCGAGCGGGGCGATGGTGGACAGCACCGCGACCACCGTGTCGCCCAGCCGAAGGCCCATGGTGGTGTTCTGCTCGTTCAGTCGGACGGCGTGCAGGGCGTTGGCCCACAGGCTCGTCCCGGTGGCCGCGCCGAAGAGCGTCCACACGTAGGCGCGGGCCCTCAGCGGTGCGGTGCGCAGGACCAGCAGGGCGCGTACCCCGTAGGCGATGAACCCGTCGACGATGATCGGGAAGAGGTAGGTGAGGAAGCCCCTCACGTGGATGGCGATGGCCATCTGCTGCAGCGCGTCGTAGGAGAGCGCGCAGCCTGCTGCGCCGAGGGCGATTACGACGGCCCGGTCCCAGCCGGTGACGTGGGCGGCGGCCGGGGCGGTCACGGTGGTGGTGCTCATGCGGCCGTCCCGAAGTCGTCGCGGGTCAGCTGCTCGATGCTGGTATCGCCGTGGTCGACCGAGGCGGCGCGGGCGGCCTCTTCGGCGATCTGCCGGTGGCGGATCGCGCGGCGGGTTTCGCGGTACAGCTTGAGGGCGTGCTCGGGGGAGATTTTGAGGAGCCAGGCGAGGCGTTCGACGGGGACGTCCTGACGGTACCCGGCGAGGACGACCGCGCGGCGCTCGGCCTTGGTGAGGTGGATGTCGCGTCCGGCGAGGGTGGCGTTGACGCGGCTGTAGTCGAGGCGGTGGGCCAGCCTGGTGTGCAGGGGTTCGCGTTCCTCCTCGGTGAGGCCGCCCCGGATGCCGTGGGTGTCGCCCGTCTCCAGGGCAGCGTCCAGGCAGGTGCGGGCGACGGGGCACTGGGCGCACAGGGCCTTGGCGATGGCGATCTTGTCGGCTTCCTCCGGGCCGGGGAAGAAGGTCTCCGGGTCGACGGGGTTGTACTCGGTCGGGGTGCAGACGGCCTGGTCCTGCCAGGTGTGGTCACCGAGCGAGCGGTGGCGGACAGGGCCGGTCGTGGTGGTGGTCATGCGGGGTTGCTCCGATCGCTCTCCGCGCGCGGGCGGCGTCGGCGGAGAGGTGCGCTGGGTCGGTGAAGGTTGGGCGGCTCGCCGTGGGCGGCCAGGCGCGCGGCAGCGGTCAGGCCGCGCGCTGGAGGCGTCTGTGGTCGACCGGCTCGAAGGCGACCCGGGTGGTCATCTGAGCGAGCCGGGAGGTGACGCGGTCACCGAGGCAGGTACGGAGGTCCTTGATCGGCAGGTTGCTGGTGATCAAGGTCGGGAGCATGTGGTTGTAGCGGCGGTTGATCAGCCGGTAGGTCTGCTCTTCGACGAACTCGCTCGACTTCGCGGCGCCGAGGTCGTCGAGGATCAGCAGCGGCACCCGGCTGTAGGTGGCCAGTACCCGCTCGGCATCGGTGTCCGAGGTCGGCCGCAGTTCGGCGTAGAGGTCGGCGGCGGTGGTCGCCCGCCAGCGCACGCCGATGCCGGCCTGTACCAGGGCGCGGACGGCGCCGTACGCCTCGTGGGTCTTGCCCGCGCCGACGACCCCGGCCATCAGCAGGCTCGGGCCGGTGGCGACCTGGCGGCGGGCGCCGAGGCTCGGGGCGACGGCCTGGACGGCGACCTGCCGCACCCAGTCCAGCACCTGCGGGTGCTCGGCGACCGCGTCGCGGTAGCGCGGCGGCAGCCCGGCCGACAGCATCGCCTCCGGCGAGTACGGCTCCGCCTCGTCCGGGAGGGCGTCGACCGCGTGCTGGTCGATGCCCCGTGCGGCGAGGATTCGGGCCATCCGGTCGAGCACCGAGGGGGCGTCGGCGAGGGTCTGCGGGTCGCGGTGGGTACGCATCACAGCTCCTCGGCGTAGGCGGCGACGGCGTCGACCGGGTTGGTCCACGCCTGGTGAGCGGGCACGTTAGGCCGGATTCCCGGCCGCGCCAAACCGGCGCCTCGTGCGTTCATGGCGTCGTTGACCAGGCTCGGCAGCCGGGACGGGTGGCCCTGCATCTCGGCGAAGCGCCGCAGCCCGGCGCGGACGTGCTCGGCGGCGATGCCCTCGTCCAGGAGCTTCTTGGTGACGCGGCCGAGGTGGCCGAGCACGTCGCCCGGCGGGCGCTCGGCGCAGGCGGCCACGTACTCGCCGATCAGCCGGTTCGCCGAGACGGTGTCCGCGTCGGGCGCCTGGCGCCCCGTAGGGAAAGAAGATCCAGGATCCAAGATCCTAGATCCAGGCGCCGAGGGCTCCGGGAGGGTTCGGCGAACCTTCGGGGAGCCCTCGGCGAATATCGCCTGACCTGCGGTTTTCCTCTGCATCGGAGCCGTCGCCGGGTGGGCAGTTGCGTCAGCGCCATCGCCAGAATCAAGGCGAGCGGGCGGTGCCGACGAGGGCTCGGGGAGCTGGTCGAGCCCGGCGAGAGCGTTCGCCGAGGGCTCGGCGAACTCGCCGCGAGCACTCGGGGCTTGCTGGTCAACGGTTCCCGCAGCGTCGACGAGGGCGGCCCGCTGGATGCAGGGGCCCTTGCAGACGCCGCACCGCTCCGGCTCGCAGTGCGGGCACGCGGGCAGCCGGGACAGGCTCGGCTTGTCGATCTTCTGGTGGTTGTGCCAGGTCGGGTAGTGGAAGTACTTGCGGCCGTCGCAGCCGGTGTACCGGCAGATCGCGCCAACGGCGGCGAGCTGACGAAGGTGGTCCTCAACGTCCGCCCGGCTGATCTCGTCGCGCAGCGGCCAGATCAGGCCGTAGATGATCGCGGCTTGGTCGCGGTGCCTGCCATGGTCGTCGGCATGGTTGGTCATGCCGAGGAAGGTGACCATCGCCGGTATGGACACCTCGGCCAGCGTCTCGGAAACCCAGGTCTCCGGCTTGACCGATCGGATGCGAGCCATGTCAGCAGCCCCGACCGGCGAGGGCGAGCTCTGCGGTGTCGAGGTCCAGGGTGTGGGGCAGGCTCCAGTCGGCGTCGGGCCACGTCCGCAGCACCCAGCGGGCGGCGACCTTGGCGGTGACGCGGGTGATGTTGATCGGCTGACCGGCCGTGTCCACTGCGGAGGCATGGGGGTGGGGCCACCGGTGGTTCGGATCAGTCAGGCTGATCCGCAAAGCGGCAGCGCCGGGGATCATGTCGTTGAGCTGGGACGCGAGCCGACGGTGACGCTCTTGATCCGTGTGGGCAGTTCCCCTGGGCGTGGCAGGCATGCGATACTCCGTGGCTCGTAGGAGCGCATGCAGCGGTCTCGTGCAAAGAAGTCCCGCTGCGTGCGTGGTTGTGAATCGGCACCCTTCGGGATGCCGGCCCGGCGCCTGGGAGTTGGTAGCTCCCGGGCGCCGGTCTCATTTCCGCTCAGTTCTGGGTCTGTACAAGGCCCGGTGCGGCTGGGGCCAACCTGCTGGCCCCCCGGGCTGCTTGCGGGAGCAGCACCATAGGGGGCAGCCACGCGGCCAGTCCAGAGCGTTTGCTTGGCGCCCCACCAGGGGATTTCCACTGCTGAGCCCGCTTCGGCAGGACCAACGTACACTCCAGTTGCGCCACCGAGTCAACTGCTGTGTCGAGATTTGAGCCTCACGGGGCCGAGACCACACACTGCAGTGGCTACACTGGTCGTGACGACAGGAGGTGGGCATGATCAACGGAGCAGGGCGAACGTTCGCCGACCGGCTAGACAAGCTGTTCCGGGAGGTTCACCCAAAGGGTCGCGGCCCGTACACGTACGCCGAGGTGGCCAACGCCATCAAGGAGGCCGGCGAAGGCGCCATCACCGCCAGCGGCATCCAGCAACTGCGTACCGGTGCACGAAGCAACCCCAAGATGGCCACCATCAAGGCCCTCGCCGACTTCTTCGGCGTGCCCGCCGGCTACTTCTTCGACGATGAGGTGGCCGAGCGCACCGCCGCTGAGATCCAGCTCGTCGCCGCGATGCGGGACCAGCAGATCGCGACGGTCGCCCTTCGGTCCGCCGGCCTTTCCACCGCGAGCCTCAAGATGGTGCACACCGTCATCGAGCAGGCCCGAGTACTGGAAGGGCTCCCGTCCGACGATCTTCCAGGCGTCGACCTGAGCGAATAGCCGCTCAGTCCATGCGCATAAGGATCATGAGTCGCACGGTGGTCCGCCGAAGCGGCGCGAGGACCATCATCCGGACGGCGATCTCCTGCTCGCCGTGATACGGCAGCCGAAGCCGCCGAATGTCGCCGTCCGGATGATGGATCAGCTCCGCATGCTCCCACATCTCCCGCGCCTCCGGGCTGCCTTGGAGAATTTCGCGCGCAACCTGCTGGAGATCCGCCTTTTCAGGATTCTGGAGGCAGGCGTACCGCAGCTGAGCAAGCATCGGGCCGGCCCAGTCCTCTGCCCACCGGACGAGCTGAACGCGCGCCTCTGGGTACAGGAAAGCCCACTTCATGACATTGGGCTCGTAGGGGATCCAGGGAAACCACTCGATTTGGGGCTGGTTGTGCCCAAAGACGTTCCACGCCTCATCCGACAGATAGGCGGGATTGGGCAGTTGGTTATCCAGCAGTTGCTGCATCCCCTCGTCGAGGATCTTGACTGCTTCCGCGTCGACGGCTGGGCGCTGGCGGGGCGGGTGCCCCACAGTCCTCAGATACAGCACCTCGCGCTCCGCCTCGGACAGCCTCAAGGCTAGGGCGAGCCGGTCGAGAAAGTCCGGACTAAAGTTCGCTTGGCGCCCCAGCTCCAGCTCGCGATACCAGCGATCAGTCACGCCGGTGAGCCAGGCAACGTCCATCTGAGACAGCCCCGAGCCGCGCCGGCCCTCACGGACCAGCCCCGGAATTCGTCGAGGATCCACGCGCGCACGCCACGAACGCAGAAGCTCACTCAGAGACTGCGCGGGATCATCATGCAGACCCGACCCGATTCCCGGATTATCCACAGCCGAGAGCTTATTCCTCCGCTCCCGATTTCCAGGCTCCCCTGAAGTCGTGGCGCAACTCACAGATCAACTGACAGTTTGTCAGACCGTCTGATTTACACTTCGCTCGCTACTCAGCGCATGCGAATGTTTAACGTTCCACCGCCTGCCGCCGCTGGAATGCAACGGGCGTAGAGCGCCATGGTTAAGGGTCGACTACGCCCAGCAATCGGCGCGCGGCGCATCTCGCGCGCTGAGGTCGGCGAGGTGATCTGGCGGCGCCTCGTCACGATGCGTAAGCGGAAGCATGATTTCCCGGAAGCGTCACTTCCTCTTAACGCCCGGCATGGTTAGAGCGCAGGTTCGAGTGTCCTCCGGCGCAGAGCCGTGACGGGCTGCCTGCCCCCACCTGTCGTCGTCAGCGCGTGTACGGGAGAAGCACCATGTCGGGTCGTTCTGTTCTGGTCATCGGCGGAAGCCGCGGGATCGGTCTTGAGGTCGCTCGCCAGATGGCCGACCACGGAGACCAGGTGGCGGTCACCTCCCGGTCCGGCGAGGCTCCTGCGGGGCTGTTCGCCGTGAAGTGCGACGTGACGTCGCCCGCGGATGTCGAGCAGGCGTTCGCGGTAGTGGAAGCCGAGCACGGCCCGGTCGAGGCGGTCGTCGTCAACGCTGGCGTCACCCGCGACACCCTCCTTCTCCGCATGTCAGAGGACGACTGGGCTGCGGCCATCGAGACCAACCTGACCGGGGCCTTCCGATGTGCCAAGCGAGCCCTGCGCTCGATGCTGCGCGCACGGCGAGGCGGCAGGCTGGTGTTCATCTCGTCGGCAGTTGCGCTTGCGGGCGAGGCCGGCCAAGCCAACTACGCCGCGTCCAAGGCCGGCCTGATCGGGTTCGCCCGCTCCGTGGCTCGGGAGTACGGCAGCAGGGGCATCACCTCGAACGTGGTGGCCCCTGGTCTCACGGCGACCGATATGACCACCGTCCTGGGCCAGGAGCGGCTCGACGAGATCGTCGCCCGGGTTCCGCTGGGCCGAATCGCCCAGCCCAGCGAGATCGCGGCGGCGGTCCGCTTCGTGGCAAGCACCGAGGCCGGGTACATCACGGGGGCGGTCATCCCGGTCGACGGCGGCGCCGCCATGGGTCACTGACGCTCCTTCCCGGACGCGGGCTTCAAGTCCCGCACCGTGCTGATCGCCCGACCACGTCCTGTACGGGTTCCGCAACAGGCTCGTCTTCTTCCAGGGGTGACCATGGACAGCAGCCAGCTCCGAGCTGCATGCGAGCAGCGCCTCGCCCTCCTCGAACTGCCCCATCGCTTTGGCACCCAGCAACTCCGCGAAGCGGTAGCCACCCTGCGGGGCAAGCCGATCGTCTTCCGCCGGCTCCCGGCAGACGCCGGCAACTCCACGCCGTGCGGCATCCGAGTCGAGACGCCGTCGGCCGACCTGCTCTTCGTCGAGCAGGGCACATCCGCCGCGCACCAGATGCACATCCTGGCGCACGAGATCAGCCACATCCTCTGCGACCACCCGGGTTCCCTGGCTCTGGGCGACGGCGTCGCCGAGAGCATCGGGTTCAACCCGACACTCGCGCTGCGGATGTCGGGCCGTACCACCTACACCACGGCAGACGAGCGCGAGGCCGAACTCCTGGCCACGCTCATCCGCCAGCGCGCCTACCGCGAGAGGCTCCACCCATCGCCTCGTCCGGCTCGAGCTGACGAGCGCTGGGACGCCATCTTCTCCTGACCCTTCCAAGGAACTCACGTGATCAGCGCCATCTTCGGCGGGATGCCCATCCTCCTGCTGGCAGCTTCCCTCTACTGGGCGCTCAGACGCCGAGCTGGCCAGCGCCCGGCCGGCACAATGAGCATGTCCGCCTTCCTCGCCTGCTTCGCCGTTGCATTCAGCGCCTACGCTCCGGTGGTTCGCAAGCTGGAGGACTCAATCGCGCTCGACTTCTCCCGGCTGGTGAGCAACTCCGCGACCCTTTCCGCGGCAGCGAGTGTGACCTCGGTCCTGCTCTTCCTCAATTACCCCGCTGCGGAGGCCCGCCGCCGGCTCCGGATCCGTCTCCGGCTCCTAGCCCTGGCCGTCGCGACGATGACAGCGGCTTTCGCGCTCACGCCGCCCTCTCTCGTGTGGAGCGCTTCCGAGCGTCAAGGCTCCCTCGACGAAGCCCCCGTCACCCTGCACCTGTATTCGCTGGCCTACATCTGCTTCCTCGCCTACGCGATCTTCGACTGCCTCGCCCAGACCTGGACCCGGTCGCGCACCGCCACGCGCACCAGCCAGCGAGTCGGGCTTCGGACCACCGCCGTCGGCTGCGTCTTCGCTCTCGTCTACACGACGTACAAGACGATCAATGCCGTTGCAGCGACCCTCGGTTGGGAAGCGATCCCCGGGCATGACCGCTGCACGAGCCTGATCACTCCGGTGAACTGTGCCTTCGCTGTCACCGCTCCAGCAGTCAGCGTGCTGCTCATCACCTTGGGCTTGACCCTCCCGGCGCTCCTCTGGCCGCTGACGCGCTACCTCCAGCAGCGCTGGGAGCTTCGGTCGCTCGCCGACCTCGAGCCGCTCTGGCTCGACCTCACCGCCGCGATGCCCGGACTCGTCCTCCAACCGGACGCCGGCACGGCCGAAGCCGACTTCCTCCTGCAGCGCCGAGTCGTTGAGATCAGCGACGCCGTCCTCACTCTCCGGCCCTACCGGTCGCTCGCGGCTCAGCAGGAGGCAACCAGAGAGGTGGAACGCCATGGACTCGCCGGCTCGGCCGAGGGTGGCGCCGTGGTCGAGGCTGCGGTGCTGGCCGTCGCCCTGCGGACGATGGTCGGCGGTGGCTGCCCCGAACCCGAGCGTGCTCCTCAGGCCCCCGGCACCGAGGCCCGCGCGGGAGACCTCCGCGCCGAGACGGCCTGGCTACGCTCGGTCGCGCGGGCCTACGCCGCGAGCAGCATCGTCCGATCCGTACGACAGCCCCACTTGGTTCCCGAGACCGCGAACGGATGACCATGAGCAATCCCTTCCAGGACCCCGGCTTCTTCCGGGATCCGTACCCGACGTACGCGGCGCTCCGGCGCAACGGAGCCGTGCAGAAGCTCCCAGGCGCCGGGCACAAGGCTGGCTACGTGGTGACGGGCTACGCCGAGGCGAAGCAGGCGCTCGCTGACCCGCGGCTGTCAAAGGACACGAAGCGCTTCTTCGCCGGCAAGGAGACGGGGCGCAACCTCCACCCAGCCGTATCGCAAAGCATGCTGGCCACCGATCCGCCAGGCCACACCAGGCTGCGGCGCTTGGTCACGAAGGCGTTCACCCCCGGTGCGGTTGACCGCCTGCGCCCGTACATCGAGAACGTGGTCGACGAACTGCTCGACCACTGGACGCCCGGCGAACAAGTCGACGTCATCGAGACCTTCGCCGTCCCACTCCCCGTCACCGTGATCTGCCAGCTCCTGGGAGTACCAGAGACCGACCGGGAGTCGGTCCGCCGATGGTCGAACGACCTGTTCGCCGCCGGGCAACCCGACCGGATCGACGCCGCCTCGCACGCCGTCGCCGACTACATGGCCGACCTCATCGCCGCCAAGCGCCGTACGCCCGACGACAGCCTGCTCCACGACCTGATCCGCGCCCGCGACGGCCAGGACAAGCTCAGCGAGGACGAACTCGTATCCCTCGCGGTGCTCCTGCTGGTAGCCGGCCACGAGACCACCACCAACCTGATCGGCAACGGCCTCCTCGCACTGCTCCAGGCCCCCGACGCACTTCACCGCTTGCGCGAGAGACCCGACCTCGTCGAGGCCTCCATCGACGAGCTTCTTCGGCTCGACTCTCCGCTGAGCACGGCCACCTTCCGGTTCACCACCGAAGCGATCAGCCTCGGTGGCACGGAGATCCCGGCAGGCTCACCGGTGCTGATCGCGCCCGGCGCCGCCAACCGCGACCCCGCCCGCTTCCCCGAGCCGGACCGACTCGACCTCGACCGCGACGCCCAGGGCCACCTCGCGTTCGGGCACGGCATTCACCGATGCCTCGGCGCTCCGCTGGCACGGGCGGAGGGCGAGATCGCGCTTCGGGCACTCATCACGCGCTTTCCACAGCTTCACCTCGCCATCCCCAACAGCAAACTGCGCTGGCGGCACACACGGTTGATGCGAGGACTGGAGTCCCTGCCAGTCATACCGTGAGCGGAGCGGGCAAGGGCATTGTGGTGGCCTACTGCGCTTTCCGAAGCTGCAAACGGGGCTACCGTTGGATGCTCCGGCGTCGCGGAGCCTCATAGACCCGCCTGCCCCACTTCGCCCGGTGCAGCAGGTGCTGCATGCCGTCCGGGGTGGCGTCGCCCGCGTGCTCGGCCAGAGTCCAGCAGTTCTTGCGCGGCAGGTCAGACAGCAGGCCCAGCACCAACGCCCGTGCTCGGCGTCGGGGTTCGACCCGGGCAAACCGGCCAGCGATCCGGTCCATCGCCTGGTCGAACATCGACCGCCATCGGGCAGGCACCACGCTGTGACCTGCGGCCACCGCCTGATCTTCGTTTGTCCACACAACTTGCGGTGATCACCGGTGGCCGCAGCCGTCTTCGCGTCGGCCCTGAATACCGGCGGACTGGCCATCACGTACGGTCTGTGGCATGACGGTAGACGTTTCGAAGACCCCAGTACCCCGGGTACAGCTGGTCATTGGCATCGTCCGCAGAGGCAACGAGATCCTGCTCGTGCGAGAGAACCTCGGCGCCGACGGCGAGATTCTCTGGTCCCTCCCCGGTGGCGGGGTCGAGGACGGCGAGCTCATGCACGAAGCCCTCCGGCGCGAGCTACAGGAGGAGACCGGGCTGCTGGTGGGCGACCCAGTGCGCACCGCATTCCTCATGCACATCGACTCCCAGCAGTACCCTTCGGCGTTGGCAGCTGCTTTCGAGATCGACGAGTGGTCGGGGAACGTCGCGCCGGAGGACGAGGACATCAAACAGGCCGCCTTCTTCCCCCTGCCCGACGCCCTGAAGCTGCTCGGCGAGCTGGACAGCGCAACGCAGCGGGAGCCCATCGTTGGCTATCTGACCGGGGGTGTCGCGCCAGGAACCACTTGGTTGTACCGCAACCGGGGCAAGGAGGAGACGCTCGTCGCCCGCTGGTGATGCCAGCCAGTGGCCACCACACGAAGATCACGATCTACGGCTGGAGTAGCGCGCCTCACACTACGCCAGACGCTTGGCAGTTACGACTACTGCCGTCTCAGCGAAGAAGAACCGCGCGCCCGCAGCCGCCTCCTGCACCGCCGTGTGCCATGCCTCGACCTCCTCGATGTCTACAAGGCCCTTTCCCCGAGAGGCTGTGTGGGTCAGCGCTTGCCTCATGTTCTCGATGCGCCGTGCTGCTTGGCCGACCAGCTCAGTTGAGGACGTGACCCAGGTGGCAACCCGCTCCGAGACCAACGGCGATGCCCGGACCAGCCCGGGCAGCTTCCGGCCAATTCGTCCATCCGCGTGATCCATCCACTGCTGCTGATCATCGGTGAAGGCATGGCAGATCCGTCTGTCCAGGTCGCGGTGCGCCCCTGCAATCACGATCGAGTCGAAGTCCACGTGCGCCACGACCGCGCGGCCGCCAGGTTTGAGTAGCCGCCAGGTCTCCGCGAGGAACGCAGGCGCGTCCGGAAGGCACTCGAGCACGTTGTACGAGACAACCGCATCAGCACAGCCATCTGGCAGGGGAACGGGCTGGCGGAGGTCCGTCACCAGAACTTCGCTACCGCCGGCGTGATCAGCAAGCAGCTCCCGGGCTGCTTCGACACTTGCGGCAGAGCGATCGACGCCGGTCAGATGCACTGTCGGGAACCGACGGGCGAAGGCCGCCAGCGTGGGTCCCCTTCCACAGCCGAGATCGATCACTCGCCCGTTTGGCGGTGGTTTCGCCGAGTCGACCAGGTGATGGTGAATTGGCTCATCCTCTTCGGACATCCCGGCTTCTCCATCGGTGCTGCGGGCAGCGGACAACTGACCATCCTTGCAAGAAGAACGGTGACCGGCTGCGTGAAGCCGGAAGCACGGATTTCTCACCGCCGGCCAGTAGCGCGACGGCTGTTCTGGGTGAGCGGAGGGCGGTACCGGCCATGACATCTCGGGCAGTTCTGACCTGTGGTGATTCATAAGCTATACGTCCTTGACGGTCAATCATCGACCCTTGCCGCGGCCCGTCCGGATGATTTCGCAGCGGCGAGCCCGACAGCTGGTAGGGCAGTCGGGCTCTGCAGCAACAAGAGGGCGATCGCCGGATCTACTCCTCGTCAGATCTGCGGCTGGGATTGGACGCCTCTCCTTCGGCTCGGCTAGATTTTTGAAATGGCTAACCTGGAAGAGCTGCTGGGTCAGCGGCTCAAGTCGGCGTTCGAGGCAGTGGCGGGAACTTCCGTGGACCCCCTCCTCCGACGATCCCGGCACGCGCACTTCCAGTCCGACGCCGCCCTGCCCCTCGTCCGCGAGATCGGCGGCAACCCGCGCGAGATCGCCGCGCAGGTGGTAGCAAAGGCCAAGCTCGACGATCTGTGCTCGTCCGTGGAGATCTCCGGACCGGGTTTCATCAACCTGACCATCTCCGACGAGCTCCTCGGCCAGTTGCTGGCCGATACGCTCGATGACGCCCGTCTGGGCGTTTCGCAGGTCGAGGCCCCCGAGACGATCACTATCGACTACTCGGCCCCGAACGCCGCCAAGGAGATGCACGTCGGCCACCTCCGGTCGACGATCATCGGCGACGCCGCCGTACGCCTGCTCGAATGGCAGGGGCACACGGTGATCCGCCAGAACCACATCGGGGAATGGGGCACGCCGTTCGGCATGCTCGTCGAACACCTCCTGGACATCGGCGAGTCCGAGGCCGCCCACGAGCTGTCCGTAGGTGACCTCAACGGCTTCTACCGGGCCGCTCGCACGAAGTTCGACACCGACGAGACCTTCAAGGACCGGGCCCGCAAGCGCGTGGTTCTGCTACAAAGTGGGGACGAGACCACGCTGCGCCTGTGGCGCACCCTGGTCAACGAGTCGAAGAAGTACTTCCTCACCGTCTACAGCACGTTGGGCGTGCGCCTGAACGAGGATGACTTCTTCGGGGAGAGCTACTACAACGACCAGCTCCAGTCGGTTCTGGACGAGTTGGACGAGCTCGGGCTGCTCCGTGACAGTGAAGGCGCCAAGTGCGTCTTCCCCGGCGACTACCTCAACCGCAACGGCGACCCGCTGCCGATCATCGTCCAGAAGGGCGACGGCGGGTTCGGCTACGGCGCCACAGACCTCGCCACCATCCGGCACCGCCTGAAGAACCTGCACGCCACCCGGCTGCTCTACGTCGTTGGCCTGCCCCAGCACCAGCACCTCGAGATGGTCTATGAGACCGCCCGCGAGGCCGGCTGGCTCGCCCCGCCGACCCGTGCCGAGCACATCGGCCACGGCTCGATCCTCGGCAGTGACGGCAAGATGCTGCGCACCCGCGCCGGCATCTCCGTTAAGCTCGTCGACCTCCTGGAGGAGGCGATCATCCGGGCCTCTGCCGTCATCGCGGAGAAGAACCCGGAGCTGGACGAGGAGACCCGTGCCGCCGTTGCGCGGGCTGTGGGGATCGGCGCGGTCAAGTACTCCGATCTGTCGACCGACCGCCTCAAGGACTATGTCTTCGACTACGACCGGATGCTCTCGTTCGAGGGCAACACAGCCCCCTACCTGCAATACGCACGGGCCCGGATCTGCTCGATCTTCCGCCGCGCCGGGGTCGAGCCCGACCGCACCATCGACACATTGGTCATCGCGGAGCCGGCCGAGCGTGCCCTGGCACTGGAGTTGCTCGGCTTCGGCACCCTGATCTCCGAGATCGCGGAGAACCTGGAGTTCCACCGGCTCGCGCACTACCTCTACGGGCTGGCCAGCACCTTCACGTCGTTCTACGAGAAGTGCCATGTGCTCCGTGCCGAGGGTGACATCCGGCAGAGCCGATTGGCGCTGTGCGACCTCACCGCGCGGACCTTGGCGCTCGGCCTGGAAGTGCTCGGGATCGACGCGCCCAACCAGATGTGACGCGGTTGCCCCACCGGCTACCGCGGTGGGGCAGGGCGCCAGTTGATCAGCTCCGTCGAGGAGTACGACCGGTACCGCCGGTCGTACTCCTCGACGCTTTCCACCCCGTAGTCGAGCGCCGTACGGTAGACGTCGATCACCGATGCACCCCGCTCCACAGCGCCTCCTTGAGGCGCATGATGGGGACCCGGCGGATCGTGCGACTGCGTTCGGTCGGATCCTTCTCCAGTTGCGTCGCCGACTGTTGGCGCTGAGGGTCTGGCGCGCCTGGTCCGTGAATACGTCGATGTCCGCGCGCACCATCTCCCAGACGGCCGTAACGGCCATGTGTCCCGCATCGCCGACCTGTGCGGGACCGGGTGTAGTCCACTCGCCGGATGTGCTGTTCCGGGCCTGCCGGCGGTACGACTACCTAGGTGCTGCCGGGGTCAAGGACTTGCAGCCGAGCCAGCGTTGCAGCACCGACGGCACCGCGACGGTGCCGTCCGGCTGCTGGTGCTGTTCCAGCAGGGCCGGCACCAGGCGGCTGGTAGCCAGCCCGGAGCCGTTAAGGGTGTGCACGTAGCCGGGCTTTCCTGTTGCGGCGCGGTAGCGGATGTTGCCGCGCCGGGCCTGGTAGTCCCGGGCGTTCGACACCGAGCTCACCTCGACATAGCCGTCGATGCTGGGCAGCCAGACCTCGACGTCGAAGGTCTTGGCCATCGAGGCGCTGGTGTCCTCGGCGGCCAGCCGGGTGATTCGGTGGTGCAGGCCGAGTGCCTCGACCAAGTTGGCCGCCTTGGTCAGGAGTTCCTCGTGGGCGGCGTCGGAGGCGTCGGGGTGCGCGAACTGGAACATCTCGACCTTGTTGAACTGGTGGCCGCGAAGGGTTCCACGGTCGGCGGCGCGGTAGCTTCCGGCCTCGCGCCGGTAGCAGGGCGAGTAGGCGACGTACTTGCGCGGAAGTTCGTCCTCCGTCAGGACCTCGTCGCGGTGGAGGTTGACCAGGGCGGTCTCCGAGGTCGGCAGCAGGAACCGCTGCGGCCCGGCCGGACCCTGTTCGAGTGCGAAGACGTCCTCGGCGAACTTGGGGAACTGGCCTGCGGCGTAACCAGCCTGATAGGTCAGCAGGTGGGGCGGCAGGATTAGCTCGTAGCCGTCCTGAACGTGGGTCTCGATGAAGAAGTTGAGCAGCGCCCATTCGAGGAGGGCGCCGTTGCCTCGGTAGACCCAGTTGCCGGTGCCGGCGAGCTTGACGCCGCGCTCGTAGTCGATCAGCCCGAGTCGGCGGGCCAGATCGACGTGGTTGTGCGGCTCGAAGTCGAAGTCCGGACGAGTGCCGTGCTCGCGGACGACCTGATTCTGCTCCTTGCCACCGGTCGGCACGTCCTCGTCGGGCAGGTTGGGCAGCTGGTCGAGGAACGCCTGGCGCTCGCTGGCCAGGGCGGTGAGCTGCTCTTCGAGTGCGGCAAGGCGGGTACCGAGTTCGGTTGCCTCGGTGCGCTTGGCGACGGCGGCTGGGTCCGCCGGGTCGAGCCGCGCGATCTCGCGAGAGATCTGCTTGCGCTCGGCGCGAAGCGTCTCGACCTCGGTCGTGCCGTGCCGGTACTTCTCGTCCAGGGCGAGGAAGGCGTTGAGGTCGATGTGAACGGCTCGCTTCGCCATTGCGCGCTCGACGCGCTGGGGGCGTTCGCGGATCACGGTGATGTCCAGCATTTCGGGTCCCATCGATCAGTCGGAGTGCGACGTGATCCCTTGGGAGCGTGGGCGAGAAGGGAACTCGCGGTGCCACCACGCCTTCGCCGTCATCCGGAGGTGACGGCCTCGACAGCTCGATAACGGGAGCGAACCGGCGGGGCATTTGGGCCGCAGCCGACCGTTCCTCCCCGCACTCGGGAGGGGATTCACCGTAGGACGCGAGACTGCCTTCCCAGCTGCCGGCAGCTCTCTCGGCTCGCGTGCCCTGCGGCTACTTGTCTCCGTCAGCGCATTGCCCAGAGGATAGGACGCTCGGGCACCGCGAGCAACGCAGAATTGCCGCGTCTAGATGTATGAGGCCAGGACGTTGTTGACGCGTGCTGGGGTTCGTGATGCGGGCGGTCGTCCGCCGTGCGCTCCTTGGGGTCGGTGGTAGTTGTAGTGCCGGTTCCAGGTCGCCAGAGCGTCGGCGCGCTCTTGTTCTGAGTGCCAGGTGCGGGCGTAGAGGAACTCTTCGGCGAGGATACGGTTGTAGCGTTCGACTTTGCCGTTGTGGCGTGGTGTGTACGGGGTGATGCGCTGGTGGCGGCTCCCGGCCATCGCGTCGCGGAAGGCGTGGGCGCGGTAGCAGGCGCCGTTGTCGGTCACGATCCGCTCGATCGTCGTGATGCCGTGGTCAGCGAACCATGTCCGGGCACGGTCGAGGAACTCGACTGCCGTTGCCGCTTTCTCGTCAGGGAGTGCTTCGGTGTAGGCGAGTCTCGAATAGCCGTCGATTGCGGAGTGCAGGAACACGTATCCGGTTCTCGTGCCGCGTTTCTTGGTGCGGTCTACCGCTTTGGCCTACTCGCTACCCTTTCCGTGTACACGCCAGCCGCCACCGTCGGGGATACGGCCGACCTTCTTCACGTCGATATGGACCATGTGGCCCGGCCGCTCCGCAGTGATGCGCTGCGTTCGCGGTTCGTCTCGCCATTGGGGTCGATGAACTTCCGCTGGTTCAGGCCGAGCTGTGCGAGCAGCCGGGTGACGGTGCGGCGGCTGACCGGGGTGCCGGCTTGTTCGAGTTCGAAAGCGATACGGGATGCTGGCCATTTGTGCTCGCGTCTCGTGGACTCGATCCGCTCCACGAGTCTTCCGGGCGTGGCCGTCGGTTGCCGACCTGGGGCAGAGGAGCGATCCGCAAGGCCGAGCTCGCCGTATCGGCGGTAGCGGTTCACCCATTTCGAGGCGGTCGCGCGGGAGATGCCCATCTCGGCTGCGACGTGCGCGATCGGGCGGGTGCGGCAGCGCTCGATGAGCCGTTTGCGGCCTTCCGGGGTCAGGGGTGCGTTGTGGTGCGTCATCGTATCCGGGCTCGGGGCACAGCGAGGCATGCGGCGATCGCGGCCGCTGCCATCGCGAACAGTGTGAGGGCAGGCCAGCCGAGGGCGGTCACGACGCTTCCCGCGGTGGCGGTGCCGATCGCGCCTGCGGCGTAGTACAGGGTGAGGTAGGTGGCGTTGAGAGTGCCGGAGCGGCTCGGGTCGATCGCGACGATTCCGGCTTGGTTGGCGACTTGGGCGGCGAAGCACCCGGCGTCGAAGAAAGCGAGGGCGGCCGCGGTGAAGACGGGGCTGCCGAGCGTGAAGGTGAGCGCGAGCGCTGATACCGCCGCGACCGCCAGCCCCGTGATGACGACGGCGCGGTTGCCGAAACGATCGGTGAGGCGCCCGGCGAGGCGGGTGACGATCAGACCCAGGATGCCGGCAAGGCTGTAGAGCCCGATCATGGCGGCACTGAGGCCGAATGGCGGCTGGGCGAGGTGGAGGGCGAGCCCGACCCAGATGAGGTTGAAGGCGAAGAACCAGAGCATGCCGGCGGCGGTCGCTCGGCGCAGCTTTGGGAAGGTGCGCAGCAGGGCTGGCAGTGTCCGGAGGGAAGCGAGGTAGCTCGCGTGGCGGTGTGGCGGTGCGGTGGGCAAGAGCGGGATGACGGCCACGGCTGATGCTGCGACCAATGCGGAGAAGGTGAGAAGGGCGCCGCGCCAGCCGATCCAGTCGGTGAGCAGGCCGCCGGCGAAGCGGCTGAGCAGGATGCCAGCCGAGATTCCGGCTGAGACGACGCCCATGCGTGCCCCGCGCCGTGTGGGATGGGAGTGCTTGCCCACGACCGCACTGGACTGGGCGGCCACGGTGGTCAGCGCGCCGACGAGGACGAAGCATCCGATCAGCACGCTCGGGTTCGGCGCGGCAGCCGCCAGGGCCAGGGCGGCCGACAAGGCGAGCAGCTGCGTGCCTATGAGGGCGCGGGGGCTGATTCGGTCGGCCAGCGGCACCAGGAGGGCCAGGCCGATGAGGTAGCCGGCCATGGCGGCTGAGGCCACGATCGTGATCAGGCTGAGCGGGGCACGGAAGTCCATGGCGATCTGCGCAAGCGCCGGTTGCAGGACGTAGTCGTTGGCGATCGCGCCGCCGGCGGCGGCTGCGAGCACCGCCACCGCGGTGCCCGACAGCTGCGCGCCGGCAGTCTGCTCGGTCACGCCGAGGCCCGCACAGCCACAGCCTCGACCTCCACGAGGATCCTGTCTTCCACGAACGGCAGGGCATGCACGAGGGAGAATGCGGGCCGGATCTCGCCGTAGACCTCGCCGTGGGCGCGGGCGGCGTCCCCCCAGTGCTCGAAGTCCGCCACCACCAGGCGGCTCTGGACGACATCCGCCAGAGCGAAGCCGTTCTCGATGAGAACCTTCTCGATCGTGGCGAGGGCATCACGCGTCTGCGCGTAGACGTCCTCGCCTTCTCCGGCGGTGCCGGAGATGAAGATCACATCCCCTACGACCACGGCACGCGAGTATCCGACCTTCGACTCCCACGGTGATCCCGTGCTGACCAGCTTGCGCATCTGAACATCTCCAACTACTCGGGTAGTAAGTTGGGTCTAACTACTACCCTGGTAGTTAGTCGATGCGCAAGTTGGTAGAATCCATGCCATGCCCGCCGCCAGCGAACTCGTCGCCTCACTCACCCGCCTGGGCTTCACCCAGTACGAAGCGCAGGCATACGCCGCCCTCGTCGGGCAGGCCGCCCTCACCGGAGCCGAGGTTGGACGGCGGGCCGGCATGCCGCCGTCCAAGGTGTACGAAACCCTCTCCCGGCTCGAAGTCCGCGGGACCGTCCTCGTCAACCGCTCCGAGCCCGTGCGCTACACCGCCATCCCGCACACCGCGCTGCTGAAAGAGCTGCGCGAACGCTTCGACGCCGACCTCGCCGCAGCCGAAACCGCCCTCGACCAGCTACCGAACGAACAGGAACCCGGACTGGTCTGGTCGCTCAGCGGCAGCCATGCCATCGTGCAAGCTTTTGCGCGCACCATCGAGCAAGCCAAGCGCACGGTGTTCGCCGGCGTCTGGGACGACGAGCTCGACCAACTCGGTCCGCTCCTCGAGGCAGCGTCCGGCCGCGGCATCGAGACCCACGTCGCGATCTACGGCACTCGCACCCTGACCGGGCCACACACCTACGACATGGCCGAATGCGGTGCGAGCGCGCGCCTGCGTCTCTCCGGCCGCCGCCTCGCCGTCGTCGTGGCAGACGACAACGATGCCGTCGTGGCCGAGTTCGGCGACCGCACCCCGGACCAGGCCACCCTCACCACCAACCCGGTCATCGCACTGCTGGCGATCGAGTACGTCAAAGCCGATGTTTCCGGACGCCTCATGATCAACGCCATGAGCCCCGCCGCCTACACCGAACTGCTCACCACACCCAACATGCAGGCGATGAACCGCACGGTCACGCCGTAAGAACGGCTCCGCGCACTCGGCTGCCAGCCCTGCTCAGCGTCAACAACGTCATGGCCAGCAACATCTAGATTTGAGCCGATCACCCTGAGTGACGTCGCGCTGGGTGCGGATCGCTGTCTTGCCAGCTCAGCAGCCCCCTGCCGCCAGTCCTCGTGAAACTGGCGACCGAAGCTGATCAGCGCCGCTTGGCGACCTTGCCGGGCCCGAAAAGCCTCATGGAGCGCGCGTTCTTCTCGAAGCCGAGCGAACGGTACAGCTCTGCGCCGTCAGTGCTTGCGTTGAGACTGACCAACCCGCAGCCCTGCTCCCAGAACCAGCCGATGAGCCTGGTCGTGACCGCTCTGCCGTTCCCTTGGCGGCGGTAGCCCGGTGTCGTCCAGAGAAGGTGCACGTACCCAGTCCGCCCGCTATACGTCGGCCCTGGCGGCGCTTGGTAGATGCTTCCGAGTGCTACCGAGACGAGACTGCCGGCTGGCCCGTCGACGACGAATCCGGCCATGTCCTCAGCGCGGGTGAGTCCATCCATCAGGTAGGCGGTGAGATCCTCGAACCACCGGCCAGTCGGGGTTGCCTTGATCATCTCCGCGCGGAAGTGGGCTATCGACAGCGCATCAGTGCCTGTCGCTCTCCGTACATCCACATCGACTCATCCTTCGATCGAGTGAATTCGCGATACGCCTCTGGACGCCCGGAGCGCCGCCCCTGTCCATCATCAGGTCAACATCGATCACGGTGAACGGCAACTCGAACCCACGGGCACCGCTACCGTGTTCGCATGACTGTTGCCTCTTCGCCTGTCCGCGTCCGCTTCGCTCCGAGCCCCACTGGCATGTTCCACGTCGGTGGCGCCCGTTCGGCTCTCTACAACTGGGCGACCGCACGACAGCGCGGCGGCAAGTTCGTCCTTCGGATCGAGGACACCGATGCGGCTCGTAACCGCGAGGAGTGGACCGAGGGGATCATCAGCGCGCTTGCGTCCATCGGCATCTCGAAGGCGGACCCGGCGTTCGAAGGGCCCTATTTCCAGTCGGAGAACGAGGCTCGGCACCGCGAGGCCGCCGCCGGATTGTACGAGGCCGGCCTCGCGTACTACTGCGACTGCACGCGCGATCAGGTGACCGAGCGCACCGGTTCCCAGCAGCTCGGCTACGACGGGTTCTGCCGCGAACGCGGCCTGGGCTTCGAGGCCGGCCGGGCGCTGCGCTTCCGCACCCCGGACGAGGGGGCCACCGTGGTGGTCGACCTGATCCGCGGCAACCCCGAGTTCCCCAATGCCGCCATCGAGGACTTCGTGATCGCCAGGGGCGACGGCAGCCCGGTCTTCCTGCTGGCCAACGTGGTCGACGACCTCGACGAGGGGATCACCCAGGTGATCCGCGGCGAGGAACACCTCTCGAACACCCCCAAGCAGCAGCTGCTGTGGCGCGCTCTGGGCGCCGAGCCCCCCGTGTGGGCACACCTGCCGGTCATCGTGAACGACAAGCGGCAGAAACTCTCCAAGCGGCGCGACAAGGTGGCGCTGGAGGACTACCTGACCGAGGGCTACCTGCCGGACGCAATGGTCAACTACCTGATGCTGCTGGGCTGGGGCCCGAAGGACGACATCGAGATCCGTCCGTACGCCGAGCTGGAACAGCTGTTCCGCGTCGAGGACGTGAACGGCTCCTCGGCGTTCTTCGACATCAAGAAGCTGGCCTCGTTCAACGGCGAGTACTTGCGGGCACTTCCGGTAGACGAGTTCGTGGCGGCGTGCGCGCCATGGCTGTCCTCGCCGCGGGCTCCATGGGCGGCGGAAGCGTTCGATCCGGCGCAGTTCGCCGCCGTGGCCGGCCTGGCGCAGACGAGGATCTCGGTACTGTCGGAGATTACCGCTTACGTCGACTTCCTGTTCCTGGACGAGCCGGTGCGCGACGAGGCGTCGTGGGCGAAGGCGATGAAGGAGGGGGCGGCGGACCTGCTGCGGGAAGCGCGGCGGCGGCTGGCCGAGGCCCAGTGGGACGCGGCCTCGCTCAAGGCGGTTCTGGAGGAGACTGCGGCCGTCTTCGGGTTGAAGCTGGGCAAGGCCCAGGCGCCGGTCCGGGTGGCAGTGACCGGCCGGACGGTGGGGCTGCCGCTGTTCGAGTCGTTGGAGGTGCTGGGCCGCGAGCGGACCCTGGTGCGCCTGGACAAGGCTCTGGCCGAGCTGGCGTGATGCCGACGGGCCCGCACACCCTGGTGGTGGGTGTGCGGGCCCTGCTCGTCTTCCGGTTGCTCAGCGCAGGTCGACGAGGCGGTGCTCGGTGCCCTCTGGTTCGGCGGGCATCGACCACAGCGGGCAGACCGGGATCGTGGTCCGGTCGCAGTCGCTGCTGACGAGGGTCTTCTGCAGGTGGTCGTAGGCCGCGCAGCCGCCTCCGCAGGTGGAGCTGTGCGGGCAGGTGCGGCAGTTCGTGGAGATGGTGTTGACGAGGGTGAGCTCGCTGATGCCGTCCTGGAGACGGGGGTGGATGACCCCGTTGCGGAACTCGCCGTAGTGGAGGTCGGTGTCGAAGAACGCCGAGCAGATGTACACCCTGCCGTCGGGGAAGATCGCGAGGCGTTCGAGGTTGCGGGCGGTGCAGCCGCCGTATCCGGCGGCCCGCAGAGCGGGGAGCTGATCGGCGGTGGCGAACGCGGGCGGGTAGAAGACGCGCACGCGACGTCCGGTGGCGGCTTCGCGGATCTGGGCGCACAGCTGCACCCATTCGGTCGGCGGGATCTGGAAGTGGGGCTTGTCAAGGCCCAGGCCGGTGGGGGTGAAGTAGTGGAAGGAGAGCATCTCCAGGCCGATGGAGTCGGCGAGGTCGATGGCGTCGAACACGTCGGCCCTGTTGGCGGTGGTGACGGTGAAGATGGCGCGGGTCTGGAAGCCGTCGGCGACGGCGCGTTTCATGCTCGTGAGCAGGGGGCGCCAGGTCTTCTCGCCGCGCATCTGCTCGTGCGTCTCCTGGTGGGCGCCGTCCATGGAGAAGGAGAAGGAGTCGAGGCGGCCCTTCAGCAGGGGCCAGGTCTTCGGGGCGATGAGGCCATTGGAGGTCAGGACGGCCTTGTACCCCTGGGCCTTGCAGATGTCGAGGATGTCGCCGAACTGGGGGTGGGTGGTCGGCTCACCGCCCAGCAGGTAGACCTTGTACTGGCCGTAGGCGACGCGGAGGCTGGAGAGAATGTCCTCGACCATGGCGGGGGTCATTCGCCGCTCGGCGTCGAGGCGGTCGCCCATGTAGCAGTGCTTGCAGCGCAGTTGGCACTTCTCGGTGATGTAGAGGAACAGGAACGGTTCCTTGGCCGCAGTGGCATGGACGGCGGCGTGTTCGAGAGTGTCGGTCACAGTGGTTGTCTCCCTTGTCAGCGCAGGGCGTGCAGCGAGTCGTCTTCGCGGGCACCCCAGGCGGAGACCGTCCACAGGATGCACAGCGGTGTGGTGTCGCGGTCGCAGGAGTAGAAACCCTCGTCCTGGTAGGCGGGGATCTGGGAGTAGGCGGGGCAGCCGCCGCCGCAGGTGTCGGTGTTGGGGCAGCCGGTGCACACCGGGTCGGCGGTGAGGTAGGCGTTGAGTTCGTTGTTCGGGTCGGGGTTCAGGACGAGCCGGTCGCCGTCGAAGGTGGCGTAGTGCCGACCGTTGTCCATGAAGACGGGGCAGGCGAAGACGGTACCGTCGGGGTAGACGTGCGGGCGGTCGAGGGTGCGAGCCGGGCAGCCGGGGTAGCCCCGCTCGAACCATGCCGCCTGGTCGTCGGCCTTGACGAAGGTCGGCGGGTAGTAGACGGCCAGGCGCGGCTCGGGCGGGAAGGCTTCGATCTCGGCGCAGAAGTCCATCCACTCGGTGGGGCTGAGCGGTTGGAGGAAGCGCGCGCCGTTCCCCGTCTTGCCGAGGTTGTGGTAGCTGAGGGTGTGGGCGCCGAGTTCGGCGAGGAAGGGGATGAGGTCGAGAGCTCGTTCCCGGTTGGTCTGCGAGACGGTGCACATCACCCGGACCTGGTAGCCGAGTTCGCGTGCCTGACGGATGTGGCGGACGACCTTGTCGTAGTTGGTCGGATTGCCGCGGATCTTGCGGTGGATGCGCGGGTCGGCGGACTCCAGGGAGAAGTTGAAGCTGTTCAGAGTGCTCGGCGGGATCTTGTCGAACAGCTCGTCGTCGAAGTCGCCGTTGCTGCTGATGGTGACCTGGTAGCCGCGCTTGCGGCCCTCGCTGACAATGGCGGGCAGCTCGGGGTGCATGGTGGGCTCACCGCCCAGGAGGTAGAGCTTGTCGTGGCCCCCGGTGATCCGGAAGTAGTCCATGATCTTGATGGCGGTCTCGACACTCATGGTGTTGGCGGCGTTGAGGCGGTCGTTGCCGACGTAGCAGGTCTTGCAGCGCAGGCCGCAGGCGGTGGTGGGGTAGAGGAAGACGAACCGTTCGCGGGTCTGGCGGTAGATCGGCAGCCGCGGGGTGGGCATGCCGAGGGAGACGGTGGTCATCGGTGTCCTTCCGGTTCGGTGTGGAGGAAGGCGAGGCACTGGGCGATCAGGGATGTCGCCAGGGCGGTGCCGGCGACGACAGGCAGCGGGCAGCTGGTGCCGTCCAGAGCTGGCGCGGTGACGGGGCCGGCCTGGTGCAGAGCTTCGGATCGAGCGGGCAGCTCGGTGCCGAACCAGCGCTCCAGGCCGATTCCGACTGGAGTGTCGGTCCAGGCGTCGGTGGTGTCTCTGTCTTGCCACAGGCCGGCGAGCCGCTGTTGCGGGCTGCCGGGAGGCAGGCGCAACCGGCCCTTGTGCTCCTGGACACGGGGCATCGGCCAGGCGGAGAAGTAGGTCGCGGCCCGGGCTTCGAGCGCCGGCAGCAGGCCCGCCGGGTCGTGGACGGCGATCTTCGGGTCGGTGAGGAACTTGAAGACCACGTCGCCCTTGCGGAAAACCGACAGCGGACAGTCAGCGAGGTAGCAGGCGGACCGCTGAACGGCCGGCACAGCCGCGATGCAGTCTTCCGTGAAGGCCAGCAGGGTATTGAGGGTCTCGAGGGTGAGGACTTCTCCGCAGTGGTCGAAGTCAAGGCCGGCGGCCAAGTGGACGTCGCGCAGACGCTCGGCGAAGAGCCGCTCCCGTTCGTGGTCGCTGCGGTCGGTGACGACGAACAGGTCGATGTCGCTGGTCTTCTTGTTGCTTCCGCGTGCGTACGAGCCGCCGACGAATGAGCACAGGAGGTCGTCGCCGAAGACCTCGACGGCGGCTCGGCTGGCCGCTGAGACGGCCTGGGTGGCGGTCATGCGGACAGCCCGGTGGTGCCGCCGGGGCGGCCGGCGATGGCCTCGGCCACGGCGAGGCCGCCGACGGCGGCCTGGAGGATGCCCTGGGCCAGCCCCGTGCAGTCCCCGGCCGCGTACAGACCAGGGGCCGTGGTCTCAAGGTTGTCGGTGAGGTTCAACTCGTCCCAGAGGTTCTCCAGTTCAAGGCCGATCACGGCGATCTGGGAGGCCGTGGGGCCGGCCAGAGCGTCGCCGGTGAAGTAGGCCATCAGGTCTTCGAAGGCATCGCTCAGGGCAGTCTGGATGTCCTGGGGCAGGATGCCCGCAAGGTCGGCGACCTGGTAGTCGCGAAGCGAGGGGTGGAACCCGCTGAGCTTGGCGAACTGTTCAAGGTCGGTGCAGGCGAGGGAACGGCTGCGGAAGTCGGGGTACCACTGGAGGACGGGCTTTCCCCGTCGGTCGGTCCTCAGCGCCCGGTACGGCACCAGGAGGTTCTCCTCGACCCAGGCGGTGGTGCGCGGAGTACCGTCGGGGGCTCGTAGCTGTGCCAGCAGGGCGAAGTTCGCGGTGCTGCCCGACTTCGCCTCAGGGATGACGTGGCCGTCGAGGAGCGTGTGGTCGCCGTAGTCCGTGAACTTGATTCGGCCGCCGCCCGGACCGGCGCAGTAGCAGAACGTCTTGATCTTCACCCCGTTGGTGACGATGGTGGTCTTGAAGTCCTCGTGGATGTCGGACCCGCGCCGCAGGAGTGCCGTCGGGGCCTCGAAGCGGACTCCCACAGAGGGAGCGGGCGCGGAGTACGAGAGCCCGAGGCGCCGAAGAGACTGCTGCCACCAGCGCTGGCCGCGCCGTCCAACTGCGACGACCACCGAACTCGCGTGCACAGTCTCGCTCGTGCCGGCCTGCCCCACAGTCTCGGCTCGCCACCCTTGTCCGAGCGGACGCAGTGACGTGACCTGTGTCTGCATCCGTAACTCGGTGCCCGGGGCAGCTGTGATGCGGTGGTGGAACCGTTCGATCAGCGTGCGGACCTGCGCCGCGCTGATCGAGGCCACCGGATAGTCCTTGATCTTGAACGGTCCGGCGGTGGGGAGGGCTCCGCGGAAGGTCGGCTGCTCTGCACCGCACAGTCGCCGCACGGCCCGGTCGGCGAGATCTTCGGCCCGCTCGATGCCGAGGAGTTCAGCGAGCCTCCGGCCGCTGGGGAACTGTGAGAGCTTGACCCCGTCCCCGTAGTGGATGGAGCCGCCGAATCCGGAGATCACGTTGCAGATGCCCTTGCAGCCGTTACAGGAGCGCATGAGGTCCACCGGGCAGGTGCGACGCCGGTAGGGGCGGCCGGCGTCGACCAGCAGCACCCGGGCTCCGTTCTCGGCGAGATGATCGGCGGCGACAAGCCCAGCGGGGCCAGCGCCGATCACCAGCGTGTCGACGATCGTGGTCAACTGCGGCCTCCGTAGTGGTTCTCGATCCAGGAGGACGCCGCGCGAGCGGCCTCGACGGCCGGGCGATTGGCGTCCTCGATGAGGTCGGTGACGGCCGGATGGTGCAGGTACTGGTAGTTCGAACGCTCACGCAGGACGGGCGTCGCGCACAGGTCGACGACCAGCCGGCGGGCGGCGGCATCCACGAGGCGCGCGATGTGCTCGCGGTACTGCGGCGTGAGCCCGGACGTAGCGAGCACCAGGTCGAAGCCGCTGTCCCGAACGGTGTCGGGCAGGTCCGTGATCCGTAGAACGGTCGTCCTGGCGGATCCGGCCCGCAGGAGCCGACGAAGTTTCTTGGGGCTGCGGGTCAGAAGGAAGACGCGGCGATCATCACCGAGTTCATGTGCGACGGCTTGGGCGAGCATGCCGCCCCCGACCACGACGAGGTTGCTCGGCTGGGCGGTCGACGCGCCCAGCAGGGTTCGGGCGAGGTCGCGGTAGTCGAGTCGAGCCCGGAGGCCGAACCGGCGCCGAGCTTGGCTGGCCAGCAGGAGCACCTCTGCCCCTACCGGCCGAAGGGGGTGGTCAGCGGACAACCTGTCGAAGGCCGCGTGCACCTGCTGGAAGATGAACTGCTCCCCGAGGATCAGGGACATCGTGCCGGCTGCGATTTGAGCCAGTCTGGAGGCTGCGGCCTCGTGGCCAGTGATCCTTCGGCTGAGCCGGATCGAGACCGGCGCGGTGTCCATCAGCGCGGGTTCCGCCGCGTACCACTCAACGCGGTGACAGGTTCGTAGCAACAGCCCGGTCGTTGAGTCCGTACTGACCGCGCCGTCCAACTGCTGAAACGACGCTCCCAGTTCCCCCAGCGAGTGAGTGGTGGCGTCGTTGAAGGCGCACCATGCAATCCGGCCTATGGCATCTGCCGAGCTGATCCTCTCTTCGCATGGTGGATCAGCGGTTTCGGCCATGAGTACCTCCTCAGTTTCGAGTGGTCTGGCGCCGGCAAGAAGCGCCGGCGATGCATCGGGGCCACGGACGCGCCCGGCAATGCGACGTGGTGTTACCGCGTCCTATCTCTGGCGCTCGGTCCCATCCAGCGTGAGGCGGACGCACTTTCCCGTGAGCAGGGGGCAGAATTCGAGCCTCGCAGCCAATACGGAAAGCATGTGGAGCCCCCGTCCACCAGTCCCGCCGTCTGACAGCTCTTTGATCACGGGAAGGGCCTTGCAGCCATCGGTGACCTCGACGACGACCCCGGATTCGGTTTCGAACATGAGCAGTTCGCAGCGGTCGGTCGCAGCGTGCTGGAGGACGTTGGCGAGCAACTCGCTCACGCCCAGGGCAACCAGCTCCTCCAGTTCCTCCCTGCCCCACAGCTTCAGATGGAGGTGGGTGATGGTGCGCAGAACTCCGATGTCGCAAGGCTGGATGCCCGCCAGGACCGCGTGGTACCGCCTGGCTGGCTCAGTCACGGCGACGAACATCAACCCTCCCGGGGCTGGGGATGTCGGCACTGCCGACGATCACCGACGGGTCCGTGGTGCAGCGCAGACTCGGAACACCCCCGCGAGGCCCCGAGGCCCGAGGACAGCCCGGCTGATCATCCGCGGGCCATTCCCGCCTCGGCCAGCCGAACGCAGGGGGCGGGCGGACGGCCGAATGCCATGGATGTCCTCTCCGAGGCAAGTCGCTCGCACACAGCGATAGCACCCCGGAGCGGCGGGCATGCGCTGCGTCACATCACTAGCGTCCTCCGTCTAGTGACATCCCGTCAAGCATGTGACTGGCAAATTGCCAGTCCCGATGCCAGTCACATGAGCGGCAACGTACGCATACACTGTCCGCGACCGGGCGGAGGTGGCCTACTCTGACCGGATAGGCGCGGCTGAACCTCGGAGGGGACCAGATGGCAGCGACCGTCCCGAGCAGCCCGGCTACCGCGCGAAAGCAGTTCGGCGCCGACATACGGCGCAGGCGCGACGAGCGCGACCTCACCGCCGCGGACGTCGCGGTCAGCCTGGGGTGCAGCGTCTCCAAGGTCACCCGGATCGAAACCGGACAACGCAGCGCCACCGCCGAGGACTTCGACGTCCTGATGGGGATCTTCGAGGTCCCCGACGAAGAGCGCAGCCACCTGGAGGCGCTGTTCAAACGGGGCCGCAAACGGACCAGCATGTGGTGGGACTCCTACGCTGATGTCCTCAGCTCGCGATACGTCGAGTTCATCCGTTACGAGCACGAGGCAGCTGGCGTTTTCGACTACCAAATCGTCTACGTCCCCTCCCTGCTGCAGACCGAGGACTACGCCCGCGCGGTCACCGCCGTCGGCTTCGCCGCACTCGGCCCAGACCAGATCGACAGCCTCGTCGAGGTCAAGATGCGCCGCCAGCACAGAATCCAGCACGAGGACGAGCCGCTGCGGTTCTGCGGCGTGATCACCCAGGCTGCGCTTGAGTTCCACGTCGGCGGCCCTGCTGTCCAGGCTGCGCAATTGCGTCACCTCCACACAATGATGTCCCTACCCAATGTCGATCTCCGCGTGATCCCTTTCAGCAAGGGCGAAGAGGGAACCCTGACCGGGGCGTTCAGCACCTTCACGAACGAAGGCCAAAAGGCCCCGGAGGTCGCGTTCGCGGAGCACGTGACTGGTAGCGTCTTTGTTGACGATGCACTGGGTCTGCGGCGTCTTCACCGCTTGTCCAGCTACCTCGCCGACGCCGCCCTCAGCGTCGACGAGAGCCTCGAACTGATCGAGCAGACCGAGAGAAAACTGGCATCAGAATGATCAATGCGACGGAGCTGTACGCGGCCCCCCTTGCCGGAGCCAACTGGCACAAAAGCAAGTACACCGCCAACAACGGCCAATGCGTGGAACTCGCCCCGGTGCCTACGATGCCGGCGGTCGCGATCCGCGACTCGAAGAACCTCCAGATCCCACCGATCAGGACCAGCAACCACTCGATGCATCAGTTCGCCGCAGCGCTTCTCGCTGGCAGGCTGGTCGCGGTATGAGCCACCCGGCATGCACGGCCAAGGCAGCCCTCTACGCCCTCGATCTCAGCGCCGCAGTATGGCTGGCGGCGCCCGGCAGCGACCCTGCGGACCGCCTGGAAGTGGCATCCCTCCCGGACGGCGCCGTGGCACTCCGGCACTCGGCCGACCCAAAGGGCACCATCCTGCGGTTCGACGCCAACGAGTGGAAGGCATTCCTGCTGGGACTTGAAGACGGCGAATTCGACGCCGACATGGGCCATGCCCTGGCCTCCGTGCCAGCGCTACTCGCGATGGCTGGCGGTTCGCAGACGGTGCCGGCCTGCTGAGAAACGCGCCTGCTTGTCAGGGCACCGGGGCGGTGCTTGCCCCGGTGGCCTGGCGAAGCGCTTGCTCAAGTGTTGGCCAGCCACAGACCCTTGTACTGGATCTTGGGGTGCCGGTGGTCTCTTGTGGTGGTACCGGCCGGGGTGTAGCCGCAGCACCGCAGCAGGTCCGCCGTCGTGGACTGGTCTCGCTCCTCGTTGTAGACGCCGATGATCAACCGGCCGCCCGGGGCGACGACATGGTCCAGTAGATGGGCAACGTACGCTCCGCGCCGGTCCGCCGGCACGTAGTCCACGCCGGTGCGAACGGCGTCGAAGCGATGCGGAGGCTTCCAGCCCATCGCGTTGGCGGTCCAGATTCGACGCGCCCACTTGGGGCAGCGGGTTCGGGCGAGGTCGGCGAGGGCGGTGGAGATCTCCACCCCGTAGGGCTCGATGATGATCCCGGCTTCGGCCGCCCAGCCGGTCAGGCTCTCCATCAGGTGGCCGTTGGCGCATCCGATGTCGAGGAACGTCCCACCGTGGGGCGGGAGGAGGTCGACGAGCAGGCTGCGGGCTTCTCGCCAGCGGATCTCGTCGCCGCTGTGGCCGGACTGGGCCCGCGGGTTGTCGCCGTTGAGGTAGGCCGGTTCGATGACTCCCAGGACGGCGGCGTGCCACTCGTTGGCCGTGATCTTGCCCGCCTGGTAGGCGTCGTCGATGGGTGCCAGATCGCTCCAGCCTCGCTCCTTCGCGCTCGCGATCTCCTCGGCCTCGTGGCCGACCGGACGGCGTGTGGTGGGGTCCATGCGTTCTCCTTCCCTATTCGCTGACGGTGGCGCCTTGCAGTCAGGGTGACGTTCAGTCCCCTTGAAGAGCGTGGATCAGCCGCGCGGCCTCCCGGCGCGCCGGCCCCATTCGCGGGTCGTTCGGACCGGCGTGTGATCCGACGATCTTCGCCAGTACGAACAGCTGCATCACCATCCCGTCGCGGCTCTCAAGGTCTGCCCGGCGCTCCCTGCGTACCCGGTCCGCGAGCGCCGGTACGGCGAGGGAGGCGGCGTACAGCGACGCCGAGTCGAGTCCGCCTGGCGCCATTCCCCAGTCCTCCCAGTCGAACATGCAGAACTCACCAGGGCCGGTGACATTCGCCCAGTTCAGGTCGGCGTGAGCAGGACACCACCGCTCCACCCGAGTGTCGTGCGCTCCGGGAAAGGCGGCCTTGATGGTGTCGTCGACCAGCTGCTGCGTGATCCGTTCGGTGTCCGGGGCCGCCACCCGGGCCGTTCGTTGAAGGGCCAGCTCTGCCAGCGAGGCGTTCAGCGAACGCCACCAATCGTCCGGCAGCTCCGGGTCGACTGTCACCACCGCGGGTCCGACCGGGAGTTCGGGCAGCAGCGAGATCTCGTCCGCGTGCCAGATCGCCTGGTCGTCCGGGTCCTGCCATGTCGCCGACCCGTACCAGCGTGGCATCGCCACGCCGGGCAACACCGCTGCGGCTTCGAATCCGCCCCAGCCCTGTTCCCGCGCCCGCGACCAGGGGCGGCGCTCAACCCGGGTCCAGCTGCCGCGGTCGGTGCCGGCTCCGACCGTCCGGCGCTTGCGCACCACGCTGCGCCGGTCCAGCCTCGTGCCGAGGCGCTGCTCCACCTGGTCCAGGACGTGATCGACGGGCTCCTGCCGGAGGTCCATGGTCTACCGGACGAGGCTGGCGTCGGTGCCCTGCGGCGGGGTGACACCGGTCAGCTCACGTGCCCGCTCGGCGAGGAGCGGGGCGAGTTCTGGGTAGTACCCCCGATCGACAGCTTGGAGTATCTCCGCGAGAGCGATGAGCTGACCCACGCGTCCAGCCGGAGTGTCGAGGATGTCGGCGAACTCCGTGCGGATGCGGTCCGCGACCACGGGCACGAGGAGGCTACTGACCCACAGGACCGCAGGGTCGTAGCCGACCGGCACCAGGCCCCAGCGTTCCCAGTCGAGGATCTTGAGCGGCGCTGCAGTCAGGTTGGCCCACTGGAGATCACCGTGGCCGGTGGTCCGCTCGATTTCGGCTGGGGCCGGGACGCCGAGGTACTTCGGGAAGACCTCTTCAACCCATGTCTGGCGCAGAGTGATCTTCGTGCTCGGTGCTTCCGCGATGCCGGCCACCGCGTCCCGCAGCCCGGTCCACCAGCTGTTGTCCAGGCCGGGGTCATCGCGGAGGTCCGGGGTCGAGGAGACCGCGGAACCTACCAGGTCGAAAACGTCGGCCTGGTAGAACCAGCCGGCCTCCGTCCAGTCCACGGTGTCGTGGAGCCGGGGGCGCGGGACGGAGGCGGGGACGAGCTGTTCAGCGCCGAGGGCGCCCTGGCCGGTCGGCCGGGGCGCCCGGAGGCGGCTGCTTCTGGAGACCCGGAGCCAGAGGTCCTCGGCCCGGCGGCCGACTGTGGTGCCGGAGGTGCCGAAGACCCGCGGTCCGGTGCACACCAAGCTGAGGAATCCGGCGGCCTTCTGGTGGGCTGCTGTCAGGTCGTGCCGGGTGTCGTCATCCGGCTGAAAGGACATCGAGCACCGTCCTGAGTCGTGCGTCGGGGATCGGCTGGGCGAGAGCGTTCCGGGCATCCTCCCAGTGTTGGAGGGTGCTGGTCGAGGTGAGGACGACGTCCAGCGCGGGGCAGGCGCCGATGAGCTGGAACGCGGCGGTGTGCGGGGTCGATCCCGGCTGGATGAGGTTCACCAGTTCGGGTGTCATCAGGCCCGGCAGTTCGCCTCCGTGCAGGGGTGCGGAGGCGAACGTGGTGATCCCGGCGTCGCGCGCGTGGGCGAGCGGCCCGGCTCCGTCGAGGGCCTGGGTGATCGGCTCGGCCATGACGAGGCTGACCGGCAGCTGGACGCCGGCGAGGTGGTGGTTCGCCGACCCGGCTGCTTCGATGGCCAGCGTGATCAGTTCGGCGATGGTGAACGCCTGATCGGTGAAGCCAGCCCAGGTGGCAACGCCGTAACCCCCGATGCGGCCGGCCTGCGCGAACTCCTCCAGCACGGCGAACACGGCGCGGAGGTTGTGGTGTAGCTGCTGCTGGTCGTGGTCGGACCGTTCGGGGTTGTGGACGAAGACGATGTCGGCACGACCGAGGACGGCGAGCGATTCCTCAGTCTGGGCGCGGACGTCCAGTGGGGCGATGCTGTGGTGGCCGTCCGGGTAGAAGCCGGTCTTCGTCGTCACCTTGGCGGTCGGGTGCTCGGCGAGCACCGGGGCCAGGTCGTGGTGTGCCCGGCCGTGGCCGTAGTTAGGGGCGGTGTCGATCCACTTCGCGCCGGCCGTGAGGGCGGTGCGCGCCGCTTCGCCGGCGGCGCGCACCCGGTAGGTCCCCAGGCCGAGGTCCGGGCTCACCGGCCGACCCCGACCACGGCGAGGGTCTGGCCCTGGACGAGGATGGTGAGGACGCTGGCCAGGTCCTTGACCTCCAGCCCGGCAGCTTCGGCGAGTTCCCCAAGGCTGACCGGGTCGCCGGTCAGCAGGGCCTGCAGGACGGGCTCGACCCGCTCGGACAAGTCCCATGCGGTTCCGGCTGCGGACAGGGTGACGGTCCGGGCGGTGGGGTTGCTGGTGAGTTCGGCGCGAGGGGCGGTGATCCGCACCTTGATCTCCGGCTCCGCGGGGAGCGTGTCCACGAAGGGCAGGGACGGGGCCGGTCGGCCGAAGTGGGTGGTGCCGGAGGCCGTGGCCCAGCGGTCGATCAGGTCAGGGTCCGACAGCGCGGTGAGCACCGCACTCCTCAGATCGGCCAGATACCCGGCCTTCTCGTCCGCTCCGGCATGGAGCGGCACGTCCTTCCGCACGGCGGTGCTCTCGTGCAGCTCGCCCACCAGCCAGCCCAGGAGCGTGGCGCCGGTCTGGGCGACCAGTCCGAAGGTGAGGTGCAGCGACTCGCTGCCCTGGTCGGCAGTGACGCTATGCCACCAGCCGCGCGGCAGGTACAGGACGTCGCCCGGGTGGAGGACGACGTCCGCGACCGGCTCACCCTCGGGTTCCTCCGGGGAGTCCACGTCGCGGAAGGTCGGGGCCTGCCTGGTCGGCTCCCACAGCCGCCAGCGCTTCGCCCCGTACTGCTGGACCACGACCACGTCATGATCGTCCCAGTGCCGGCCGAAGCCCTCCTTCTCCGTCCAGGAAGCGTAGAGGTTGGTCTGCACGGGGGTGCCGATGAAGCGCTCCAACGCTTCGGCGGCGGTGCGGATCGGCGGGTGGATCTCGTCGATCGCGTCCACCACGAGCGAGGCGCCCTCGGCGAGCTGAGCGTGGAGCTGCGCGGGGTGCAGCCGATTCCAGGTCACCCCACGCCGGTTGGTCGCCGGGGTCGAGTACCGGCCGACAGGAACGGTCTGCCCGTCCAGCGACAGACGAAGCCGCGGCGGGTCAATACGGTGGGTGGCAAGGATGGTGTTCAGATCGTCCCAGGACAAGAGGGGAGCGGTGTCGGTGCCCCCGGCGGGGATCACGGCGTAGGAGCGGTGGAGCGCCTGGGTGAGGAACTGGTCCCCACCCAGGCGCACCGCCCACGAGGCGGTCTCATGCATCGTGGGCGGTCTCTCAGGTGTCGTTCTGGTCGGAACGGCCACCGGTGTTGTCGGACGGCACGTCGGCCCGCGAACGCGCGGCCTGGATGTTGCGGACGCCGACCAGCAGGCCGCCCTCCTCCTCCGGCTGGACCGCGGATGCGATGTTCTCCATCGGATCTCCTCTCCTCCTGGCGCTGCTCGGCCGTTCCGGGGACCGGAAGGTGTCGCAGCGGCTGAGTGCCCCAGTGTTCCGAGCACGGCGTGGCAGGGCCATGTCGTCCAGCTGTCATCTCGCGGGTTGATTCGCACGCAGGTGTCATCGGGGTGTCATCTTCACCACGATCACGGCCGCGAGCTGCGGCGTCTCGGCTTCGCACTACGACAGGGTGGCCAACGGGCCTTCGTTCTGGGCAGGATTCCGGGCATGGACATCTTGGTGATCGGCGGAGGCTGGTTTCTGGGCACGGCCGTGATTGAGGAGGCGCTGGGGCGCGGCTGGGGCGTGACGACGTTCAACCGAGGTCGATCCGGCGTGCTCCTGCCTGGCGTGCGGCACGTCGTTGGCGACCGCACGTCGGTCGAGGATCTGGCCAGGCTGGCCGCGCAGGGTCCGTGGGATGCGGTGATCGACACGTCAGCTGCCGAGCAGCCGCCGAACGTGGTGCTCGCTGGGGCGAGGGCGCTGGAGAGCGCCACCGAGCGCTACGTCTACATCTCGACGGTTTCGGTGTACGCCGGCTGGCCGGACCACCCGCTCAAGGTCGGTGATCCGGTGCTGGACGGGCCCGCCGACGCCGATCGCGAGTACGGCAGGAACCCCGAGGGCTGGCGAGGGCCCAATCTGCACTACGGAAGGCAGAAGGCCGGCACCGAGCGGGCAGTGGTCGAGACCTTCGGTGCGCAGCGGACCTGCCTGGTTCGTCCCGGTGTGATCCTCGGGCCCCGCGAGTACGTCGGTCGGCTCCCGTGGTGGCTCCGGAGGGCTGAGCGCGGCGGTCAGATCCTTGCGCCCGGTTCGGCGAGCAAGACCATCCAGCCGGTCGACGTCCGCGACGTCGCGCGCTTCTCCGCCGATCTCGCTGAACGGCCCGGAGGGGGCGTCTACAACGCTACCGCGCCGATCGGCCGAGACACGATGAGCAGTTTCCTGGGGTCCTGTCTCGCGGTGACAGGCGGCAAGGGAGAGCTTCGGTGGGTACCGGACGAGGTGCTGCTGGAGCACGGCGTCCGGCAGTGGACGGAAGTTCCGCTGTGGCGGACGGGCGAGGGCGTCTGGCAGGTCGACTCCGAACCGGCGTATACGGCCGGGTTCCGGTGCCGACCGTTGGAGGAGACGGTTCGGGACACCTGGGAGTGGCTCCAGGCCGGCAATGCCCCGGTCCCGCACCCGCGGGCAGCCGCTCTCGGAATCGACGCGGACCGGGAACGGGCGATTCTGGCGGCTGCCGGCTCTCTTCGCTAAGCAGGATGCAACGGATGGGCGACCGCCATGGTGGCGGTCGCCCATCCGTCGCGGTTCTGTTGTTCTACTCGATGGCTAGCCGTGCGGCGGCGCCCCCGAACTGTCGCGGGGCCGCGACTCGGGTGTACTCCTCCAGCCCCTCTCGAAGGGCGGCAGCGACCGGTGACGTCCGGACGGACTCGGTGGTGAGCAGTTTGCCGACGTGGACGACCCGTTCGACTAGACCCTTGGCGCGCCGGTCGGGTGCGAGGTCTGCGATGGGCGTGAGGACTTCGGCTGCTTCCTCTACCTCACCGTTGAGGATCAATGCTGCGGCGAGGTCCGTCCTGGCCTCGGCGTCGATCCGGGGAATCCTCTGCCCGGCAGGCAGGCTGGCTTGCAGCTCCAGCACCCGCCGGGTGTGCTCCAGCGCACTGGCGCCATCACGCAGGAGCACGAACGTGGTGCCGTGTGACCGCGCGAGCCGCTCCGGACCGTGAAGGAACTCGCCGGCCACATCGTCGTGGAGCTCGTCGCGTTCGACGGCGTCCACGTCGAGGAAGCGCGCGACCGCCGCTGCGGCCCTGCGCTGGTCACCGAGGTGCCCGTAAGCTCGGGCCTCGATCGAAGCGATGCGTGCTTGGCCAGCCGTACCGACACCGGGGAACGACTGCGCCTGCCGGATGAAGCGGAGCGCCTCACCAGGCCGCCCTTCCCAGTAGGCGAACATGCCGAGCGTGCCGGCCGCGAACGCGGCCAGCGGGGTAAAGCGGGTGACCTCGGCGTACATGCCCGCGGAACGAGCGAGTCGGCTCGCCTCGCCAAGGGAGCCGAGTCCGAATGCGGCCAGGGCCAGCAGCGCCGTCGTCTGGCCGATCGCGATCAGCAGCAGCTGCTTCTGCTCGGGAATGTGGGTGCGATCCAGAAGACCTTCGGCGTTCGTCCGAAGCTGCCGGGCTTCACGGAGCACCTCGAAGGGTGACCGGTTGTTGTAGGTGCGGGCGAGGTGGCGAACGTCGTCCTGGACCTGGTCGATGGACAGGTCTGAGAGGAAGGCGGACGCCACGGAAGCGGCGTGGTCGGATGCTTCGCGTGCGGTCATCGCGAGCTCTCTTTCGAGGTCTTGCTGGGTAACTGCCGCAGGATCTTCCTCACTTGGCGGCGCGAGGAGGTCTGCGATCGTCCTGTCGAACATGTGCTGGATCGTCTGAGTGAAGACGGAGGTCGGTCGGCTCACCGTCCCGGCAGTCCAGCGCCTGAACGTCACCTCCGACATGTCCAGGTCGCGAAACCGGGGGTCTTTAAGCGTTCGTGCCAGTTCGTTCCCGGCGCGTCGAAGTTCCCTGTGGAAGTCCGGGAATTCCCATCCCGCCTTCTCGACCAGGGCACCCAGTAGCGTCTTACTCGCCATTCCGCATGCCTCCGCCCCCAATGGTCTCGACCCCGGCCCGGCCGCCGCCTGCGCGCGGAGGACCTGGTCCAGCCATACCCGACAAGCGCCTTTCTCACAGCTGTATCTGACGAGATGACACCCCGATGACCGGGTGATGGCTACGCAAGGCGTGAGATGACACCCGGGTGCCGTGGCGCTGTTTCGGCCAGGGCGCGACAGTAGGTGGCCGATCACCTAGATCGCAGTCCGCGAAGTGAGCGCGACGCTTCTCGCTCTTCTTCCCGACCGCTGGCTGTGCCCAGCTGTCCGCCGACATTCACGCTGACGTGCTCGGGCCCCGCAGACAGTAGGCGGATTGGCGTCCCGATGGACCATGAAGGGGGAACAGGTCATGCCACCCGCGCCCAACGCTGCTGCTCAGCCCAGGCCGGTCTATCACCCTGCCGGGTTCGACGGTGCGCTCCGGACCGCAGTGGACGACCTGCGGGCCGGGCGCTGGTTGTCGACGCAGCGGCTGCTGGCCTCGACGCAGAACGCCGACCTGCGGACCTCTCGTACACAGGTCCTGGCACTGGTCGCCGCCCGCTCGACTGTCCTCGCCGACTGGGGGCGCGAGGAGCCGGACGACCCCGGGCTCGCCATACTGCGGACCAGGGTGACGGTCGAGCACGCCTTGGCCGCAGCCGAGGCCGGCTCGCCGAAGGCCGAGCCCTTGGAGCAGGAGGCCCGCGAGGCGTGCCAGGCCGCCGCCGAAGTGATGCGCACGGACCCTGTGCCGTGGGTGTGCTTGCTCGCCTTGGCGACGCTAGATCGCGCCAAGAGCCGCCCTGAGCACCGGTATCGCTCGTCGGACCCGATGCTGCCGCTCGGCCCGTGGGGGCTGCTCGACGAGGCGCTCACACGCGATCCGGGCAACCGGGAGGCCCACCATCGCATGCTCCGCTACTGGCTCCGGGTCTACCGGCCAGCGGCTTCCGACTTCGTTCACCTCGCCATGTCGAAGGCTCCGGCCGGATCACCACTCGCAGTTTTGCCGCTGTACCTGTCGGTAGACCAGTACCGCACCGAGCCGAGGCGCACCGCAGTCGTGCTCCGACAATGGCTCCGGGAGCCCCACTTCTCCCGTGCTCGGCGCGCGTTCGAGAGCTGGTCCGTGGCGGCGCCGGGGTCGTGGCCGGTCGTCGACCTCAGCCATCTCGCCCACGCGCTGTGGGCATCGGCCCAGATGGGCGCCGCCGTCGAGGTATTCGGCGCTCTGAGCCAGTTCGCATCCAAGGCGCCGTGGGCCCATGTCGCCGACTCCCCGGGCCAGGCGGAGGCTCTGCTGCTGACCGCCCGGGACCAGGCTCTTGCCGGCCGCGCGACCGCCTTGGCCTGAGCCCCGGCCACTCCCGTTCCCATCACCCGACTTCCCGCATGGAGGTTGTCCCGATGTCCCCCGCCCAGGCCGCACCACCGACCGACGAGGAACGCCTCCTCCAGCTCGGCTACCAGCCCAAACTGCGCCGCAGGATGGGCGAGTTCGGCAACTTCGCCAGCTCCTTCTCGGTCATCAGCATCCTGTCCGGCTGCATGACGATGCTCGCGTTCGGCCTGAACACCGGCGGCCCGGCGGTGATCATCTGGGGCTGGATCGGCGTCGGCGGCCTGGTCATGTTCGTCGGCCTGGCCCTCGCCGAGGTGACCTCGGCCTACCCGACCAGCGGGGCGCTGTACTTCATGGCCCACCAGCTCGGCGGCCCCCGATGGGGCTGGATGACCGGCTGGCTCAACCTGCTCGGCCTGGTGGGCGGAATCTGCGGCATCGACTACGGGGCCGCCAGCTTCGTCGGCGCCTTCCTCAACATGCAGTTCGGGTACTCGCCGACGCCGGGCGGTCTGTTCGGGATCTTCGCCGCAATCCTGCTGCTCCACGCGGTGCTGAACCTGCGGGGCGTGCGGCTGGTGTCGGTGCTCAACAGCATCTCGGTGTGGTGGCACATCGGCGGCGTCGTGCTGATCGTCGGGGCGCTCGCGATCGTGCCCACCCAACACCGAGATCTCAGCTGGGTGGTCGGGCACTTCGTCAACAACACCGGGTGGAGCAACCCGATCTACGTGAGCGCGGTCGGGCTGCTGCTCGCCCAGTACACCTTCTCGGGCTACGACGCCTCCGCGCACATGAGCGAGGAAACCACCAAAGCATCGCTGTCGGCGCCGCGCGGGATCGTCCGCTCGATCTGGGTGAGCTGGATCGCCGGCGCCGTCCTGCTCGCCGGCATGCTGTTCGCCGTCCAGGACTACGACGGCGTCCTCAACTCGCCCACCGGCGTGCCGCCCGCACAGATCTTCATCGACGCGCTCGGGACGACCGGGGCGAAGGCGCTCCTGACCGTGGTGATCGTGGCACAGGTGTTCTGCGGCAATGCGGAGACGGCGGCGGCCTCGAGGATGGTGTTCGCGTTCTCTCGGGACGGCGCGCTTCCCGGATCGGCTCTGTGGAGCCGGGTGTCGGAGCGCACCGGGACGCCGGTGGCCGGGGTGTGGCTGTCGCTCGCGGCGGCGCTGGTACTCGCGCTGCCGTCCTTGTACAGCGCCACCGCGTACGGCGCGGTGACCGCGGTCAACGTCGTGGGCATGACCCCGGCGTACGCGGTGCCGATCTACCTCCGGCTGCGCCGGGGCCGCCGTTTCAAGCCCGGGCCGTGGAACCTGGGTCGCCGGGGGCCGGTGATCGGGTGGATCGCGGTCGGCTGGGTGGCCGTGGTGAGCGTGCTGGTGTGCCTGCCGCAGTCCTCGCCGGTGACGGTCGACACCTTCAACTACGCGCCCGTGGCGCTCGGGGTGGTGCTGCTGCTGGCCTGGGCGTGGTGGCTCAAGGCAGGGCGCTCGTACGCGCCTCCGGTCCAGCAGTCGGCCGAGCTGGTCGAGCTGACCGAGGAGGTCGTGTGACCAGCCGCCGACGCCCGGGCCGTACGGCGACGATGCGGGCCGCCCGGTACCGCACCGCCGGCAACTCGCCGACCGGGCCACTGCACCAGCTGGTGGACACCTTCGGCATCACGACGGTGCTGCTCGCTGCCGTCGACGCGCAAGGCCGCCTCAAGGGCAAGGAGTTCGACGCGGCCTCGCTGGTGCAGCGGCTGCGCTCGGGTGGGCTCTCGCCGGAGATGTGCGGGTACGTGCTCGGTACCGACTTGGGGATGACGGCTGCGCGCAGCGGGTCGTTCTCGTGGGAGTCCGGGTTCGGGGACGTCGCGCTGCTGCCCGACACCCAGTACGCCCGCGTCCTGCCCTGGCTGCCGTCCACCGCCTTGGTGCTCGCGGAGCCGATCAGCGTGGGCCTGCCACACCCCCTTGCCCCGGGCACCGTGCTCGACGAGCAGGAGCAGCGCCTCGCTGGCCTCGGGCTGACGGCGAAGGTAGGGGTGGAGACAGAGTTCGTCCTCTTCGAGGGCACCGCCCGGGGCGCGGCGGCGGCCGGCTTCCGCGAGCTTCGCCCCGCCGTGTGGGACAACCGCGACTACGCCCTCGACCAGCCGCTGGCGGTGCGGGAGTTCAGCAGGCGCCTGCGGCAGGTCCTCGCGGAGGCCGGCCTTCCCGCCGAGGCCGTGAAAGGCGAGGGCGCGCTGGGCCAGATCGAAGTCACCTTTCCCTACGGGCCGGTGACGGCGGCGTGCGAGCAGCACGTGCTGTTCAAGCACGCCGCGAAGGCGGTCGCGGAAGAGCATGGCATGACAGCGTCGTTCATGGCGGCCCTGCCGGGCGGGGTGGGCAGCGGCATGCACCTGCACGTCTCGCTGCACGACGTCGACGACCAGCCGGTCCTGCTGGCCGGTCCCGAGTACGGCGGCGGCCTGTCGGAGCTGGGCGAGCAGGCAGTGGCCGGACTCCTGATGGCGCTTCCCGCCCTCGGCCCGCTGTGGGCGCCGTTCGTGAACAGCTACAAGCGCCTGCGGGACCACTCCTTCGCCCCGACTCGCCTCAGCTGGGGGCGGGACAACAGGTCGTGTGCGGTTCGGGTGGTCGGTCACGGCCGCAGTCTGCGCCTGGAGGTGCGGTTGCCTGGTGCCGATGCCAACCCCTACCTGGCGTCGGCAGCTGTCCTGGCTGGGATCCGGCATGGCATCGAGTCCGGGCTCAAGCCCCCTGCCGTCACCCGCGGCGACGCCTACCTGGACCGCGAGGCCGAGCCCGTACCGCTGTCACTGGCCGAGGCCGTTTCCGCGTTCGAGACCAGCCCGCTGGCCAGCGAGCTGCTCGACGAGCACGTCGTCGCCCACCTGGCCGCCGTCGCCCGCCTGGACCTGGACCACCACGCCGCCGCCGTGAGCGATGTCGAGCTAGAGCGCGGTCTCACCCAGGCATGAGCCCCGGGCCGGTCGCGGCGCCCAACCCCCGAGACCCGCGACCGGCCCGGTTCCAACCCCGTCCGTCCCCGACCCTGCCGAGGAATCCCGTCAATGGACACCACCACCCGCCCCCCAACCCATACGAGCCCGCGACCCACCGGAGCCGACGTGCTGACCCGGGCCCACCTAGTCGACGCCACCGCACCCGGCATGGAGGGCCTCGCGCTGTGGCTGGCCACGCGCCGGATGGACATCACCGCCAGCATCACCCACGCCGAGCAGGACAGCCCGGCCGCCGCCCGGCTGCGCACGGCCGGCGTGAAGGTCGCCGTTGGCTTCGACACCGACCACATCCAGGCCGACCGAACCGCGGTGGTGTGGTCCGGCGCGACGACGGGCCCGCTCCCGGAAACCGACCAGGCCCAGGCCCGGGGACTGCCGGTACTCACGCGCGCGCAGGCGCTCACCACGCTGACCGTGGACCACGGCGAGCCGCTGGTGGCCGTCTACGGCAGCCACGACACCGCCACGGCGGCAGCAGCCCTGGCCGCAGTCCTCGACGACGGCCGTACCTCCTGGATTCTTACTGCTTCGACCCAGGGCGGCGTTCCCGGACAGGGCATCCACGGCCAGCGCCTGGTCGTGGACCTGTGCCCGGACGCCGGCACGCACGAGGCCACCTCCTGGAGCCGCTTCCCGCACGGCCCGCAGCCCGTCCCCAGGGCGACCCCGGCCGTGACGCTGATCACCACCGCCACGATGAACGCCCCGCACTTCACGGACACCATCGAGGCTCTGGACGCCGCCACCGCCCTCGCCCGGGCTTCCGCCACGGTGGTGCTGCCGCTGTGGGACAAGGGCGCCAAGATCGTGCACGAGCGACTCAGCGACCGTCCCGGCCCCGCTGTGGTCACGGTCGGTCTGGAGGAGAGCGCCGACGTATGGGTCCTCCCGCCCCGCTGGCTCGGCACCGAGTACCTCCTGACCCTCCACCACGGGGGTGAGCGGCACCAGTTCACCGTGCCGGTCGCCGGCCGTCACCACGCCCTGGCGGTGTGCGCAGCCATCGCCACCGCCCTCGTCGTCGGGGAGGACCCGCAGGCCGTCACCCAGCGCGCCGGCGGCTTCCGCGGGGCTGAGCGGTCGCTGGCTGTGCTCGGCACTCAGGCTGGCGTCACCGTCGTGGACTCCCGTGCCCGGCACCCGCGCGAGATCGAGCAGGATGTCACGGCCGCCAGGATGCTCACCGAGGGCTCGGTGGTCGTCGTCGTGGAACCGGACGGCATCGCCCGCACCAGCGCGCACGCCGCCGAAATCGGCGCCGCCCTCGCCGACGCCGATCACGCGGTGCTGCTGCCGGTCAGCACCCCGCTGACCGAGGACACCGGGCCCGACCCGCTGGAGGCCGTCGAGCAGGCCGCTCTTCACAAGCTCGGTCAGGGCACGGTCCACCTCATCCGCCTCGGGCAGGGCGAACCCGCCCCGGAGCAGCGGATCTTCGAGATGACCGCCGAGGGCGACCTCGTCCTGGTCATCGGCACCGGCCAGGCCGAGCGGCTCGGTCCGAGGCTGCTGTTCCACCTCGCTGCCCCCGGCATGCCGATCCCTCAGCAGCTGTGACCCGCCCGAACCATCCCGCTGGAGACGACGCCGTGGCCATCGGCCCCCTGCCCGCCCTCACTGCCTCCGAGCGCCGGCTGATCGTCCTGGTCGCCGCCGGCGCCAGTCACGACCAGATCGCCGCCGACCCCGACACGAAGCTGCAACGGGACGACGTCCGCAGCGCGATCGAGGCGGTGCTCGTCACGACAGGCACCCGCACTGTGCTGCACCTCGCGGCATGGGCCGCCGCCCACCGGATCGTCACCCAGCCGGTGCACCCCAGCGGAGCGCTGACCATCAACCCCCAGTTGGCTCCGCGGTTGTTGCAGATTCTGCGCGGTTGGGCGGGCGGGCGCAGCACGCCCGAGCTGACCGCCGACTTCGGCATCGCGCCGAGCACGATGCGCACCTACTCCAAGAGCCTGCTCAGCCAGTTGAACGTCGACTCCCAGCCGCAGGCCGTCGTCGTCGGCGTCCTCGCCCAGCTGGTCTGGCTGAACTGCATCGACCCCGCGTGGCCAGCCGGCCCGCTCGTTCCCACCACAGAGCCGCAAGCGGTGGCCCCGTGAGCGCTCACCGAGGCATCGGGCGCATCGGTCTCGCCGCGCTCTGCTTCCTCCTCGGCGTTCTGATCGGAGGCGGCGCCATCTACCTGCTGGATCACCGCGCCGCCTTCAGACAGCCGCTCTACCTGGGCACCTTCGCCGTCGTCGCGCTGTGCACCCTCGGCGTGGCCGACCGCTTGGTAGGCCACCGCCCGCCGCCCCCGAACGCCTCGGATCGCCCCGGCGAGCGCCGCCGGTCCGGCTGAACAGCAACCCGCAGTACCCATGGCGGCCGTTCGGGCCAGGGCCGCACCCCTTCGACCTCAGAGAACAGATGATCATCCTCACCGTCCTCCACGGACCTACTTCCTCCGGCGGCGCCCGGTGAACCTTCGATACGTCGAGGCACCGCAGCCGTACGAGCCGGACGGCCGCCCAGCGGTGTTCCTCGCCGGAGCAACCGTTGGCTGCCCGGACTGGCAGAGCGACGCGGTCGACCTGTTCGCGGCTGCGGGCTTCGACGGCACGGTGCTCAACCCTCGACCGTCGCGCAATCCGGCCACCGACATCTACCTCGCGTGGCAGCCGTTCGGCTGGCAGGACCGCAACATCCGGTGCACCGACGTCGTCCTGTTCTGGAACCCGATCGGGCACGTGCGCGTGCACGACTGCTACGAGGCCGGTCTGTTCTCCCCGTACGGCGGGACGGTGGTCGTCGGCTGCGACCCGGGCGACCCCGTTCAACAGGCCAACCGCGTGCTACTCGCGAGCCTCATGCCGTGGCTGCCGGTAGCCGACACGCTCGCCGACACCGTCGCCGCCGCCCTCGCCGCGCTCGCAGCCCCAGCCCCAGCCCCAGCCCCCGCTCGCCGCTGACCACCCACCCACCAGCCCACGTCAGGACCCCATGCGCACCACCACCGCCCCTTCCTGGATCGAGGACCACGCTCTCCTCGGCAACACCGCGTCCGCCGCCCTGGTCCGCCCGAACGGCTCCATCAACTGGGCCTGCCTGCCCGGCTTCGACTCGCCGGCGGTGTTCGCCTCGCTGCTCGGCACCGCCGACCATGGCCTGTGGCGCGTCGGCCCGGCCGTCTACGACGGCTCACCGCCCCCCGCGGCCGACCGCCGCCACTACGTGGGCAACTCCCTGGTCCTGCGCCAGGAGTGGGACACGCCCACCGGGACCGTCGCGGTCACCGACTTCATGCCGGCGCCCACAGTCAGTGACCCCGCGGAGCCGCGAATCTTCCGGATCGTCGAAGGCGTCAGCGGCGCGGTCCGCGTCGCCAGCGTCTTCCGCCCCCGCCCCGGATACGGCGCCACCCGGCCGCGCATCGAGCGGATCACCCGCGGAGCCTCGCGGCTGTGGGTGGCCGCCCACCCGGACTCGTACTGGCTCGACGGCCCCCAGCACACCGCCAACGGGCGGGGCGTGTGCCGGGCCGACTTCACCGTCCGCGCCGGCCAGATCGTGGTGCTTACCCTCGCGTGGGCTCCCTCTCACCGTCCCGCGCCCGAGCCGCCCGACGCCTTCTCCGAGCTCGACGCGACCGCGGAGTTCTGGGAGCAGTGGGCAGCCGGCTGCACCTACCGCGGCCCGGACCGCGAGGCGGTGGTGCGCTCCGCCCTCACTCTCAAGGCGCTCTGCCACCCGGGCGGAGGTGTCGTCGCCGCGCCCACCACCTCCCTGCCCGAGCAGCTCGGCGGGGAACGGAACTGGGACTACCGCTACGTCTGGCTGCGCGACAGCGCGCTGACCATCGCCGCGCTGCTCCGGCTCGGATTCCTCGAGGAGGCCCGGCAGTGGCGCAACTGGCTGGTCGACACCGTCAACCCTGAGCGCCTCCAGCCGATCTACCGCGTCAACGGCGACGCCGACCTCGACGAGGAGGTCCTGGACCACCTGCCCGGCTACGACGACTCCCGGCCGGTGCGCATCGGCAACGGCGCCGCCGACCAGCTCCAGCTCGACGTCTACGGCGAACTCGCCGACACCCTGCTGCTCGCCGAGGACGCTGGCCTCCCCCCGTCCCCGAAGTGCGACGCCCTGCTCCTGGCGCTCGCCGAACAGCTGGAGCAGCGCTGGCACGAGCCTGACGAGGGCATCTGGGAAATCCGCGGCCCGGCACGGCACTTCACCCACTCCAAGGTCATGTGCTGGGTCGCCGTGGACCGGACGCTGCGGCTGCTGGAACGCCGGAGCGCCACCGACCCTGCCGTCCTCGTCCAGCTCGCCCACCTGCGCGCGGAGATCCACACCGACGTCTGCGCGCGCGGCTTCAGCTCCGAGACCGGCACCTTCACCCAGTCCTACGGCGGCCGGGCCCTCGATGCCTCCCTGCTGCTCCTGCCCCTGGTCGGCTTCCTGCCGCCGGACGACAAGCGTGTCATCCGCACCGTGGAGGCTGTCCAGCGCGAGCTCACCGAGCACGGGCTGGTGCTGCGCTACGCCACCCGCGGGAATGCCGACGGCAACGTGGACGGGCTCGCCGGCCATGAGGGAGCCTTTCTGGCCTGCTCGTTCTGGTTGGCCGAGAGCCTTGCCGTCATCGGCCGGCACGCCGAAGCCCGCGAGCTGCTCGGCCATCTGCTCGCCCTCCACAGCGATCTCGGGCTTCTCGCCGAGGAGTACGACCCCCTCGCCCGGCGGCAGCTCGGGAACTACCCGCAGGGCTTCTCCCACTGGAGCATGACGGACGCCGCCGTTCGCCTGGCCAGCCGACCGCAAGCCCGACGCCCGGCACTGCCCGGGCCGCGCGCCGCCGTCGACCAGGCGCTCCCCGCCACCGTGGTGGCGTAGTGGGCAGCAGCGAGGTGCGTCGGCTGAACGTTGCCGGGGCCCGAGCCTTACTCGGAGAGGCGCAATCGACCTACGCCGCCGACCTCCTCGGGCAGGCCGCCGAACGCTCTGCCGCCCGGACCCCGTGTACACCGCGAGCCTCCGGCGGTACGAAAACCGCGGAAGCACCCGCGACGCCGAGCGTCTCCGGAGCCGGATCAGCGCCCTGGCGGAGATGCGAACGCCCGCCTCCCGCCGCTTGGCGCGATTGTCAGTCCCCCGTGGCACACTGCCCTGTTCGATCCGCAACAGCCCTATCAGTATGACGAGTTGGGGCTGTTCACCGGATCGTGTGGCTTCTGCCGCGACACGCCGACGCGGCCCTGCCGGGCGGCCTACGGTGGGAAACCTGCCTACGCACTCACGTACGACGAACGATCACCAGTTTGATCGCAGCTTTGCCATGCCCTGAACCGGCCACGCTCCCCGCGCCGGTTCCCCCCTGGGAAGGAGATGTCCCGTGCCGCACACGCTGGTCGTGGGAGTCCACCTGGTCCTGATTGAGAACGGCCGGGTGCTGCTCGGACAGCGCGCCAACACCACGTTCGCCGCTCAACATTGGCATGCTCCGGCAGGCCACCTCGAAGCGGGAGAGTCCGTCCTGGCTGGCATGGCCCGTGAGGCCGACGAGGAGCTCGGCATCACCATTCGGGAAGAGGATCTCGACCTGGTGCACACCCTTCACCACCTCGACGCCGACGACGGTGCCGGACGCCTCCAGCTGTTCTTCGCCCCGCGCACCTACACCGGCAAGATCACCAACCGCGAACCGGACAAATGCACCGCCCTCCGCTTCTGGCCGCTGGACGACCTTCCGGAGCCGATCGTCGGCTACACCGCCGACGCGCTCGCGCAGATCACCGCCGGCCGCCCGCTGTCCGTCGTCGGATGGCCGGCATGAGCACCACGAGCCACCCGGGGCTCCCGGCAGCCGGGACGCCTGCGGGGAGCGCGGAGACCCGGCTCGTGGTCATTCGGGGAAACTCGGCCTCGGGCAAGTCGTCGGTGGCGGCGGGCATTCGGGACCGGTTCGGGCGAGGCCTTGCCGTCGTCGGGCAGGACAACCTGCGCCGCATCGTGCTGCGCGAGCGGGACCGGCCCGGCGGCGCGAACATCGGCCTTATCGACACCGTGGCACGGTACGCGCTGGGCGCCGGCTACCACGTCGTCATCGAAGGCATCCTGTACGCCGACCACTACGGCGAGATGCTCACCCGCCTGGTGGGCGACCACCGCGGCGTCACCCGCTGCTACTACCTCGACATCCCGATCGACGAGACGCTGGTCCGGCACGCCTCGAAGGCCGATCGCGAGTACCTGACAGCCGTCACCGAGCGTGAACTGCGCGACTGGTACCGCGAACACGACGTCCTTCCCGGCGGAATCGAGACCGTCATCGGCACCGACAGCACCCTCCACGACACGGTCGACCGCATCATGCGCGAGACCGCGCTCTCGGAGTTGCCCCCGCGCGACATGTAGAAGCGCAGGTACTCGACCGTCGCCCCCTCCATTTACCCCCTCAACCTTCAACCAGGAGCCCCTGATGCACGAGACGAACAGGCTGTCGGTCGGCGTCATCGTCCACGACCTGAACACCGACCGGATCGCCACCGTCCACTACGCCCAGCGCAGTTGGACCCCGGGCCCCGCGTGGACGATCCCGGGTGGAAAGGTCGACCCCGGGGAAGAGATCCCCGATGCTGCCGCCCGGGAGCTACGTGAGGAAGCCGGGCTCATCGTCAAGCCGTCCGGCCTGCGCCTGGTGCACACCATCCAGGCCAAGGAGGGCTGGGACGGGCTCGGCGGGTTCATGCTGTTCGTCTTCGCCACTAGCGAGTTCACGGGCGAGCTGGTCAACGTCGAGCCGGACAAGCACCTGGAGGTGCGCTGGCACCCGGCCGCAGGCGTCCTGCCGAGCCCGATGTTCCCGACCTCCAAGGCCGCGGTGGAGGCGTACCTGGCCGGCGGGCCAGCGTTCTCCACCCACGGATTCGACCCCGCCTCCGGACAGCGGCAGCTCGTCGAGACGTGACCGGCGCCCGGTCGGCACCGTGCCGGGCGGGTGCGCCCGCCGGGCGCGGTGCCAGCCGGTTCGGCCCTGCCCGGTCCGCGCCGACCGCCCGCGGCTACGCCGGTCCCTGACGGCACCGGCCCCCGACCATCGCGATCCCCCCTCTGCGAAAGGGAATATGTGACCAGCGCACCCGAGACCTCGACGGACCCGGTGCCGGACAGCGAGCAGCTGTTGTTCGGCGGGCCGATGCGCTACGACTACGGCTGGGCCAAGCATGAGATGGCCAGCGGCAAGGTGACGTTCTGGGCGGTGGCGCGGCAGATGCCGGGTTTCCTGCGTCTGGCCGGGCGGATGGCCTGGGACGCCGACCGCGCGGCGCTGGTGACCCTGGTCGGCGCCGAGCTGCTGCGCGGCCTGGCGGCGGCCGTCGCGCTGATCGCCACCAACCACGCGCTGACGGCCCTGCTCGCTCCCGGCGAGGTCGCCGACGTGCTGCGGGCCGCCGTGCCGGCGATCGTGGCGGTCGGGGTGATCGCGGGCCTGTCCTCGGTGCTGTCCGCAGCCTCGGGCTGGGCGGGCGAGCGCCTCAAGCCAGCGGTCTTCCGCAGGGCCACCATCGAGTTCCTCGGCATCGTCAGCCGCTCCGAGCTGGAGGCCATCGAAGACCCGGCATTCCTCGCCGAGGTCGACAGCGCCCGCTGGGGCGCGATGTCGCTGCAAAGCATCATCGGCCAGGCCACCTCCGTCCTCACCGCCACCTTCGGCCTCGTCTCCGCCGCCGGCGTCCTGTCCGTCCTCCACCCCGCCCTACTGCCCATGCTGGTGCTGATCGCCGCCCCGCGCGGATGGGGCGCGGTACGCACCGCCCGCCGCCACTACGCCTCCACCCGGGCCTGGCTCCAGCACAACCGGGCCAGCACCCTGCTCGCGGACATGCTCATCCGCCCCTACTCCGCGGCCGAGCAGCGCGTGTACGCCGCCGGGCCGTTCATCCTCCACCACTACGAGCAGATGGCCCGCGCCGCCGAACAGGAACAGGCCCGCCTCGCCGGAGCGAAGGCCCACACCGACCTGCTCTCCGCCGCCCTGGCCGGCGCCGCCACCCTCGGCGCGTTCGCCCTCCTCGGCTCGCTCGTCATCAACGGCACGATCCCGCTCGCCGCCGCCGGCACCGCCGTCGTCGCCATCCGCACCGGCTCCACGAGCATCGGCGGCCTCGTCTCCCAGATCAACGGCCTGTACGAGGAAAGCCTGTTCGTCCGCGACCTCGACCAGCTGCGCCGCGAGGGCCACCGCCGTGCCATCCCCACCGGCGGCACCCCGCTGCCCGAGCGCCCCGAGACGATCACCGTCGAGGACGTCTCCTTCACCTACGACGGCCGCGACACCCCCGCGCTCGACAAGGTCACCCTCACGATCCCCCGGGGCAAGGTCATCGCCCTGGTGGGAGCCAACGGTTCGGGCAAGTCCACCCTGGCCAACATCCTGTGCGGGGTCTACCAGCCGCACCAGGGCCGCGTCCGGTGGGACGGCATCGACACCGCGACCGCCGACCGCGACCAACTCTTCAGCAGCGTCGCCCTGCTAGCCCAGAACTTCCAGCGCTGGTCCTTCACCCTGCGCGCCAACCTGCTCCTCGGCCGCCCCGAAGTCGCCTGCGACCAGCGGCAGCTGGAGAGCGCCGCCGACTACGCCGATCTCCACCCGGTGATCGAAGAGCTGCCCCGCAGCTGGGACACCCTCGTCGCCAAGGGCTTCGAGGGCGGTGTCGGTCTCTCGGGCGGACAGTGGCAGAAGGTCGCCCTCGCCCGCACCCACCTGCGGCTGACCACGCCGGATGCCCACGGCCGGCTCCCCGCTCTTGTGGTGGTCGACGAGCCGACGTCCGCGATGGACCCGGAAACCGAGGTCGAGGCGTTCGAGCAGATCCGCCAGCTCACCGCCCTCGGCGTCACCGTCGTCCTCATCACCCACCGCCTCGGTGCCACCGCCAAGGCCGACCGCATCTTCGTTCTCGACCACGGCCGCCTCGTAGAACAGGGGAGCCACTCCGAGCTGATGGCCCAGGAGCCGGCCACGCGCTACCGCGAGAGCTATCTCCTCCAGGCCGCCCAGTACGACCTCGGCGACCGCCTGCCCCACCAGACCACCGCCAGTGCCTGACACGCCCACTCGGTAGTCCCCGATCCAAGCCGATCCGACCAGCAGGGAGAAGCCAGTGAGCGCACCGAACTCGCCTGAAACGCCGCAGCCGTCCGACGCCACCTCGTGGGACGACCTGCTGACCCGCGGCACCGAGCACATCCAGCGCGCCTTCCACGAACTCACCGCCGCCACCAGCGACTACGCCGGACACAGCCCCGACCTCATCTGGGGCAACCTGCAGACTCCCGCGTACGCGCAGGAGGTCCTACGCATGGTCGCCAACCTGCACCAGCTCCCCGACGACTCGCACGCCGGCGCGGCCGAACGCACCGCCCGCGCCCGCTACCTCGGGCAGGACGGCCGGACCTACCACGTCCTGCTCGGAGAACAGGCCCTCTTGACCGGCATCGGCGGCCCCGAGGTGATGCGCGCCCAACTGCAGCACCTGCTGGCTGCCCTCGACACGCCGGGCCTGCGACTGGGGATCATCCCGGCCCGAGCCTGCCTGCACGTCTACCCCGGCGACGGCTTCGGCATCCACGACGGCACCCGCGTGGAGGTGGAGGGCTACCGCGGATGCGAGACCATCACCGACCCCAAGCGCGTCGGCCTCTTCCACCGGGCCTTCCGGCTGCTCCAGGAATCCGCCGTCTACGGACAGGACGCCCGCGCCCTGATCACCGACGCTCTGCACGGCTGGTAATCCCCACCTGGCCTTGGCCGTTGCGGGCCCCGGGCTGCCGGCCCGCTGTGTCCTGCCGTGCCACAACACTGACATTGGCCCGAACCTGTCCAGATCGGAGTTCTTCATGCAGACCAATCCCAGTGCCGATTCTCGCACGGCCCTGGTGGGCGGCTCCACTGTCCGCATCGGCAAACTCGCCGGGCCCGCTCGCCCCAGCGAGGACCGCGTGTTCACCACCGACCGCGCCGTGATCGTCCTGGACGGCGTCTCCACCGTCACCGACGACCAGCCCCGCGGCGGCTGGTACGCCAACACCCTCGGCTCGTCCATCGCCGAACTCCTCACCCGCGATCCCGACATGGACCTGCGCCAGGTGCTCGCCACCGCAATCGACACCGTGGCCACCAGCAACGCGCTTGCCCCCGGCTCGTCCCCGGCCTCCACCGTGGCGATCGTGCGACGGCGGGCGCACCAGATCGAGGCTGCGGTCCTCGGTGACAGCCCCGTCATCGCCATCGGCCGCGACGGCACGCTGCACGAGGTGCGCGACGACAGGCTCGCCCCGCTCGTGGACGCTCAACCGCCAGCCCGCGAGTACCGCGACCTCCTGCGCGCCGGCCACGGCTTCGGCGAGCGCCACCGCCACGGGGCGTCGAAGAAGTCCTCGCCGTGCTCGAAGGTGACGCCGAACGTCCGGCCGAGGGTCAGTTCACTGGCACGCATGAGGCGGGTCCTTAACTGAGTGAAGGGCTGCGTCGGGCTGGGGAATCAGTTGACCACAGCGCGGAAGGGCTGCGATCTCGCCGGTCTTCTGCCCCTGGCCGAGCAGGAGGTGCAGGAGGAAACGGGCCTTGGGAGCTGACCCCGGCGGCCGTCCACACCGGCGGCATCCTGCGCCCGCAGACTGTCGCCCGCGACGACACCAACCCCTACGCGCGTCTGCTGGCCTCCTTCGCCGAACAGACCGGTCGGCCGCCCAGCTTCAACCACGAGGCGGAGCCGATTGTGTGTATGCCCCGGGACGCGGTCGCCACGTTCGCCGCCGGCCCACTGGATAGGCTCGCCATCGGCCCCTTCCTGGTGAGCGAGGACGGCCTTAACTGACTGACCGCCACTAGGTGCTCACAAACGGTACGTTGTGACCAGGCCCTCGGCCAGCATCCGAATCCAGCGAACGGGACTCTCCCCGATGACCGGCACCAGCGAGGACACCAGCGCCGCCACCCGGCTGCGCGCCCAGCGCGGCCGCGCCCTGACAATCGGCGAGGACCGGCGCGCCCTGACCCTCGGCTTCTTCGGCACGAGCATCATGGAGCACCTGGAGGGCTACAACGCCCAGCTGACCGACCAGGCGAACCTCCCCGCGGTCGGCTCGAAGGTGACCGTCGAGGGCTGGCACCAACGCGGCTGGGTCCACCGGGTCGCCCTCGGGCTCCGGGTCGGCTTCCCCCACGTCACCTTCGACATCCGCAACCACGGCGAAGGCGGCGCCACCAGCCGAGACATCGCCAAGATCGTCGCCGACGACCGCACCACGAATAGCGTCGACTACGACCTGGTGATCCTCGGATGCGGCATCAACGACGTCTGGCGCCGCTTTCAGGGCCGCATGGCCGAGGCGGTCGACATCGAGGAATACACCAGGCACATCAATGTGATGCTGGCGCAGCTCGGCGGGTACTCCCGTCAGGTCGTCGTGATCTCCGAGACGCCGTTCGGTGCGATCGAGGAGCCGGAGACCGTCGGGAAGATGAACGCCGAGCTGGCCCGCTACAACGAGGTCGCAGCCAAGGCTGCTGCCGACCACGGCGCGCTGTTCCTCGACGTGTGGGCGCCGTTTATCGCGACCGCCCGACAGTTGGCCTCAGCGCCCGCCGACCACGGGGTTGCCGGACTGTGGAGCGATGGCGTCCACCTGAGCGAACTCGGTGACACGGTGCTCCTGCAGCGGGCTGAGCGCTTCCTCGCCGCGCACCGGACCGTGGAGAAGCTCCTGGACTGACCACTTGCCGGCCAAGACACCCGCCACGAGTAGACCGCCGGAGAAACGAGCGGTCCGGGGGCAGGAAGCCGGGCCGCGCTGAAATCCCGTTGCCCGGGCCGCTCTCCGGCGCTTCCATGGCCTGATGGAGATGACAACTCCCCGTGCTGTCAGCGCATTTCGCCGTGACGGCTACTGCGTCATGCCCGGCATCCTCACCACCAGGCAGATCCGCCGCTGGCGCGGGCTGCTCGCTCACCACCTCTCCCTCACGCCGCCCAGCTCCGACCACACCGGCCCGTACTTCCTGTGGCCGGCCCTCGCCGACGACGCCGATCTGCGCGCGCTCTACGAGGACAGCGGCATCAACGACATCGTCCGCCCGTTCCTGCGGGCCGACCTCGGCCTGCCCGTACCCGAGGTCGCCCAGCTGGCGTTCACGCTCCCGCCGCACCCGCACCACCCCGGTGCCCCGCACATCGACGGCCTCACCCCGACCGAAGACGACGGCCGCCCCGGCACCTTCACCGTTCTGGCCGGCCTCCCGCTGACCGATCAGAGCCAGCGCGACCGCGGCAACCTGTGGGTCTGGCCCGGAAGCCACCTGCGTACCGCCACCTGGCTGCACGAACACGGAGCAGACGCGCTGCGCGACGCCATTCCGTACCCGCCCGTCGAGCTGCCAGCCCCGCTCCAGGTCACCGGTCCAGCCGGGAGCCTGGTCCTCGTCCACTACCTGCTCGCCCACAACATTGGCGGGCACTTCGGCACCGCAGCCGACGAGCGCCGGGAGACCGTCTACTTCCGGCTGCGAGCCAGCGGCCACCGCGAGCGCTGGCGCGAGGCGGTCACCGATCCGCTACTGGAGTTCACTACGCCAGCACCAGACTCCAGCCCCGGCGCCGCCAAGGACGGCGAACGATGACGACCTCCGTGCGCACGGCCTCCCCGAATATGCCCGACGGATCGGCGGACAGCAGGCCTCGCGCACTCGGTCGTGAGTGCCTTCGCGTCCGAGCCGTGTTGGCGCGGACTGCCGAAGTTGTAGGACAGCTGCAAGCCCACCACCTCGTCCACCGTGCGGGTAACCACGCGGCCCCAGCGCGCGGTCTCGATCCGGGCGAGCGGGGAACGGCCAGCACGTCCTGGTGCCGCTCTTGTGGGTGGCGAAGGTCCCGCGGTCGACCTGGCGCTCAGATCCCAACTTGATGACCGCATTCATCCTGGCCGCCTGGCATGGGCGGCCAGGATGAGCTTTCTATGCGCACAACTTGTGTGCCTCTTCCACCCCGAGGGCCCCGTGGCCCTCGGCCGCCCCTCCGTGGCCCGTGACGCCGAGTAGCGCCAGCAGGTCCGCGGTCACAACGCGGTAGGCACTGCCGAGTCGCAGGACGCGGACGGGGTACTCGCCTGCCTTCGCGAGCGCATACCCGGTGGACCGGCCGATCCTCAGCGCCCGGTTGGCCGTGTCGAGGTCGATCGCCACCGGAAGGGCGAGCAGTTCGGGCGCGCTCATGCCGTCGGAGGTGGGTGCCGCCATGATGCTCTCCTGGTCGCTAGACGTGCTGCAGTGATGCCGTCAGTTTGTATCACGGAGTTGCAGCAGCACTTTTTCTGATCGTAAAGTGCATCCATGACCCCAGAGCATTGGTCGACGACCTTCACCACCCGGGTAGCCCAGTCCATGCGCGAGGCCCGGAAGGCGGCTGGCCTCACGATGTCGGCGGTCGCGGACGGCTGCGCCGCTCGCGGCCTGCCGGAGATCACCGATCAGACGATCAAGAACCTGGAATCAGGGCGCCGGAGCACCATCACGCTCACCGACTTCGCTGTCCTCGCAGACGTGCTCGGGGTGCCACCGATCACCCTGCTGTTCCCTCTTGGTTCCGCCGAGACCGTCGAGGTTCTGCCCGGCCAGGAGGTCCCCACCTGGGATGCACTTGCCTGGTTCACCGGGGAGACACCGGCCGCAGATCCGGCGCCACCGGGGAGCGCTCGCGACGTGCTGGACACCTTCCGGGCGCACGCCGACCTCGCCGCCGCCGCCAGAGCATCCGCAGCACTGGCAACAGAGCGGCGCCGGGCCGCGAGCACCACACCGGCCCCGGACCGCAAAGCCGCTCTTCTGGAGCTGGCCGCTGGTTATGAGGAGTACGCGGACGCTGACCGCAAGGAGCTGGCCTCCTTCCGGACGCGGATGCGTGAGCGGGGTCTCGTCCCGCCCGTGCTCCCCGACGATCTCTCGGCCGTCGATCAGGCCGAGGACGCAGTACGCACAGAAGACAGAGAATGAAGGAAGCTACGTGAAGGAACCCATACGCAAGATCGTCCACAAGGACGGCAGCGTCCGCTACCGCCTGGTCGTTGACATCGGCGTCACCGCCGAGGGCAAGCGCAAGCAGCTCACTCGGACCTTCAAGACCAAGAAGGAGGCGATGGCCGAGCTTTCCCGCATACGTCACGAGCTCGGCACCGGCTCGTTCGTGGCCCCGAGCAAGATGACGCTGAACGACCTGCTGGACATCTGGCTCAAGAGCGCGACGCGCGACGTCGAGGAAGGGACCGCATCCAACTACGAGAGCGCGATGGTGCCGGTGCGCGCCCACAGCGGCCACAAGGAACTCCAGAGCCTCACCGAGGACGACATCGAGGCCCTCGTGGACTGGATGCTGACGAGCGGTCGCCGTCGCGGCGGGCGACCCGGCACCGGACTCGGCGTCAGGAGCGTGCGACTGGCCCTGGGCCGCCTGCGCGCCGCGCTGAACCTCGCCGTACGCCGCGGCCTGGTGGTGCGCAACGTCGCCCAGCACGTCACGATCTCACGCGATGCCAAGAAGAAGGCTGAGGCGAACAAGCCCAACAACATCCCGTGGCACGAGGCCGAGGTCAAGGCGTTCCTCGGCGCCATCAAGGGTCACCGCCTCTACGCCGCAATGATGCTGGCACTCATCGCCGAACGCCCCGCCGAAGTCTGCGGCGCACGCTGGGACGAGGACGTCGACCTCAATGCAAGCGGCACGATCGCCGTCCAGAACACCCGCACCATCGTCTACGACCGCACACTGGAGAAGGGATCGCGCAACAAGGTCGTCGAGAAGGACACCAAAACCGAAGCCGGAAAGCGCACTCTTCCCCTGCCGGCACCCGCCCTCAAGGCCCTGAAGAATTTCAAGGCGATCCAGGCGGCGGAGAAACTCGCGGCCGGAACCGCCTACAACGACACCGGATATGTTCTCGTGGACGAGCTGGGAAACCCGCTCAAGACGGACAAGCTCCGGCGCGAGGCGTACAAGCTCATGGAGACCGCCGGCGTTCGAAAGGTTCGCCTCTACGACGCCCGCCACGCCACGCTCTCCTGGATGGCCAACAACGGCGTCCCGGACACCGTGGTCTCCGCCTGGGCCGGTCACTCGGACCTCAGCTTCACGAAGCGGGTCTACGTGCACCCCGACCCGCAGAGCCTCAAGGCGGGTTCGGAGAAGCTCGGCGAGCTGCTCGGCTGACCATGATCATTACCGATGTGAGAAGTTGTGAGAGGCAGGCCCTGAAAACGATCAAGGGCCCCGCTCCACTCTCGTGAAACAAGGCCCTGACCTGCGACAATGGAGCGAACTCCAGTCGGGACGACAGGATTTGAACCTGCGACCCCTTGACCCCCAGTCAAGTGCGCTACCAAGCTGCGCCACGTCCCGTGGTCTTGGTGCTTACGGCGGGGCCTGGGGGGCTCCGCTGTGGGCTTCTCGACCTTGTCTCCGGTTGTCCCGGCGACGTGGAAAACAATACAGCACGTCGGGGGGTGCTCGCTGCCAGGTTCGGGGTTGGGTGGTTCAGGGGGTGGGGTGGCGGGCGTCGTAGGCGAGAAAGGCGGGGCGGCGGGCGGCAAGGAGGAGGACGGCGGCGACGCAGGCGAGGCCGCCGGTGATCACGGAGGTGGCGGGGTTGGTGAGGGCGGCGACGGTGCCGGACTCGAAGTCGCCGAGGCGGGGGCCGCCGGCCACGACGACGATGAAGATGCCCTGGAGGCGGCCACGCATCTCGTCCGGGGCTGCGACCTGCATCATCGTGTTGCGGAAGATCATGCTGATGGTGTCGGCGCAGCCCGCGACCGCGAGCAGCAGGAGGCCGAGCCAGAGGTTGTGGAGGGCGCCGAAGGCCGCGATGGCCAGGCCCCAGGCGGCGACGGCGGCGAGGACGGCGAGACCCTGACGGCGCACGCGGCCGACCCAGCCGGAGAAGAGCGCGCCGACCAGGGCGCCGACGGCCGGGGCGGAGACCAGCAGGCCGACGGTGCCGGCGTCGCCGCCGTAGAAGGTGATCGCGATGGCCGGGAAGAGGGCGCGCGGCATGCCGAAGACCATCGCGGCCAGGTCGGCGAGGAAGCTGGTGCGCAGGTTGGGCTGCTCACGCAGGAAGCGCAGGCCGTCGAGGACGGAGGCGCGGCCCTTGCGCTCGCCGAGCGGCCGCATGGCGGGCAGGCGCCACATCGCGTAGAGGGTGGCGGTGAAGGCGACGGTGTCGATCAGGTAGGCGGCCTGGGCGCCGTACGCGCCGATCAGGACGCCGCCGAGCATCGGGCCGACGGTGAGGCCGAGGTTCATGCTGACGGTGTTCAGAGCGTTCGCCGCCGGGAGCTGGTGGCTGGGCACCAGGCGGGGGATCATCGCTGAGCGGGCTGGCGAGCTGATCGCGAAGAAGCCGGCCTGGACTGCGACGGCGGCGTACAGGACGGCGACCAGGCCGAGGCCGGCGAGCGCCTGCGCGGCCAGGACGGCGGAGACGACCGCCAGGCCCGTCGAGCCGATCAGGCCCAGCCGCCGCCGGTCGACGGTGTCGGCGATGGCGCCGCCGTAGAGGCCGAAGGCGACCAGCGGGACGAGGGAGAAGATGCCTACGAGCCCGGTCGCGAAGGCGGAGCCGGTCAGGTCGTAGACCTGGACGGAGACGGCGACGGCCGTCATCTGCTGGCCTATGGAGGAGATGGCCTGTCCGGCCCAGACGCGGCGGTAGTCCGGGTGGTCGCGCAGCGGGCTGAGATCGGCGAACGCCCGCCGGTACCAGGGCGCACCGGCAGCTGCCTCCGGCCCGGGGCCGTCCCCCGGCCCGGGATCGAGTTGGGGTTCGGGTTCGGGCTCCGCGACGGACGACGGAGGGGGCGAAGCGGGCGAGGGAGAGGAGGACGGGGTGGAATGTTGATTGTTCGACATAGCCCCCCATGCTCCGCTCCGCCCCCGGACGCCCTCGCACCGGGCCCCGCCGCGAGCAGGGCGCCGCCCCCGCCCACTACCGGCTCAGCACCTGCTTCTCCCCCGCCTCCACCGCGAAGTCCAGCCGGTTGCCCGGCGGCGGGAACGGACAGATGAAGTGGTCCGAGAAGGCGCACGGCGGCAGGTAGGCCCGGTTGAGGTCGAGGACGGTACGGCCCTCGGCGTCGGGTGCCGGCAGGGTGATGAAGCGGAAGCGGTAGGTGTCGATGCCGCTGGTCGCGTCGGCGATCACACCGCTGAGCCGCTCGCCCGACCTGCTGACGGTCAAGGTGCGGTGCTCGCCCGCCACGGTGAAGGCGATCTGCCCGGAGACGGCCAGCGGGCGCTCCCGCCCGTCGGCGTTCGGGACCACGACCGACTGCGCGTCACCGTCCTCGAACGGGGTGAAGACGGCGGGCACCGCCCACTCGGGCGCGTACGGGTAGGCGGCGATGCCCGCGAACGCGGTCCGCCGGGGTGCCGCCGGGTCGAAGACCCGAAGGGCCAGCTCGCCCTCGCGTTCGATCGGGACGAGCAGCAGGGCGCCCAGGGTGGCGGTGCCGGCGGCCGGGTCGCTGTCCGGGCGGAGCAGCACGTCGCCGTCCACCGGTGCGCCGGCGCCGTCGACCATGATGCCGTCGGACGCCTCCGCCCGGACCCGGACGCCCTCGGCGTCGGACCACCAGCGCCCGGGCAGGCCGGGGATCTCGGCGGGCTCCGGCTCCAGCCAGTGCGTGCCGGTGAGTGCGAGCTGGCCGTGCGGCGCGCTCACCGACGCCGCCCGACCGTCGCTCCAGTGCTTCCAGTCCTCCGCGGCCGTCGCCGTCATCGGTCCACCCTCCCGGTCTGTCCGTGGACGGCCCGCCGTTCGGGCCGCCCGCCTCGGTCATCCACAACACCGTCCACGCGGACGGATCATTCCCGTCGGCTCGAAACCGCCGAAACCGCAACACGGCGGCAACGCACCGAAACGGGGCACAACACACGTCGGCACGACACAGGGCCCGACAACACCAGGCACGCCAGCACCGGGCACGGCGACACCGGCCACGGGCATCACCTACCCGTCGTGGCGCTTCAGCGGACGGAACAGCCCTTCCTGCACCACGGACACCACCAGACGGCCGTGCCGGTCGAAGATCTGCCCACGTGCCAGGCCGCGCGCGCCGTGCGCGATCGGGGACTCCTGCTGGTACAGCAGCCAGTCGTCCGTCCGGAACGGCTGGTGGAACCACATCGCGTGGTCGAGCGAGGCCATGTCGAAGTTCCGCTCGCCCCACAGTGGCTCGACCGGGGCCCGGACGGCGTCCAGCAGCGTCATGTCACTGGCATAGGTGAGGGCGCAGACGTGTATCAGCGGATCGTCCGGCAGCGGGCCGTTGGTGCGCAGCCAGACGCCGCTGCGCGCCTCGACTCCCGCCAGCTCCTCCTTGCTCCACCGCAGCCGGTCGACGTACCGGATGTCGAAGGGCTGGCGGCGACTGATGAACGGGGGCAGCTCGCCGAGCCGGGAGCCGACCTCGTCCAGCGCGCTCGGCAGGCCCTCGGGGGCGGCGACGGCAGGCATCGGGTACTGGTGCTCGATACCCGCTTCCTCGGGTCTGTGGAAGTCGGCCGTGAGCGCGAAGATCGACCGGCCACCCTGGATGCCTAGCACCCGACGGGTGGTGAAGGAGCGACCATCCCTGATTCGGTCGACCTGGTAGACGATCGGCACACCGGGGACACCGGGGCGCAGGAAGTAGGCGTGCAGCGAGTGGACCGGGCGCTCGTCATCCACCGTGCGCCCTGCCGCGACCAGCGCCTGCCCGGCGACCTGACCGCCGAACGTCCGCTGCAGCGCCTCCTCGGGGCTGCGCCCACGGAAGATGTTGAGTTCGATCTGCTCGAGGTCGAGCAGATCGACAAGATCGTCGACGGGGGTACTCATGCGCACACGCTTCCTCTCCTGACTCCGAACGAATTCTCCAGCTCACTCGAATTCTCCGGCGACCCTGGTCATTCCCGCACAGCGGCCCGGAACCCCCAGTTCACTCGAACGAGTAGACGAGTCGGCGAGTCGGCGAGTCACTCAGTCAGTGAGTCGGTGAACTGGCAAGTCGGTGAACCGGCGAACCAGTGGCGGACGGGACGACCTCGCGCCCCCCAGGGAAACCCTCCCCGGCTACTCCCCCAGCCCCGACTCCCGCACCGTGATGTTGAGCCGCCCGGTCAGCCCCAGCGCCGGATCGGCCGTCCCCGGCAGCGTCCGCACGACCCCGTGGTACGCGAACCGGACCGGGCCGCCGAACACCAGCAGGTCCCCGCTGCGCAGTTCCAGGTCCGTCCACGGCCGGGTCCTGGTCTCGGTGTTCCCGAGCCGGAAGACGCAGCCGTCGCCCAGCGAGAGCGACACCACCGGCGCGTCGGCCCGCTCGTCGCGGTCCTGGTGGAGACCCATCTTCGCGCCGTGCGCGTAGTGGTTGACGATCGCGATGTCCGGCGCGTACGTCACCGCGCCCGCTATCTCCCCCACCGCGGCCCCGTACGCCTCGGCGACGGCCCTGCGCGCCAGGTCCCCGAGCAGCGACGGGAACGGTTTGACGGGCGCGCCGTCCTCGGCGACCCGCCGGTACCCGTACGGGTACCAGTGCAGGCCGAGGCTCACCATCCGGACGGACATCATCCCGCCGGTGGGCATCCGCACGGTGTGCAGGCCGGCCGGCGGACGGGCCCACTCCCGGCAGGCACCGACCAGCCGGCGCTGCGCTTCGAGGTCCAACCAACCGGGGAGCAGAACGGCGCCGGGGGCCGGCTCGGAACGATCGCGCCCGCCCGGGAACCCGCTCGGATCGCTGAACAACTCGCCCTGGATCACCCCACCATCCTCCCGCACCGCGACCGCCCGGGCCCAGCCCCACCACCGACGGCGGGCGCACCCCGGGAGTCCCAACTCCCGCCCGCAGGAAGGCCGGCGACGCCGCCACGGTGACACCCGGGCACCCGGGCACCACGCCGAACACCGCAGAGCAGCACCGAACACCGCCGAACACCGCGAAGCATCGCAGAACACCACGAGACGCCGCGAAGCGTCGCGGGAAGCCGCGAAACGCCGACGGCCGCTCCCCCGACCGGCGGGGGAACCCGCACGGTGGAGAAGCGGCCGTGGGAGCCGAACGCCTCGACCCAGGAAGCCGAACACCTCGGCACATCGACACGTCGACACAGTGGCGCCCGACCGGGCACCGGCACCGTGAAGCCCGAGCAGCCGGTACCGGCTCCCCACAGGGCCTCGAGTGCTGGGCGAGACCTCAGATGCTGAGGGCCTGGCCCGGGAAGATCAGGTCCGGGTTGCCGCCGATGACCTTGGCGTTGTTCTTGTACAGGTCGTGCCAGTCCACGCCCTGCGCGGCGGCGATGGAGCTCAGGGTGTCACCGGCCTTGACGGTGTAGCTGCCCTTGTCGGCCGGCTTGGCGTCGTTCGAGCGGTTCCAGGACTTGGCACCCTGGTCGGCCTTCGGCGCGGGCTTCTGGGCGTCGGTCTTCGGCGCGGCAGCGTCGTTCTTCGGCGCGGCCTGGGCCTTGGGGGCGGCCTTCGGGGCCTCGGCCGGCTTGGCGGCGGCCTTCGGGGCCTGCGCCGGCTTGGCGGCGGTCGAGCCCGCCGAGGTGTCGACGGCGGCCGGGGCGCCGCCCTTGGTCAGACCGGCCTTGACGGAGCAGACGGGCCAGGCGCCCGGGCCCTGGGAGGCGAGGACCTTCTCGGCGACGGCGATCTGCTGCGCCTTGGTGGCCAGGTTGGCCTGCGGGGCGTAGGCGGTGCCGCCGAACGCGGCCCAGGTGCTGGAGGTGAACTGCAGACCGCCGTAGAAACCGTTGCCGGTGTTGATGGCCCAGTTGCCGCCGCTCTCGCACTGGGCGACGGCGTCCCAGGTGGCGACGGAGGCAGCGGAGGCCGAGGTGGCCGTGACGAGGCCGGCCACCGGCAGGGCCGCGACAGCGGCGCCCGCCACGACGGCCATCCGAACGCGGTTGCGCTTGGTGGCGGCGGAGGTGATGGCAGCGGCGGTCTCGTTACGGAAGGTCATGGGGTTCCTCTCGACAGCCCCGGGCGGGCATGCGGAACCAGGCCCTGGGGAGGGCCGCGATCGCTTGCCGCGTCCGTCGGACGGCCGTGCACGTGTCGGACGTGCCGCTGCCGCCCCGGCCACCCAGCCGCTCGCCGAGCGACCTGTTCGAGCGATCGCGTCGGCGGGCACCAGCCACGCCCGGCGAACCGGGGAGCCGTGCGTCGGGGGTGAACCCGGGTGGCGCTCGTTGCGCCGACGAAGAAGCTACGAGCCGGTCGGTGCGGAAACCAAAACCTCGGCGGTCTGCCCAGCTCAGCCAGGGGTTACCGAGGGTAACAACCAGAAAAGTATGCCCGAAATGTCCGCTTTAGCCGTCGATTCCTAGATCAAACATCCAGGCCGCGTGACTCACCTCACTGCTTGACTTCGGCAGCCTTGGCACCGACATCGACAGATTGCGACCACGAGAACACGCCGTGCGGTCGGATCCGACGCAATTCCCGTCAGCCTCGACGGGCACCCGTGACGCCTGACACAAGGGCCCGTTGGGCATGACGACCTCCCCGTGTCCGCCCCCGAACCCCATCCACACCCATCCGAGGAGACCCTGTGCCGCGCATGCTCGACGTCAGCGACGAGGTCCGGTCCGAGATCGGCGACGACGAGGCCGACCGCCTGCTAGGCGGCGACCGCGCCCCCGACAGCTACGAGTGCACCTCCTGCCGAACCCCCGGCGACACGCACGTGGAACCCACCAGCACCGTGCTGTTCGTCGGCGACGAGACGGCCGTCCTCGCCTTCGCACACGCCCGCTGCATCCCCTCCCAGGTCGTACCGGTCTCCGAGGAGCAGCTGGCCGGTGCCGTCCGCAGCATCAGCCAGTCCCAGCCCGGCGGCCCGGACCTCGCCGTCCCCGCTGCCGTACCGCAAGCCCCCGCCCCGGCCCCGCCCGCCGGTCCGACCCCGACCCAGCCGAGCGCCCCCGGCCAGGCCGCCATTCTCGGCATCACCTGCGGGCTGGTCCTGCACGGCAAGGTCGGGCACGCCGCGCTGGTGGTCGAGCCGACCGGCCCGGTCGGCCGCCCCGGCAGCACCTCGGGCGAGGACGAGTTCCTCGACCTGCTCCAGGACGCCGGCTTCCAGCCGGTCACCGACCTGGACGAGACCCCGGAACAGCTGCCCGGCTGGTCCGTCCTGGTCGCGATGGGCAAGCTGCACGCGGTCCTCCAGCCCGCCGCGGCCGGCGGCAGCACCGGCTGGTGGCAGGCCCACCAGCCGCTCCAGGTCACCGACGCCTGGCGGATGGCCGCCAGCCAGCTCTCCGAGGTGACGATGTACGCCGTGCCGGCCGGCATGGTCGGCCGGCAGCCCCGCGAGGACCTGCTGCGCCAGGCGCTGGAGCGGGCGGTGGCGCTGGGTCAGGTGGTGGCCGCCTCCCTCCCGCTCGCCGGTACCTGATCCGCCTCCGCGCCCGACCCGCCGGAAGGCGGCCGCCCACCCCCACGGCCGCCTTCCGGCGGGCGCGTGCCCGCCGCGCCCCGGCGTGCCTGCACTCCGCCCGGCGCACCCGCCCCTCCACGCCCCGGCGTGTGGGTGCGCCCGCACTCCCGCGCCCCGCATCCCCCGCCCCTCTCGCTCGTTGGCCCCTACGTGTACAGCTACGACGTCTCCGCGTCCCCCGGCAGGTCCGCCACCGCCTCGCGCTCGATCCCGGGCATGCGCCCCTCGTACGACGCCGAGCACCCGCACTCCGCCACGCCGATCTACGACGAGCTGTACTCCGAGTACCGGCGCCTCTTCCGTGCCCTTCCCGGCGACCGCTCGGGCGAGGAGGACCTGAAGTTCACCGGCTTCGCGGTCCGCGACGGTTACCCGCTGCTCGGCGAACAGCGCTCGTACCCGCCCCAGCAGCAGGCGTTCCACACCCTCGCGGGCCAGGTGCCGGGCCTGCCCCAGTTCGTTCCGGGCCCCCAGAGCCACGGCTCGGGCCCCACCGGCGGCCAGCAGTCCGGTCATACCGGTGGGCACGACCGGGGGCACACCAGCAGTCACACCGGCGCCCAGCAACACGGCCACTCCGGCGGTCACACCGGCACCCACACCAGCCCCCACCCGGGCAGTCACACCGGGGCCCACACCAACCCCCACCCCGGCAGTCACACCGGCGGTCACACCGCTGAAAGCCACATCGGAAGCCACAGCACCGGCCACCACCGCCACGGCCACTCCGCCGGCCGTCCCGAGCCCACCGCCCCCACCAGCGACGGCCTCGGCCACACCACCTCGGCACCCGTCCAGGCCCAACCCGCCGTGCCCGCTGCCCAGTTCACCAACGGTCAGGGCTGGGTGGCGGCCGGCTACCTGGGCGCGGCCCCACACTCGCTGCCGGTGCCGGCACCCGTACCGCCGACGCCACCCGCGCCCGCCCCGGTGATGGGCACGGCCACCGGCCTCGCCCCCGCCCCTTCCTCGCCCGGCGGCGGCGGTCGCCACCGCCAGATGCTCTCCCTGCCCCCGGGCTCCACCGCCGGCCACCGCTGACGCCCGGCCCACACCCCGAGCAGGACCCGACCACCGCTGACGCCCGGCCCACACCCCGAGCAGGGACCGCAAACGGGAACCCCGGCCGAGCCCGGAAACGCCGGAGGGCCCCGCCACCACCGTGGCGAGGCCCTCCGGCCGGCGGTCGGTCGATCAGCGGACCGACCGCTCCTGCCCACTACTTCTTCTTGCGCTTCTCCCGGACCCGCACCGAGATCGAGATCGGGGTCCCCACGAACCCGAACTCCTCGCGCAGCCGGCGCTCGATGAAGCGCCGGTAGCCGGCCTCCAGGAAGCCCGAGGCGAACAGCACGAAGCGCGGCGGACGGATGCCCGCCTGGGTGCCGAACAGGATGCGCGGCTGCTTGCCACCCCGGATCGGGTGCGGGTGGGCGGCGACCAGCTCGCCCAGGAAGGCGTTCAGGCGCGCGGTCGGGATGCGGGTCTCCCAGCCCTCCAGCGCGGTCTCGACCGCCGGGACGAGCTTCTCCATGTGCCGGCCGGTCTTGGCCGAGACGTTGACGCGCGGGGCCCACTGCACCTGGACGAGGTCGCGCTCGATCTCGCGCTCCAGGTAGTAGCGGCGCTCCTCGTCCAGCTGGTCCCACTTGTTGTAGGCGATGACGACGGCGCGCCCGGCCTCGACGGCCATCGAGATGATCCGGGTGTCCTGCTCGGCGAGGGTCTCGCTGGCGTCGATCAAGACGACCGCGACCTCGGCCTTCTCCAGCGCGGAGGCGGTGCGCAGCGAGGCGTAGAAGTCGGCGCCGGCGGTCAGGTGGACCCGGCGGCGGATACCGGCGGTGTCCACGAACTTCCAGGTCTTGCCGCCGAGCTCGATCATCTCGTCGACCGGGTCGCGGGTGGTGCCGGCCAGCTCGTTGACGACGACGCGCTCCTCGCCGGCGACCTTGTTCAGCAGGCTGGACTTGCCGACGTTGGGCCGGCCGATCAGCGCGATGCGGCGCGGGCCGCCGGGGGCGGCGTCGCCGAAGGTCTGCGGCGGGGCCTCGGGCAGGGCGTTCATGACGGCATCCAGCAGGTCGCCGGAGCCGCGGCCGTGCAGGGCGGAGACCGGGTACGGCTCGCCGAGGCCGAGCGACCACAGGTAGGCGGCCTCGGCCTCGGTGGAGGGGCCGTCGACCTTGTTGGCGCACAGGACGGTCGGCTTGCCCGCCCGCCTGATGATCTTGATCAGCGCCTCGTCGGTGTCGGTGGCACCGACGGTGGCGTCCACCACGAACAGCACCGCGTCGGCCTGCTCGATGCCCAGCTCGGCCTGGGCGGCCACCATGGCGTCGATGCCGAGGACGTCGATCTCCCAGCCGCCGGTGTCGACGACCTTGAAGCGGCGGCCGTTCCAGCTGGCCTCGTAGGTGACCCGGTCGCGGGTGACGCCCGGCTTGTCCTCGACGACGGCCTCGCGGCGGCCGATGATGCGGTTCACCAGGGTCGACTTGCCGACGTTCGGGCGGCCGACCACTGCCAGTACCGGCAGTCGGACGTGCTCGGCACCGTCCACGGCGTCGAAGCCGTCGAGGTCGAAGCCCTCCTCGGCGGCGAGCGCCATGAACTCGGCGTAGTCGGCGGCGTCCAGCTCACCGTGGCCGGTGGCGGCGTGCTCTGCGGTCATGTTCGTCTGTTCCGTTTCCCGGCCCGGCCCTTCCCAGGGGCGTGCCGTGCGTACCTGCCCCGTTCGGGGCAGCGCGGTGGTTGTCTCCGCGGCGCCTCGACGGCCCGCGGTTCACTCGTTGGTCGGCCCGAAGGCCCGAAGGCCGGTCGGACCGGTCCTGATCGGACCGGCGGCAGCCGGTCAGACCGCGGACAGTCCGGCCCGCTCCTCCACCAGCCCGGCGATCCGATCGATCACCTGCTCCAGGGTGAGGTCGCTGGTGTCCACCAGGACCGCGTCCGCGGCCTGGGTCAGCGGGGCCGTCTTCCGCGAGGAGTCGGCGGCGTCGCGGCGGGCGAGGTCGGCGGCCATCGCGGTGATGGTCGCCTCGTCCACGCCCTTGGCGCGCAGCTCGGCCGCCCGGCGGGCGGCCCGTGCCTCCTCGGAGGCGGTCAGGAAGACCTTGACGGTAGCGTCCGGGAACACCACGCTCCCCATGTCCCGGCCCTCGGCGACGATGCCGCGCTCGGCGACCTCGGCGCAGCCGCGCTGGAGCTCCACCAGCCGGGACCGTACGGCCGGCACCGCGGACACGGCGCTGACCTTGGCGGTCACCTCGGGGCCGCGGATCGGGCCGGACACGTCCTGGCCGTCCACCGTGATGGTGGGGCCGTCGGCGTCGGTGCCCGAGACGATCACCGGCTTGCCGCACGCGACGGCCACGGCCTCCGGGTCGTCGACGTCGACGTCGTTGGCCAGCATCCACCAGGTCATCGCCCGGTACATGGCGCCGGTGTCCAGGAAGCTCAGGCCCAGCCTGGCGGCGACCGCCCGCGAGACGGTCGACTTGCCGGAGCCGGAGGGTCCGTCGATGGCGACGACGACCGGGGCGTGCGCTCGGTCGGCAGTGTCCACGGGGCGAACCTCTCTCTGAGCATGGGACCGGAGCCTGGGCAGGCTGACGGCCGGGATTGTCTCCACTCAAGGTTAATGGACCGCCGACGTGACCCATTCCGCGCCGTCCGGCCCGACCGGTCTCCCGGGCCTCCGACCAGTCGACCCCGCCCCGACCGGTCGACCCTGATCAGTCTCGCCCCGACCAGTCGTCCCTGATCAGTCCCTCCCGACCAGTCGGTACCGACCATCCCCGGCCGCTACCCCGCCGCCTCCAGGACCGCCGTCCCCAGCCGCGGCCGCAGGTACTCCCCGTCCCGTTCGACCCCGAGGACCCCGCCGACCAGCACCATCGGCACCTCCCGCCCCAGCACCTCCCACACGAACGGCACGCTCGACAGGTGCGACGGGAAGTCGTTCACCTCGAACGCCCCCTGGTGGTACTCGCGACCCGCCGCCTCCCGCCAGTCGAAGGAGCGCCGCAGCCTGGGTCCGTCAGGCGTCTGGGTGTGGGCGAGGAAGGCGGTGAGCCAACCGGTCACCCGCGGCCCTCCGGACATCTCTCGCCACTTGAACAGCGAGCGCCAGAACTCCTCGTCGACGGGACCGCCGGCCGCCGTCGCGGCGATCTCGTCCACCACCGGCCGCAGCTGCGCGAACCATGGCGCCAGCCAGCCGAAGCGTCGCGCCAGCGCGCCCACCCCGGCCGCCAGCCGCGCCCAGTCCCCGGCCGTGCCCTCCAGCCGCACCCGCGGGATCCCGCAGCGGGTCTCCCAGCGGAAGTCGTAGTACGGACTGACCACGTCCATCAGCGCCACCAGCGCCGAGGAGGCGTCGTCCGGCGTCGTGGTGGAGAAGTCCGGTCGGAACAGGTCCACCAGTTCCGCGCCGACGGCCGCCGCGAGCGGCTCCCGCACCAGTCGGACCGATCGCGACCAGTCCGGCTCCGACCAACCCGCCGACGGCCCTGCCAGGGTGTCGTCCCGCACCACGATCGGGCCCCGTCGCCCGCCGACGGCGCCGAACAGCGCCCGGTAGCGCGGCGGGTACATCCGTACGTGCACCGCGACCTCGTGCACCACCGCGTACCAGAGCACGTCCGGGGACAGGCTCAGCGGCAGGTGCTCGGCGAACGCGGCGTGGGCGGCCCGCAGCAGCAGGCTGAAGGTCGGCTCCGGCTCGGCGAAATCCGGGTACGGCGGTACGGGCCGGAGCCGCTCGTACATCACCTCGACGCTGCGGTGGCGGATCAGGTGCCCTCCGCCCAGTACCGCCCGCAGGAACCGCTCGTTCCCGAGGTCCACCAGGTCTCCGGCGCACCTGTGCCTGGTCTCAGCCAACGGCAAGTCGATGATCACACCCGCTCCCTCCCCGGAACGCCCCACCGCGGAAACGTCTGCCCCGGACACGTCCGCCCCGGGCTCGGCGACTCAGTCCCGGACGCTCCAGCCGCTCGCCCGCAACGCCTTGGTCAGCCGCTTCACCGCCGTCGGCGCCACCGACAGCTGGACGAAGCCGACCTGCTGCCCGGTCGAGTGCTCGATGACGACGTCCTCGATGTTGACCCCGGCGTCGCCGACCTCCCCGAACAGCCGGCCCAGCTCGCCCGGCTGGTCGCCCAGTACGACCGCCACGGTCTCGTACCGGGTCGGCGGCGCGCCGTGCTTGCCGGGGATGCGGGCCTGGCCGGTGTTGCCGCGCCGCATGACCGCCTCGATCCCGGCCGCGCCCGCCTGGCGCTCGCTCTCCTCGACCGCCTCCATCGCGCGCAGCGCGGTGACCGTCTCGCCGAGGTCGCGGGCGACCCCCTCCAGGACGTCCGCGACCGCGCCCGCGTTGGCGGAGAGGATGTCGACCCACATGCCGGGGTTGGAGGCGGCGATCCTGGTGACGTCGCGCACGCCCTGGCCGGAGAGCCTTATGGCCGTCTCGTCAGCGTTCTCCAGCCGGGCCGCGACCAGCGAGGAGACCAGCTGCGGGGCGTGCGAGACCAGGGCGACCGCCCGGTCGTGCTCGGCCGCATCCATCACGATCGGCACCGCTCCGCAGAGCGCGACCAGTTCCAGCGCGGCGTTGAGCGTCTCGGTGTCGGTGTCCGCGGTCGGGGTGAGCACCCAGGGGCGGCCCTCGAAGATGTCGGCGCGCGCGGCCAGCGGACCGGAGCGCTCGCGGCCGGCCATCGGGTGACTACCGATGTAGTGGACGGTGTCGCAGCCCAACTTGGCGATCTCGCTGCGCGGTCCGGCCTTCACACTGGCGACGTCGGTGTACCAGTGCGCCAGGTTGCGGCGCTGGCAGTCGGCGAGCACGCTGCCGACCAGCGCGGGCGGGACGGCGATGATCGCCAGGTCGACCGGGCCGTCGACCGGGTCGGTGATGCCGGCGCCGAGCGACTCGGCGGTGCGGGCCGCGTCCGGGTCAGCGTCCTCCAGATGGACGGTCAGCCCGCGAGCGGTCAGGGCGAGCGCGGCGGAGGTGCCGATCAGTCCGGTGCCGACGACGACGGCAGTGCGCATGGCGGGTCGCTCTCCTCATCACGATTCTCGACAGGTGCCGGAACCGTCCGGGAGCACCCGCGCCCCATCCTCCCTCATCAACCGCGCCGAAGTCCCCACCCGGCGCCCGGCAACCGGGACGACGGTCCGGCAGCTTGCGGCGCTGGCAACCGCGACGGGCCCGCCCCCGTCCCACACAGTGCACTCATGCCGCACCGGAAATCCTGCGACGCCCGCCCCCGAGCCGGGCAGACTGGCCGCCGGGGGAAGGCAACGGACAGGCCCGAACCCGCGCGGCACGACCAGCGGCCAGCGTCAAACGGCAAGCGGCAAGCGGCAAGCGGCAAGTAACAAACGGCACGCACGAGCGACAAGCGACGAACGACGAGCGCCACGCGGCGGGCGACACGCGAACGAAGGGGTTGCGCATGGACGATCAGCACAGCGGCCGGAGCGGGCAGACGAAACCGCCGGCCGTACCGGCCCACCCCTCGGTCCTGGACTCCGTCGTGGTGTACTCCGAGGGCGCGGTGTGCCGCCGACGGACCACCGTCCCGCTCCCGCCCGACGGCCGGCTGCGGCTGACCGGCCTGCCCGCCGCCCTGGACGGCCGCTCGCTGCGCGCCCGGGTGCTCGCCGGACCGGCCGGCACCGCGGTCACCGAGGCCCGGCTGGAACGACTCGCCGAACTCCGCGAACCGAACGAACTTCCGGAACTGCAGCGGGCCCTGGACGAGGCCGCCGAGCGCCGCAGCGCGCTCGCCGAGCGCCTCCGACTGGTCCTGGCCGCGATCACCGAGACGGCCGCGCTGCGCGCCGTCCCGCCGCAGCGCCGACGCGACGAACCGCTGCGCCGCACGCCCGCCGACGCCTGGCTGGAGCTCGCCGACTTCGTCGACGAGCGGCTGGCCCGGCTGCAGGAGCGCGCCGAGGGGCTCACCCAGGAGCTGGAACTCGCCGACCACGAACGCGACCTGGCCGCCGACCGGCTGGAGCGGGCGTCCACGGCCGATCGGGCCGACGCGGTCGGAACCAGCACCACCGTCCTGCTCACCCTCACCACCGCAGGCACCTCCGACGCCACCGCGGCGGACACCACCGAAGGCGCCGCCCCCGGCAGCGACCACCTCGACCTGGAACTGGAGTACGGCGTCCCCACCGCCCGCTGGGTGCCCGCCTACCGGCTGTCCTACCGGACCGGCTCCGACACCGCCCACCTGGTTCTGCGCGCCGCCGTCGCCCAGCGCACCGGCGAGGACTGGACGGGCGTGCGCCTCGCCCTGTCCACCGCCGACCTCGACCGCCGCACCGACCTGCCCCGGCTCGCCTCGCTGCGGATCGGCCGTAGCCAGCCCGCCCCGCCGCCCTCCGGCTGGCGGGAGCCCCCGGCCGGCCTGACCGACCTCTTCACCGGCTACGACGCGGCCGGCTCCGACCGCCCCGCGCCGCGCCGCGCGCCCCATCTCGACCTGTACCGCCCGATCGCCGCCGCCGCTGTGGCCCCGACCCCTTCCCCCGTCCCGGCCACCGCCCGCTCCGCCCGTCTCGGCGGCGCCCGTCCGGGCGGTCCCCGGGCCGAGGCCTTCGCGGCCGACGAGCAGATCGCCCCCGCCGCCGGACCGTACGGCGGCGGCCTGCTGAGCGCCGACCAGCCGATGCCCGCGCCCCCGGGCGCCCCCGGCGGCTTCGCCGGCTACGGCGCCCCGCCACCGCCCCCGGCCCCTGTCGCCCCCTCGGCGCCGCTGCCGAAGGCCCCGGGCGGCCCCCCGCCCACGGAGACCGGCCTCGCCCCGGACGCCGCCCTGCTCGACTACCCCGACCTCGTCCTGGCCGGCCCCCAGGAGCCCGCCGGCTGGCGCGGCACCCTGCATCCCCGCGCCGAGCGGACCGAGCGCGCGGAGGCGTTCTGGACACCGCCCGGCGCCGGCGGCACCAGCCGGCTCCGTGACCTCGCCCTGCCCCGGCACGCCGTCCCGCCCCGCGAGTCGGCCGGCTCCTTCGACCACCGCTTCGACGCCGCCGCCCCCGCCGACATCCCGTCCGACGGCACCTGGCACACCGTCACCGTCGGCGAGATCCCGCTCGCCGTCCGGCCCGAGTACGTCACCGTCCCCGCCGTCGAGGAGAAGGTGTACGCGACCCTGGTGCTCGCCAACCGCACCGACCAGGCCGTCCTGGCCGGCCCGGCCGAGGTCACCGTGGACGACGAGTTCCTGCTGACCGCCGCCCTGCCCACCCTGGCGCCCGGCGGCACCCAGCGGCTGGGCATCGGCGTCACCGAGAGCATCGAGGTGGCGCGCCGCACCGAGCTGCACGAGTCCACCACCGGCGTGCTGAAGGGCAACGGCACCGTCCTCGACCACCGGGTGCACGTCCTGCTGGCGAACCGGCTCGGACGGGCCGTCACGGTGGAGGTCCGCGAACGGGTGCCGGTCACCTCCGACGCCGAGATCCGGATCGAGGAACGGGCCGACTGGCACGCCCCGACCGTCTCCACCCCGGACTGCCCGCCCAGCACCCGGCTCTGGCGGGTCGACCTGCCGCCGGGCGGCCGCACCGAACTGGACGGCGGCTACCTGATCAAGATCCCGGCCGGAAAGGCCATCGTCGGCGGAAACCGGAGGAACTGAGCGATGACCGTCGAGACCCTTCCCCTCCCCGTCACCGCCGTGACCTGCCTGGAGGACCGCAGCCAGGTCGAGCGCACCAGGACGGTCGGGCTCGCCGCGGGCGTGCAGCGGCTGCGCCTCGGCCCGCTCACCGCCCTCGCCGTCGATCGCACCCTGCGCGCCGAGTCCGCCACCGACGGCGTCCGCGTACTGGACGCCCGGCTGGTGCGCAGCTGGACCCCGCGCGCCCCGCTGCCGCCCGGCCCGGAGGACTCGGAACTGCGCCACCGCCTGCACCGGCTGGACGCCGAGACCCGGCTGACCGACCAGACCCGGGCCCGGCTGGAGGCCCGGCTGGCCCTGCTCGCCCAGCTGTCCGCCGATCTCCTGCGCGAGATCGGCGAGGGCGCCGGCCTCGGCGAACTCGAACCCAACCGCTGGGCCAGGGAGCTCGGCCGGGTGGACGCCGAGCGGGAGCGCTACGGCGAGGAACTGCGCGCCACCCACTCCCGCCTGCGCCGCCTGGAGCAGGAACGCTCGCAGGCCCTGACCGCTCTGGACGAGGCCGAGGAGGAACCGGTCGAGCTGACCGCCCACCTGGAACTCACCGTCGAGGCGGCGCGGCCCGGCCCCGCCGAGCTGACCGTCTCCCACCTGGTGCCCTGCGCACTGTGGCGCCCCTCCTACCGGGCGACCCTGGACGACGGCGAGCTGCGCCTGGAGTCGGAGGCGGTGGTCTGGCAGCGCACCGGCGAGGACTGGACGAACGCCCGGCTCACCTTCTCCACCGCCCGCTCCGCCCTCGCCGCCGCCCCGCCCGCGGTCGCCGAGGACGTCCTGGTGCTGCGCGAACGCACCGACGAGGAGCGCCGTACGGTCGAGGTCGAGCTGCGCGAGGAGGCGGTCGCCACCCTGGGCCCGGCCTCCGCGGTGCCGGGCGTGGACGACGGCGGCGAGGTCCGGGTGCTGCCCGCCCCCGCGCCCGCGACGGTGCCCTCCGACGGCCGCGCGCACCGGGTGTCGCTGGGCTCCTTCACCGGCCCGGCGACCGGCGAGTACGCCTGCGCCCCGGAGCTGTCCCCGCTGGTCACCCAGGTGGTCCGGTTCCGCAACGCGGCCGGACACCCCCTGCTGTCCGGCCCGGTCGAGCTGGTCCGCGGCAGCGGCTTCACCGGCCGCGGGGAGCTGCGCTTCACCGCCGCCGGCGCCGAGACCGAACTGTCCTTCGGCAGCTCGGACGGCTACCGCGTGGTCCGGGAGACCGAGGAGCGCCAGGCCACCGGCGGCCTCACCGGCCGCCAGACCACCATCCGGACGGTCCGGCTGCACCTGTCCCGCTTCTCCGGCCCGGAGGAGCGCGACGAGCGGGTCGTCACGGTGCGCGAGCGGGTACCGGTCTCCGAGGTGTCGGCGGTCGAGGTACGGCTGCGCAAGGAGGACTGCTCCCCGGCACCGGACTCGTTCGGCTCCGAGGGCATCGTCCGCTGGGACGTCCCGCTCGCCCCCGGCGCCCGGCGCACCCTCACCCTGGTGTACGAGGTGTCGGCCTCGGCCAAGGTGGCCGGGCTCTGACCGCTGCGGCCGGTCGGTGGCGGACACCGCCGTGGCGATGACGGCCGCTCAGGACCAAACCGGAGACAACGGGTAGAAAAGGAAGCATGATCCTCCACCTTGCTCCCCTGGACGACTGGCTGGCCGACCCCGGTCGCCCGTACGCCACCGCGTCGCTGCTCACCGACGGGTTCATCCACTGCTCGGCGGACGAGCAGACGGCGCTCGCGGTGGCCAACGCCTTCTTCGCCGACACCCCCGACCCACTGATGGTGCTGCTGATCGAGGAATCACTGGTGGAGCCGATGGTGAAGTGGGAGGCCCCGCACGGCGCCCCGCCGCCCGGGGCCACTCCCGGCGTGCTGTTCCCGCACATCTACGGGCGGCTGAACCGCACCGCCGTGGTCGGCCTGGAGAAGGTCGAGCGCGGCCCGGACGGCCGCTGGGCCTCGCTCAGCCCCTGGAGCTGACGGGGGCGCGGCCGGGAAAAGTTATGACTTTTCACGAGGATCCCGTGGTTCCAGCGGCTCCCGCCGAACACACGGACCGTCGCAACACCGCGGACAACCACGCCCCCGCACCCGTCGCGACGCCAGGAATTGTCACAACATTCCCTACAGCCACCCCCGCTCCCGGGCCGCCATCCCGGCCTGGAAGCGGGTGGTGGCGCCCAGCGAGCGCATCAGGCTCTGGAGCCGGCGCTGGGTGGTCCGGGCGCTCCAGCCGAGCGACCGTGCGATCGACTCGTCGGTGAGCCCGGCCGCCAGCAGGCCCAGCAGCTTGCGGTGGTCGGCCTCCGGCCCCGACGGGGCGTCCCCGGTGCCGGCCTCCGCCTGCAACCGCACGGCCCGCTCCCATTCCGCCTCGAACAGCGTGTCCAGCGCCTGGAGCAGCGCCGAAGGGTGGATCACGTACGCGGCGTCCAGCACGCTGTCGCCGACGCTGATCGGAATGATCGCCATCCGGTCGTCCGAGATGATCATCTTCATCGGCAGCGTCGGCCGGACCCGCGCCTCCTCGCCGTCCGCGACGCCGACCAGGATGTTCTTCTCCAGCCGCCCCGGCCAGGCCACCGCCTCCCGGTCGTAGACCGTCCGGAACTTCACACCCTCGCGCAACCGCCGCCGCTGCAGGGGCATCGGCGCCACCGGGTCCTGGATGTACGGCGGGCGGTCGAAGCCGCGCACCTGGTACTGACTGGTCTCGGTGATGTGCTCCAGCCTCTGCGCGATCGCCTCGCCGCCCGTCAGCACCTCCACCGAGTGCGCCGGATCGGTGTACCGCGAGGCCTCCCGGAAGGCGTCCATCAGCCGGTGCATCTCGGCCCGGGCGTAGCGCAGTTCCGACTCCCGGTGGCCGATCAGGGTGCCGATCGCGACGTCCGGCGGCACCGGCAGGTAGCGGTGCCGGTCCACCGGAGCCCGGGTGGCCATGCCCTGCTGCGCCAACCGGTCCAGTGCGCGCACGCTCTGCTGGAACGTCAGCCCGCAGCTCTCCGCCAGTTCCTCCGCCGTGGACTGCGGGTTGGCCACCAGCGCCGCGTAGACCTGCCCGTCCGGCTCCGCCAGTCCCAGTGCGCCGAGGGCCTGTCCGCCGGCCCGTCCCAGTGCTGCATCGGACACGACGCCCTCTCCCCCTGCTCGCCCGTTCCCGTTGACCCTGTCCAGTCGGCCCGGCCCCGCCCCGACCCCGCGCGCGGCCTCGTACCTGCGCCGCCCCGTGCCGACGCGGTCCCGTACTGTCGCAGTCCCGCACTGGCGCAGTCCCGCCACACGGCGGGGTGGTGCTCCGGTGGCCATCCTCGGCCACGGATCATGACGCTGACAAGGCCGTGACCAGCGGTTGCGTCCCGGCTCACACGACTCGTCCGAAACGTGGACATCCGCTCCCGAACGCCCGCGTGCCACTCCCACCCCGGCCCACACCACCCCACCGCGGCTCCCACACCCGCCCCACACCCCCGCCCCCGACAACGCCGGAGCCCCCGGCCGCAGCGCGCGTGCGTCCGGGGGCTCCGGTGGAGCGGAAGGGCCTACAGGCCGACCTCGTGCATCAGCTGCCCGACCTCCGGGTTGGTCAGCCGGCGCAGCCAGCCCGACTTCTGGTCGCCCAGGGCGATCGGGCCGAAGTGGGTCCGCACCAGCTTCTCGACCGGGAAGCCGACCTCGGCCAGCATCCGGCGGACGATGTGCTTGCGGCCCTCGTGCAGGGTCACCTCGACCAGGTAGTTCTTGCCGACGTTGGAGATCACCTTGAAGCTGTCGGCACGCGCGTAGCCGTCCTCCAGCTCCACGCCCTGGGCGAGCTGCTTGCCCAGGTCGCGCGGGATCGGGCCCTGGATCGCGGCCAGGTAGGTCTTGGTCACGCCGTAGCGCGGGTGGGTCAGACGGTGGGCCAGCTCGCCGTGGTTGGTGAGCAGGATGATGCCCTCGGTCTCGGTGTCCAGGCGGCCCACGTGGAACAGCCGGGTCTCCCGGTTGGTCACGTAGTCGCCCAGGCACTGGCGGCCGTCCGGGTCCTCCATGGTGGAGACCACGCCGGCCGGCTTGTTCAGCGCGAAGAACAGGTAGGACTGGGTGGCGACGGTCAGGCCGTCCACCTTGATCTCGTCCTTCTGCGGGTCGACCCGCTTGCCCTGCTCGGTGACGCGCTTGCCGTTGACCTCGACCCGGCCCTGCTCGATCAGCTCCTCGCAGGCGCGGCGGCTGCCGACGCCAGCCCGGGCCAGCACCTTCTGGAGGCGCTCGCCCTCGGGCTCGCCGAAGGTCTTGGGCAGCTTGACGGCGGGCTTGTCGTGCCGGGCGAGGACGGCGTCCTCGATCTTGGCCTGGAGCTCGCGGGAGCGCTGCGGCTGACGGCGCGGGTCGCCCGGGGCACCCTGGCCCTCGCGACGCGGACGCGGGGCCGGGCCGGGGCGCCGGCCGGCGTAGCCGCCGCGGGCCGGGGTGGCGTTGGGGCCGCCGCCGTACTCGGGGCGGTCGTACTTGCGCTCCTCGGGCCGCAGCGGGCGGTCCGGGTAGCGCCGGTCGTCCCGGCGCCCCTCGCGCCGGTCGTCACGACCGTACGAGCCCGAACCCGAGCCGCCACGGCCGCTCCCACCACCGTAGGAACCCCCGCGCGCGCCCGAGCCGCCGCGGCCGCTGCCGCCGCCGTAGGAGCTGCCGCCCCGGCCCCCGCCCTGTCCGCCGCGGCCGCTCCCGCCGCCGCTGCTGTTCCTGCCGTTGCCACTGCTACGCATCAAAGTGTCCGTACGTCGTTCCGTCTGGGATGTGCGGTCGTTTCGGCCGACCTCACCGCCCCCTACCGATCGGGCCCGGCCCGACCGGCCTCGCCACTGCCGTCCGCGGCCTGCGCGGCAGCGGCGGCGACCGCCTCCGCGATCATCGTGCCCTCCAGGGACTCCGCTTCCACGTCGTCGACCTCGGGCAGGAAGGGAGCGAGTTCCGGCAGCTCGTCCAGGCCGCGGAGCCCCATCCGTTCCAGGAAGTAGTTCGTCGTCCGATACAGGATCGCACCTGTTTCGGGCTCGGATCCGGCCTCTTCCACCAGTCCTCGCTGTACCAGGGTACGCATCACGCCGTCACAGTTCACACCGCGGACTGCGGAAACCCGCGATCTGGACACCGGCTGCCGGTAGGCGACCACCGCGAGGGTCTCCAGCGCGGCCTGGCTGAGCCGGGCCTGCTGGCCGTCCAGGAGGAACCGGTCGACGGCCGCGGAGCAGGTGTCACGGCTGTAGAACCGCCAGCCGCCCGCGACCAGCCGCAGGTCGAAGCCGCGACCCTGGGCCGCGTACTCGGCGGACAACTCGCGCAGCGCCGCGGCCACCTCGGCCCGGGGCCGTTCCAGCACCCCGGCCAGCCGCTCCTCCGCCACCGGCTCGTCGACGACCATCAGGACGGCCTCCAGATCGGCCCGCAGCCCTGCGTCGGCGGGGCCCACGGCACCGGAAGTCGACGGGGCCGACTTCTGGTGCACGACACACACCTCCGCCCCGACTCCGGCGGCCTCCACGGACTCCGCCGGCTCGACCGACCCCACCGGCTCCACTCGCACCCCGGGCCCCACCGGCTCCCCGGGATCCCCGGGTCCCACCCGTACCCCGGGCTCCATCACCCCCGCCGCCCCCACGGCCTCCACCGGCTCCGGCAACAGCTCGAAGACCGGCTCCAGCCACTCGTCGGCCCGCGGCCGCCCCGGCAGCCCCAGCGGGCGCCGCACCGGCCGCCCGCCCTCGTTCCCGCCGCTCGTCACCGCTCCTCCTCCTCCTTGACCTCGCCGGCCGGCCGGTCGAACTCGTCCGTCACCTCGACCGCCACCCGCCCCTCCTCGGCCACCCAGCGCACCAGCAGCTCGCCGAGCGCCTCCGGCTGCTCGAAGGCGAGCACCCGCTCCCGGTACAGCTCCAGCAGCGCCAGGAAGCGGGCGACCACCACCAGGTCGTCCGGCGCGTCCTCGACCAGCCGCTGGAACGAGGCCTCGCCCAGCTCGGTGAGCAGCCCCACGACCAGCCCGGCCTGCTCGCGCACGCTCACCGGCGGGGTGTGGATGTGGTCCACGTACACGACCGGCGCGGGCCTGGGCTCCATCGCCTTGGCTGCCAGTTCGGCGAGCCCCTGCGGCCCGACGGTGAGCACGACCTCGGGAAGCAGCTCGGCGTGCCGGGGTTCCAGGGCGGCCGTCCGGGGCCGGCGCAGCAGCTCGGCCGCCCAGCGCTCGCCGAAGAGTGCCGCCGCCCGCTTGTACGCCCGGTACTGGAGCAGTCGCGCGAACAGCAGGTCACGGGCCTCCAGCAGGGCGATGTCCGCCTCGTCCTCGACCTCGGCCACGGGCAGCAGCCGGGCGGCCTTGAGGTCGAGCAGGGTGGCGGCCACCACCAGGAACTCGGTCGTCGCGTCCAGGTCCCAGTTCGGGCCCATCGCCCGGATGTGCGCCATGAACTCGTCCGTCACCGTGGCCAACGCCACTTCGGTGACGTCCAGCTTGTGCTTGGCGATCAGGCTGAGCAGCAGGTCGAAGGGGCCCTCGAAGTTGTCCAGTCGTACCCGGAAGCCGCCCCGCGACTCGTCCTCGGTCGATCTCACGGCAGTGGCGGCTGGTTCGGCGGTGCTGGGCATGGCGGTACTGGGCATGGCGGTCCATCTTCACCCGTCCCGGCCGCCGGCCCCGCCCCGGGGCCACCGACACGCCGTCCCGCCGGGCCCGGACCGGACGTCCACTCTGTACCCACGGGCCCGTACGCGGCCCTCGCCACGCGCTCCCGCCCCGACTGTCCGACCAACCGACTGTCCGACCGGACGACGGGCCGACTACCCGACGGACGGACCGTCCGACCGGCCGTCCGCCCGCAGAGCCCCGCCAAAGCCCCCCACGCCCCCAGGAACGGCCCCGCGGCACCCAACACGCCTTGGGTGCCCCGCGGCCCGCCCCGGCCCCGCCCCGCACCCCTGAGGCCTCTCGCCGACCCTCCAGCGTCCGCCGGTGCCGCCGACACCCGGCGCCCCACCGCTCGACCGGCGGCCTCCCCACGCCGAGCCCGCGGCCCCCTCGACGCCCGACGCGAACCCGCCGGCCGCCCTCCACACCGCGTACCACTCAGCGCCTGACGCTCAGCACGCACCACTCGGCACGCAACGCACCACGCGGCGCCGGCCGCCTACCGGCCGCGCAGCCGCCGAACCAGGATCGAGGCCTCGCCACGCTGCTCCAGGTCCGCCAGGACGACCGCGATGGCCTCCCGGACGATCCGCCCGCGGTCCACGGCCAGGCCGTGCTCCCCGCGCAGCACCAGCCGGGTGTGCTCCAGGTCCATGAGCTCCTCGGCGGACACGTACACCGTGATCTTCTCGTCGTGCCGCTCGCGCCCGCTGGGCCGGCGCGGCGCGCGGCCACGCGGCCGGGCACGTCCGGCGGCACCGGGCTGCTCCTCGGCGGCGCCCTGGTGCGTCCGGGGCCCCGGGGCGGAACCGGCACCGCGACCGCCCGAGATGCCCTTCCCGGCCGCGGCGGCGCCCGAGGCACCCACGGTGCCCGCAGTGGACGCGGGCCCGGCCGGGCCGGAGCGCTGAATGGGCGGCTGCGCGGCCACCGGCACCCCGCCGGCCGCCTGCTGCTCCGGCGTCACCTGCCGGTCGCCCCGGTCGCCCTGTACACCCTGGGTGCCCTGGGCGGACTCGGCGCCCTCCGCGCCGTCCGGTTGGCCGTTGACGGTCCGCGCGGTCTCCGGTCTGGATGCCTCGGCGGCCGGACGCGGCGCGAGGGAGGGCGACAGTGCCATCCCTCCCGTGGTCCGGAACAGCTCGTCGGCACCCGGGAGACTCACTCGGCGGGGCGGCACCGGTCGAGCACCTCCCTGGCGAGCTGGCGGTAGGCGGCGGCACCGACCGAGTTGGTCGCGTACGTCGTGATGGGCTCGCCGGCGACGGTGGTCTCCGGGAAGCGCACGGTCCGCCCGATGACGGTGTGGAAGACGTGCTCGCCGAACGCCTCGACGACGCGCGCCAGCACCTCACGGCTGTGCACGGTGCGCGAGTCGTACATGGTGGCCAGGATGCCGTCCAGGCGCAGCTCGGGGTTGAGCCGCTCGCACACCTTCTCGATGGTCTCCGTCAGCAGCGCGACACCGCGCAGCGCGAAGAACTCGCACTCCAGCGGGACGATCACGCTGTGAGCGGCCGTCAGCGCATTGACCGTCAGCAGGCCCAGCGAGGGCTGGCAGTCGATGATGACGTAGTCGTAGTCGGGCAGCAGCGGCTTCAGGGCGCGCGCCAGCGCGGACTCCCGGGCCACCTCGCTGACCAGCTGCACCTCGGCGGCGGAGAGGTCGATGTTGGACGGCAGCAGGTCCATCCCCGGGACCGCCGTCTTCAGCAGCACTTCGTCGGCCGTCAGGCCCCGCTCCATGAGCAGGTTGTAGACGGTGACGTCGAGCTCCATCGGGTTGACGCCGAGGCCGACCGAGAGCGCGCCCTGCGGGTCGAAGTCGACGAGCAGCACCCGGCGGCCGTACTCGGCCAGCGCCGCGCCCAGGTTGATGGTCGACGTGGTCTTGCCGACGCCGCCCTTCTGGTTGCACATGGCGATGATCTGGGCGGGGCCGTGCTCGGCGACCGGCGCGGGGATCGGGAAGTACGGCAGCGGGCGGCCGGTCGGGCCGACCCGCTCGCGGCGCTGGCGCGCGGCGTCGGGGGCCAGCGTGGCGGCGTACTCCGGATCCGGCTCGTACTCGGCGTCCGGGTCGTCGTAGGCGCCGTAGGCGAACTCGCCGTAGGCCAGGCCGTAGGCCGCCAGGTCGGCGTCGTGATCGGTCACCGTGGTCACCTGTGCTGTGTTCTGGCGTGCTTCGAAAGTACGGAGTGCGACCGAGCCGACCTCGGCCGAGCCCACGGAGGGCTGCCGGGCCCCGGGCTCCTCACTCGGCTGGCCGGCGGTGAGTTCCGCCAGTCCTGGCTGACCACCCCCGGGAGCAATTGTCGACTCATTCACAAGTCGTCTTACCTCCTTGGGCATCCAGGACTCTATGTCGATTCGTCAGCGTGGCAGCATGCCGACGGTTTGCGACTCTAGGCCGTTCAAGGCGTTCGCAGCAACACAATCCACGGTAGTGGGCAGGATGTGTCGACTATCGAGCGGGCCGCTGTCAAGGGATGAGAGGGTCACCAGCCCCAACGTTTCTGCGGGCGGGTGACATGACCGACGGATATTGACGACAGAGCGACGTAGCCGGCCGACCCGCTGATCACGGGCACGGCGAAGCCCCCGGCCCGAAGGGATCGGGTCGGGGGCGAACGACCGCCGGGCGGTCAGGGTGTTCAGGCGAGCACGCTCTCCAGGGAGACCGACTCCAGGCCGAAGGCCTCGGCCACGGCCGGGAAGGTGATCTGGCCCTCGTGCACGTTCAGGCCCTTGGCGAGCGCGGCGTCGCGGCGCAGCGCGTCCTTCCAACCACGGTTGGCCAGCTCCAGCACGTACGGCATGGTGGCGTTGGTCAGCGCGTAGGTGGAGGTGTTCGGGACCGCGCCCGGCATGTTGGCCACGCAGTAGAAGACCGAGTTGTGGACCTTGAAGGTCGGCTCGTCGTGCGTGGTGGCGTGCGAGTCCTCGAAGCAGCCGCCCTGGTCGATGGCGATGTCGACCAGCACGGAGCCCGGCTTCATGCGGGAGACCAGCTCGTTGGTGACCAGCTTCGGGGCCTTGGCGCCCGGGATCAGCACGGCACCGACGACCAGGTCGGCCTCCAGGACGGCCTTCTCCAGCTCGAAGGCGTTCGACACGATGGTCTTGACCTTGGTGCCGAAGATGCGGTCGGCCTCGCGCAGCTTGTTGATGTCGCGGTCCAGCAGGGTCACCTCGTAACCCATGCCGACGGCGATGGTGGCCGCGTGCCAGCCGGAGACGCCACCGCCGATGACGACGGCCTTGGCCGGGTGGGTGCCGGGAACGCCGCCCGGCAGGGTGCCGCGGCCGCCGGCCGGGCGCATCAGGTGGTACGAGCCGACCTGCGGGGCCAGGCGGCCCGCGACCTCGGACATCGGGGCGAGCAGCGGCAGCGCGCCGTTCGACAGCTGCACGGTCTCGTACGCGATGGCGGTGGTGCCCGAGGCGATCAGCGCGTCGGTGCCGGCCCGGTCGGCCGCCAGGTGCAGGTACGTGAAGAGGGTCTGGCCCTTACGCAGCCGGTGGTACTCCGAGGCGATGGGCTCCTTGACCTTCAGCAGCAGGTCGGCGGTGGCCCACACCTCGTCGGCGGTGGGGAGGATGGTGGCGCCGGCGGCCACGTACTCCTCGTTCGGGATCGAGGAGCCGACACCGGCATTGTCCTCGATGTAGACCTCGTGTCCGTTGCGGACCAGCTCATGCACGCCGGCGGGCGTGATGGCCACGCGGTACTCGTGGTTCTTGACCTCGCGGGGGATGCCGACCTTCACGGCTAAACACGTCCTCTTGCCATGGGGGTCCCGACCGGAGAAGACCGGTGGGCGACGCGCACGTGGGGAAGCCTCCGGGACAGCCCGGGGCGGGGATCGCTGCGCGACTGAGTTCGAGTGTAATGAAGCCCAGTCGGCGTGTCAGCCTTCCAAAGTGAATAATTTTCCCGCGCGCATTGGCAGGTTCGTAGGCTTCCCCTCCGACTTACCCACCGAAGAGGTCTTAACCGGGCATCTTCGACAATACCTCTGAAACGCCCATCACCACGCGGCGTCCGCGCGTTCCCGCAGGTCCGCGAGGGCAGCCCCGACGGCCTCCACGGCCCGCTCGTCGCCCACCCGGCGCAGCACCGCGAGCGCGGCCCGGTACTCCCGGTCCGCCTCGTCGAAGCGGCGCTGCGCGGTGTGCGCCTCGGCCACCCGGGCGAGCAGCCGGCCCTCGGAGGCGTGGTCCCCGAGGGCCTGCCGCAGCCCGAGCGCCCGGCCGTACCAGTCCGCGGCCCGCACCGCGTCGCCGAGCGCCCGGTGGCAGTTGGCGGCGCTCTCCAGGGCCCGGGCGCACAGCGGTTCGTCGTCGGCCCTGCGGGCGTGCTCCAGGGCGGCCCGGTAGTGGACGGCGGCCGGGGACCAGCGGCCGGCCGAGGCCTGGAGGTCGCCCAGGTTCAGCAGCGCGGCCGAGGCCCGGCGCGGGCGGCCGTTGCGCTCGGCGACGGTCAGCACCAGCTCGTGCAGCCGGTACAGGTCGATGGGGGCGGCGGCCCCGGTCAGCGGCAGTGTCCGCAGCAGCGCGGTGACCAGCCGCCCGGCCGAACCGTCCAGGTCCCCCTGGCCGATCGCGTCGGCGACAGCCCCGAGCAGCAGCTCCCGTTCGCCGAGCAACCACTCGCGGGCGTGCGCCGCCGAGCGCAGCCGCAGCGGCGCGGGCAGCGGCTCCGGAGCGGGGCCGGCCGCCGGGTCCAGCAGCGCGCGGGCCGACTCGGTGAGCCGGACCAGCCGCTCCAGCAGCCGGGCCCGGGCCAGCTCGGTCTCGGCGGGCCGATCCTCCTGCTCACGCAGCCGGACCAGCCGGGGGTAGAGCCGCCCGGGCACCCGGTAGCGCGGGGTGCCGTCGGCGGCGGGCGCCTCCTCGCCGAGCAGTTCCCGCTCGGCCAGCGTGGCGAGCGTCACGGCGGCGTCCGGCACCGGGCAGCCGACCAGGGCGGAGGCGGTGCGCGGGTCGGCGGTCTGGGCCGGGGCCAAGGTGAGGGTGCGCAGCATCCGCGCCTGGGCGGCCGGCAGTCCGCGGTACACCAGGGTGAACGCACCGAGCAGCGGGTCGTTGTCGGGGACGGGCACCGGCTCGGCCGGCCCCGGACCGGGCTTCACCCAGGTCGCCGGGTCACCGGCCGACTCGGTCACCGCGCCGGCGGCCGCCACGACGGGCTCACCGGCCCGGCCCTCGACCGCCCTCCGCGAGAGCGGCGTCCCCGGAACCGGCGTCCCCGTGAGATCCCGCACACCCGCGACGGGCCCCGCCGCCCCGGCAGACCGTACGGGCCCCGCCGCCCCGGCCGCGGGAGCGCCGGGAGGCTTCGCCCCCCGCTCCCCCTCCTTATTGTTCTTCCCCGCTCCCCTGCCCTGCCCCTTCCCCTTCGGGGTCCCCGCCCCGGCCCCCGTCCCCTTCTCTCTCACCACCGCCGCCATGGCCTCGACGGGCGCGACGGGCGCAGCAATCGCGGCGGGCTCCGCGGAGCCCCTTCCCACCACCGTCTCCTCCCCCACCACCCGGTTGAGCTCGCGCGCCGCGTCCGTGACCGCGATCTTCGGGTTCCCGCGCAGCCACCCCGCCATCAGCCGCAGCGCGGCCGGCCGGGCGGCGCAGGCCTCGGCCAGGTCGGCCCCGCCGACCGGGTCGCAGGAGATCCGGGTGCCGCCGAGCAGGTCGGCCAGCAGCTCACCGGAGGCCGGCCGGTCCAGCCCGCCGAGGATCACCGGGTCGATGTCCTCGATTCCGGTGAGCGGCCCGGCCGTGGTGGCGAGCACCAGGCAGCCGGGTTCGTCGGCCAGCAGCGGCCACACCTGTCCGGCGTCCCGGACGTCGTCCAGCACGAGCAGCACCCGCAGCCCCGCGAGCGCCTCGCGGAGCGCCACGCAGCCCGGCTCGTCCCGCCCGTCCTCGCCAGCCCCGGGCAGCGGCACGGCGGTCTGCGGGTCGAGCTGCTCCAGCAGCAGTCGGGCGGCCCGGGCGGGCGGCATCCGGCCGCCGTCCGGGGCGGACAGCCGCACGAAGAGCACGCCGTCCGGATAGTCGGCGGCGACGGTACGGGCGAAGCGGGCGGCCAGCGTGGTCCGTCCGGAGCCGGGGCGCCCGGCCAGCACCAGTACGGGGCAGCGCCCGCTCGCCGGGCGGGCGGCGGCCGCCCGCAGCGCGGCCAGTTCGGCGCGCCGTCCGACGAACAGCGCGGGCCCGGCCGGCAGCCGCTCCAGGCCCGGGACGGCCCCGGCGGGCGTGCCGGGGCCGGGGTCCATCGTCGCCGTCTTCCTCGCCACCCGTGCCACTCCCGATGTCGTCCCGCGCTCGGCATCCGACGCTCGGCATCCGGTGCCCCGCCTCCGGAGCTCGCCCGGAGCCCAGCGGAGGCGGCCCGGGGCGGGCGCCCTGTCTGCGAAGCGTAGTTCGACCGTCCGGCTCAGCCGAGGTGACATCCGGTCGTACGAATCCGCAAATCACCCCAACGACTCAACGCACGGACCCGGTCGCCCCTCGACCGGCCCCTCGGCCGGCCGCCCGACCGACCCGGCCCGGCCCGGCCCCGGTCTGCCCGGACCCGACCCCCTCAGGCCTCGAAGGGCCGGGCCGGCCACGGCGAGTCCGCCGCGCGCAGCGCGTCCAGCCCGTCCGGGCCGGTGAGCGCGGCGTGCACCGCGAGGGTGCCGGTGATCAGCGTCGGGTTGTGCAGCCTCCCCGCCTGGATCAGCCGGATCAGCTCCGGCACCGGCACCCAGGCGACCTCGATCTCCTGCTCCTCGCCCTCGGCGGCGTAGCGCTCGCCCTCGGCCGGCGCCAGGTCGGTGGCGAGGAACATCCGCAGCGCCTCGTCGGTGCCGCCCGGGGAGGTGTAGTAGTCGGCGAGGATCCGCCAGGTGCCGGCCTTGCAGTACGCCTCCTCGTACAGCTCGCGCTGCGCGGCGTGCCACGGGTTCTCGCTGGGGACGTCGAGCAGGCCGGCCGGCAGCTCCCACAGACGCTGGCGCACCGGGTGGCGGTACTGGCGCAGCACCAGCACCCGCTGCTCGTCGTCCAGGGCGAGCACCGAGACGGAGCCGGGGTGGGTCTGGTAGTCGCGGCGGGCCCAACTGCCGTCGGGCATCCGGACCTCCTCGCTGCGCACCCCGGTGACCTTGCCCTGGAACGGCGTCCCGCTCGCCCGGACCTCCCACTCCTCGGCCACGTCGAAGATCCCCTGGCGGCCCTGCTCGTCCATCGCTCTCCCCTTTTCGTCAGTACGACACAATCTAACGCCGGACGGCGGCCCCGCGGGAATCGCGGGGCCGCCGTCCGGTGAGCGACCGCTGTCGACGACGACGGCCGACTGCGGCGAGGGAGAACTACTTCGAGGCCGCGGTCTTGATCTCGATGGCCGCCTTGACCAGGCCCGCGAACAGCGGGTGCGGGCGGGTCGGACGGGACTTCAGCTCCGGGTGGGCCTGGGTGGCCACCAGGTAGGGGTGCACCTCGCGCGGGTACTCGACGTACTCGACCAGGTCGCCCTTGGGCGAGAGGCCGGAGAACACCAGGCCGGTCTTCTCCAGGTCCGCGCGGTAGGCGTTGTTGACCTCGTAGCGGTGGCGGTGGCGCTCCTCGACGTACTGCTCGCCGCCGTAGACCTCACGGACGATCGAGCCCTCGGCGAGCTTGGCCGGGTACAGGCCCAGGCGCATGGTGCCGCCCAGGTCGCCCTTGCCGTCGACGATGGCCAGCTGCTCGGCCATGGTGGAGATGACCGGGTGCTTGGCGGCGGCGTCGAACTCGGTGGAGTTGGCCTCCGGCAGGCCGGCCAGGTTGCGGGCCGCCTCGATGACGACGCACTGCAGGCCCAGGCACAGGCCCAGCAGCGGGACCTTGTTCTCGCGGGCGTAGGTGATGGCGCCGACCTTGCCGTTGACGCCGCGGTCGCCGAAGCCGCCGGGGATGCAGATCGCGTCGACGTCGCCGAGCTGCGCCTGGGCGCCCTCGGGGGTCTCGCAGTCGTCCGAGGTGACCCACTTGATCTCGACCCGGGCGTTGTTGGCGAAGCCGCCGGCGCGCAGCGCCTCGGTCACCGACAGGTAGGCGTCCGGCAGGTCGATGTACTTGCCGACCAGGGCGACCTTCACGATGTGCTGCGGCTCGTGGACGCGGCGCAGCAGGTCGTCCCAGGTGGTCCAGTCGACGTCGCGGAACGGCAGGTCCAGGCGGCGCACCGCGTAGGCGTCCAGGCCCTCGCCGTGCAGCACCTTGGGGATGTCGTAGATCGACTTGGCGTCGATGGCCGCGACCACGGCCTCCTCGTCCACGTCGCACATCATCGAGATCTTGCGCTTGATCGCCTGCGGGACCTCGCGGTCGGCGCGCAGCACGATCGCGTCGGGCTGGATGCCGATGTTGCGCAGCGCGGCGACGGAGTGCTGGGTGGGCTTGGTCTTCAGCTCGCCCGAGGGGCCGATGTACGGCAGCAGGGAGACGTGCACGAAGAACACGTTGTCCCGGCCGACCTCGTGGCGGACCTGGCGGACGGCCTCCAGGAACGGCAGCGACTCGATGTCGCCGACGGTGCCGCCGACCTCGGTGATCACCACGTCGACGTCCTCGGTCGCCATCCGGCGGATCCGGGACTTGATCTCGTTGGTGATGTGCGGGATGACCTGGACGGTGTCGCCCAGGTACTCGCCGCGGCGCTCCTTGGCGATGACGGTCGAGTACACCTGGCCGGTGGTGACGTTCGCCGAGCCGTGGAGGTTGGTGTCCAGGAACCGCTCGTAGTGGCCGATGTCCAGGTCGGTCTCGGCGCCGTCGTCGGTGACGAACACCTCACCGTGCTGGAACGGGTTCATGGTGCCCGGGTCCACGTTGAGGTACGGGTCGAGCTTCTGCATCGTCACGCGCAGGCCGCGGGCCTTGAGCAGCGCGCCGAGGCTGGAGGCGGTGAGCCCCTTTCCGAGAGAAGAGGCGACACCCCCGGTGACGAAGAGGTGCTTGGTCGTCACGGCGCGGCCGTTCGCTGCCTTGCCGGAATGGGGCTGTGCCAAGAGGGGGCTCCCGTGGGTCGCGTGTCGAAAGTGACGTGGGCGGGAGGCTCGGGGTTCGCCGGGCGACGGGAGGCCGGCGCGGTGCGCGGCGCTCTTTGGGTCGTCGGTTCGGCTGGTCCGGGGCGTTTTGATCCCGCCGGTCCACGGGATACCAGGGTAACAGTGACGCGGACCGGACGCCGTTCGGGCCGCGCGCGCCGCGCCGGGAGCGCGCGCGGGGCGCACCACCGGCGCATCACACGCCGCTCGTGTCACACCGGTCGCACAACCCACCGGACCGGGCCAGGGCGCGCCATCCGTCCGGACCATTCCGGCTCCTCCGGCCGGACCAGCCGGAGGTGATCCTTCCGGACCATCCTGCGCCGCGTCCTCACGATGCACGGCATTTCCGCCGAATTGCGGCGCCACACCGGGCTGCGTCCGCGTGCTTCGCCCCTTTCGTCCGTCGTAAGCTGCACGGACGCATCGCCGACAGCACGAGCACGCGGAGGGCGTGGGAGGGTCAGGACACTCCCGGTCCCCGATGCGCGACCGGACCTCCCCGTATTCCCGCTCATCCCCACCCACTCCAGGGGCTCGACCGAGCCCCGCGGACACTCCAGCAAGGCCCGCCACCACCCCGGCAGGCCGGACGTCCCGGGGTGGACCTCCGGCCCCGCAGACCGCTCGCTCCCTCCGCTCGCCGATGCCCTGACCACATTGCGAACTGGAGATCCACGTGGCCGGCCGTATCGAGGACTACGCACTCATCGGGGACATGCAGACCGCTGCCCTGGTCAGCAGGGACGGGGCGGTGGACTGGCTCTGCCTTCCCCGCTTCGACTCGCCGGCCGTGTTCGCCGGCCTGCTCGGCACCGATGAACACGGTTTCTGGCGGATCGGCCCGGCCGAGGCCGTCCTGACCGAGGTCCCCGCGCCGGCCGCCACCACGCCCCCCAGCGGCACCGGCCGGATCCGCATCGCCGACACCGCCGACCTGCGGGTGCCCCCGCCCACCGCCGCCGCGCCCGCCCTGCCCGCCGACCGCCGCCACTACAGGGGCGACTCGCTGATCCTGGAGCAGGAGTGGGACGCCCAGGGCGGCACCGTCCGGGTGATCGACTTCATGCCGCCGCGCCCGCTGGCCGGCAAGGACGCCGTCCCCCAGGTGATCCGGATCGTCGAGGGCGTCTCGGGTACCGTGCGGATGCGCTCGGCCCTGCGGATGCGCTTCTCCTACGGCCGGGTGGTGCCCTGGGTGCACCGCGTGGAGCAGGCCGACGGCGGCCACCGCACCGTCGCCATGGCCGGCCCCGACTCGGTCTGGCTGGACGGCAAGGCCGAGACCTACGGCCGCGACCTCACCACCTACGCCGACTTCACCGTCACCGCCGGCGAGCGGATCGCCTTCGCCCTCACCTGGCAGGCCTCCCACCTCGACCCGCCCAGGCCCCCGGACGCCGAGGAACTGCTCGACGCCACCGCCGACTTCTGGCACGAGTGGGCCGACCAGTGCACCTACCAGGGCCCCTACCGCGAGGCCGTGATCCGCTCCCTGATCACCCTCAAGGGCCTCACCTACGCCCCCACCGGGGGCATCGTCGCCGCCCCCACCACCTCCCTCCCGGAGGACATCGGCGGCGAACGCAACTGGGACTACCGCTACACCTGGCTGCGCGACGCCGCCATCACCCTCTCCTCCCTGCTGCGCACCGGCTACCGCGAGGAGGCCCGCGCCTGGCGCGAGTGGCTGCTGCGCGCCGTCGCCGGGGACCCGGAGAACCTCCAGATCATGTACGGCATCGCCGGCGAGCGCGAGCTCACCGAGTCCTCACTGGACTGGCTGCCCGGCTACGAGGGTTCCCGGCCCGTCCGGGTCGGCAACGGCGCCGCCGGACAGCTCCAGCTCGACGTCTACGGCGAGGTCGTCGAAGCCCTCCACCTCGCCCACATGACCGGCCTGGTCCGCAACGACCACGCCCACCACCTCCAGCTGCGCCTGATCGAGTACCTGGAGGACCACTGGCAGGAGCCGGACGAGGGCATCTGGGAGGTCCGCGGCCCGCGCCGGCACTTCGTCCACTCCAAGGTGATGGCCTGGGTCGCCGTCGACCGGACCATCAAGCTGCTGGAGCAGGCCCCCGAGGACGAGCCCTCCGACGGGCACCTGGAGCGCTGGCGGGCGCTGCGCGCGCAGATCCACGCGGACGTCTGCGAGAAGGGCTACGACCCGGAGCGCAACACCTTCACCCAGTACTACGGCGGCCGGGAGCTGGACGCCTCGCTGCTGCTGATCCCCCAGGTCGGTTTCCTCCCGCCGGATGACAAGCGGGTGATCGGCACCATCGAGGCGATCCAGCGCGAACTGTCCACCGAGGACGGCTTCGTGCTGCGCTACCCGACCCACGACGAGTCGGGCAACAACGTCGACGGTCTCTCCGGCCACGAGGGCGCCTTCCTGGCCTGCTCCTTCTGGCTGGCCGACGACCTCGCCATGATCGGCCGGGTGCAGGAGGCCCGCGAGCTGTTCGACCGACTGCTGGCGCTGCGCAACGACCTGGGCCTGCTCGCCGAGGAGTGGGACCCGCGGCTCAAGCGGCAGGTCGGCAACTTCCCCCAGGCCTTCAGCCACGTCCCGCTGATCGACACCGCCCTGCGGCTGACCGCCTGCGGCGCCGCGTACCTGTCCGCCCAGCCGGACGGTCCGGCCGCCGACCGGGTCGAGCGGGCCACCGTCTAGCGGGCGACCCTCCGGCCGGCCACCGTCGGCCGGCCACCATCCGGCCGGCCACCGGCGACGGTCCGCCCGGCGCGGACCTACCCTCGCTGCACCAGCTCGTCGTAGGTGCTGAGCACCTGGGCGACGGTGGCGGCCTCGTCCGGCCAGGTCTCGGCCTGCTGCCGGCCGGCCGCCACCAGGTGCTCGCGGCGGGCCGGGTCGGCCAGCAGTGCGCGCACCGCGCGGCCGAGCGCCGCCGGGTCGCCGGGGGGCACCAGTTCGGCGGCGTCGCCGACCAGTTCGGGGATGCCGCCGACGGCGGTGGCGACCACCGGCACGCCGGCCCGCATGGCCTCCTGCACCACCAACGAGCGGGCCTCCCAGCGGCTGGAGACCACCACGACGTCGGCGGCGGCCAGCAGGTCGGGCACGTCGGTGCGGTAGCCGAGCAGCCGCACCGGCAGCTTCTCCGTGGCCACCCGCTCGCGCAGCGCACCCGCCTCCGGACCGTCCCCGGCGAGCAGCACCAGCGGCTCCGGGTCCAGCGTGGACAGCTCCCGGGTGGCGTCCAGCAGCAGCCCGAAGGCCTTCTGCGGGACGAGCCGGCCGACCGCCAGCACCAGCGGACGGTCCGGGCCGCCGCCGAGCAGTTCGGCGCGCGCCTCGGCGCGGCCGAGCAGGCCCTCGGGCATCGGCGGGGCGGACACCGGGCCCAACCGGGCGTCGGTTGCGCCCAGTTCGCGGGCCCGGGCGACCAGGTCGGAGGAGGCGCCGAGGACCAGGTCGGCGGCGCGCGCCACCCGGCGCTCCATCAGCCGCTGCAGCCGCCGCTCCAGACCGGTGGCCAGCAGCGCGTGGTGCGAGGTGACCACCAGCGGGGTCTCCGGGCGCAGACCGGGGAAACGGCCCGCGGTGCGCAGCGCCAGGTCGGACAGCAGGCCGGCGCGCAGCCCGTGGGCGTGCACCACGTCGGCGCCGGTGAAGGCCCGGCGCAGCTCGCCGATCGCGGTGGCGTCGCTGCGGGCGCCCGCGGTGGGGGTGATCTCGACGGTGTGGAACCTGGCGCCCGTACGGGAGAACCCGAACAGGGCGTCCGCACCGGCCGGCGCGCAGACAGTGACGTTCACGCCGTGCGCGACCAGGCCCTGGGCCAGGGAGCGCACGTGCGCACCGATGCCGCCGCTGCTGGCGGCCAGGACGAGTACCACCTGCAGCTGCCCCGGTTCGGGGACGGCCGCGGTGGCCCGGGCGGCGGAATGGTCCACGTCGTCTCGCATCCGACTCGATCGGGTTCGCGCGCCGCTTCGCGAGGATTGCCCGCCGGGCGGCGCTCGGGGCTGGGAAGCCAGTGTCCAGCCGCCACCATGCCAGGTCGGCGGCCCTCTTGGACAGTCGGCGCCACCGGGCGCGTCGCCGACGTCCGAGGGGCCGCCGGCGGCCGCTACCGGCGGCGCGGGGCGCGGGCCGTGGCCAGCAGTTCCTCGGCGTGGGCACGGCCCAGTTCCGAGTCCTCCAGGCCGGCCAGCATCCGGGAGAGTTCGCGCACCCGCTCCTCGTCGTTCAGCACCTTGACGCCGCTGCGGGTCACGGTGCCGTCGTGGGTCTTCTCCACCACCAGGTGCCGGTCGGCGAACGCGGCGACCTGCGGGAGGTGGGTGACCACCACGACCTGGGCGGACTCGGCCAGCTTGGCCAGCCGGCGGCCGATCTCGACCGCGGCCTTGCCGCCGACGCCCGCGTCCACCTCGTCGAACAGGTAGGTGGGGACGGGGTCGGCGCCCGCGAAGACCACCTCGACGGCGAGCATCACGCGCGACAGCTCACCGCCGGAGGCGCCCTTGGCGATCGGGCGCGGCTGGGCGCCGGGGTGCGGGGCGAGCAGCACCTCCACCTCGTCCACGCCGTGGGGACCGTAGGCGACGGTGCGCCCACCGACCTCGATCCCGGCCAGGTCGTCGACCTGGCTGATCGAGAAGGTCACCCGGGCGTGCGGCATGGCCAGTTCGGCGAGTTCGGCGGAGACCGCCTCGGCGAACCGCCCGGCCGCGGCGTACCGGGCCCGGGAGACCTCGGTGGCCAGCTCGGCCAGTTCGGCCCGCAGCTCGGTCTCCCGGGCGCCGAGCTCGTCGATCCGGTCGTCGTCGCCGTCGAGCTCGGCGAGCCGGGTCGCCCCGGCCTCGGCCCAGGCGATCACCTCGGCGAGCGAGTTCTCCTCGCCGCCGTACTTGCGCAGCAGCTGGGCGAGCACGGCCCGGCGGTCCTCGACGGCGGCCAGGCGCACCGGGTCGGCGTCCAGGTCGTCCGCGTAGCCGGCCAGGTCGCCGGCCACGTCGGCGAGCAGGTAGCCGACCTCGTTGAGGCGGTCGGCCAGGGCGGCCAGCCGCTCGTCGTGGTGGCGCACGGCGTCCAGGGCCCGGCGGGACTGGGCGAGCAGGGTGCCCGCGTCCAGTGCCTCCGGGTCGACCGGGTCGCCGGCCAGGGCGGCGTGGGCGAGGGTCGCGGCGGAGGACAGCGCGTCGGCGTGGCCGAGCCGCTCGGCCTCGGCGGCCAGCTCCTCGTCCTCGCCGGCCACCGGCTCGGCGGCGGCGATCTCGTCCAGGCCGAAGCGCAGCAGATCGGCCTCCTGGGCGCGCTCGCGGGCCCGGGTGGTGAGCTCCTCCAGGGTCGCGGAGACCTCGCGCAGGGTGCGGTAGGTCTCCCGGTAGCGGGCCAGCGGCTCGGCCACCGAGGCTCCCGCGTACCGGTCCAGCGCGCCGCGCTGGCGGGCCGGGCGCAGCAGGCGCTGCTGGTCGGTCTGGCCGTGCACGGCGATCAGGTCCTCGCCGATCTCGGCGAGCAGGCCGACCGGGACGGACCGTCCGCCGACGTGCGCCCGGGAGCGGCCCTCGGCGGAGACGGTCCGGCTGATCAGCAGCGCGCCGTCGTCCAGTTCGGCCCCGGCCTCGATCGCGCGGGCCGCCACCGGGGAGCCGGACGGCAGTTCCAGCCGGCCCTCCACGACGGCGCGTCCGGTGCCGTTGCGCACCAGGCCCGGATCGGCGCGGCCGCCGAGCAGCAGGCCGAGGCTGGTCACGACCATGGTCTTGCCGGCGCCGGTCTCACCGGTCACGGCGGTGAAGCCGGGGGCCAGCTCGACCACCGCGTCGTCGATGACCCCAAGATCCCGTATCCGCATCTCGTCCAACACGGAGACGACCATACGAGGTTCCACCCCCGGCGCGCGACGAGCGGCAACGGCGCGCGGCAACTCCGTGCCCCGAAGTTCATCCCTTCCGGGAGTCCCCGGCGGGCACCGGCACCGTGCACCAGGGCAGGAAGAGCTGCACCATCGGGCCGATGGCCAGCGCGTACGCGACGGTGCCGACCCCGACGGTGCCGCCGAGCAGCAGGCCGACGGTGAGGACCGTCACCTCGATGCCGGTGCGGATCAGCCGCAGCGAACGTCCGGTGCGCCGGTGCAGGCCGGTCATCAGGCCGTCGCGCGGGCCCGGGCCGAGCCGGGCGCCGATGTAGAGGCCGGTGGCCAGGCCGTTGAGGGCGATCGCCGCGGCCGACAGCGCTATCCGCGCGGGCAGGGAGCCGGGGCTGCCGAGGGCCTCCAGGGTGAGGTCCATGGCCGCGCCGATCACCAGCACGTTGGCGACGGTGCCCAGGCCCGGGCGCTGGCGCAGCGGGATCCACAGCAGCAGGACGAGGGCGCCGCAGATCGTCACCCAGGCGCCGACCGAGAGCCCGACGGTGCGCTGCAGGCCCTGGTGCAGGACGTCCCAGGGGTCGAGGCCGAGACCGGAGCGGAGCATCAACGCCATGCTCGCGCCGTACAGGGCGAGGCCGGCGAACAGCTGCGGGATCCGGCGGCCCAGGGCTCGGGTGTCACCGAACACCCGAACGGCGAGGCCGGCGCCCGGGGCGGCGGCGACCGACGCGGCCGGTACGGGCGTGGCGGAGTCTGACGTCGGTGGCGGTGCGGTCGAGGCGGCGGTCGGCGTCGGCGGTGTGGTCGCGGTGGCCAATGGTGCTCCTGCGGTGGTGCTGCACCACCGGGGCTCCCGGTGGTGGCGGCCGGCCTGGCCGCCCTGCCATGATGGCCAGGCCAATACGACCCACTCCAGGGCCAATACCGAGCAAGTGGACTGATCGCATGGCCGACTGGCACACCACCGTCACCCCGCCCGCCCTGGCCCGGCTGCTCGCCACCGCCCGGCTCCCCGAGCCGGCCGCCGCCCGCCGCCCCGCCTACCGCACCCTGGCCGGACAGATCCGGCTGCTGGTCACCGAGGGCCGGCTGCCGGTCGGCGCCCGGCTGCCGGCCGAACGCGAGCTGGCCACCGCCCTGGCGATGAGCCGCACCACCGTCGCCACCGCGTACGAGACCCTGCGCGGCGACGGCTACCTGCGCAGCCGGCGCGGCGCCGGAAGCTGGACCGCCCTACCCGAGGGGGCCCCGCCGCCCAGCGAGGCGCTGCACCCCGTCCCGCCGGACGAGCAGGGCCGCGTCCTGGACCTCGGCGTCGCCGCCCCGCCCGCCCCGCAGCCCTGGGTCGGCCAGGCCGCCGCCCGGGCCGTCGAACAGCTGCCGCACTACACCGCCGGGCACGGCCACTACCCCACCGGCGTCCCGGTGCTGCGCGAGGCCGTCGCCCGCCGCTTCACCGAGCGCGGCCTGCCCACCACCCCCGACCAGATCCTGATCACCACCGGCGCCATGGGCGGCCTGCACCTGGTCCAGCGGGCGCTGATCGGCCGCGGCGACCGGGTCGCCGTCGAGGCACCCAGCTACGCGAACACCCTGCAGTCCCTGCGGCTGACCGGCGCGCGCCTGGTCCCGGTGCCGTACGCGTGGACTGCGCAGCCCTCCTGGGACCTCGACGAGTGGCGGCGGGTGCTGCGCGGCGCCGGCCCCAAGGTCGCCTACGTGATCCCGGACTTCCACAACCCGACCGGCGCGCTGATCGACGAGGAGCAGCGCCGCCGGCTGCTGGCCGCCGCCCGGGCCGCCGGGAGCATCGTGCTCGCCGACGAGACCACCGCCGAACTCGGTTGGGGCGTACCGCCGTCCACACCGCTGCCGCGCCCCATGGCGGCACTGGACCGCTCCGCCCAGGTGGTCACCGTCGGCTCGGCGGGCAAGCTGCTCTGGGGCGGGCTGCGGATCGGCTGGGTCAGGGCCGCGCCCGCGCTGGTGCGCCGACTGGCCACCGAGCGGGTCTACAGCGACGTCGGCACCCCGGTACTGGACCAGCTGATCGCCGCCGAACTGCTGGGTGAGCTGCTGCCCGACGTCCGGGAACACCAGCTGACCCGGCTGCGGGCCACCGCGCGGGCCTTCGCCACCGCCCTGCCCGAACGGCTCCCCGGATGGAGCTTCACCATGCCGTCCGGCGGCCTGTCCCTGTGGGTCTCCACCGACGGCCTGTCCGGCGCGGCACTGGCCCGGGCCGGGGAGCGCGGCGGGGTCCGGATCGCCTCGGGCAACCGCTTCGGCGCGGACGGCGCCTTCGAGCACCACATCCGCCTGCCGGTCACCGTGCCCGCCGCGACCGTCCCCGCCGCCGTCGAACGCCTCGCCGCCCTGGCCGCCCACGCCGCGAACGGAGGACGGCTCGAAGCGGCCGACGAGACCCAGACACTGGCGGTCTGACGGTCAGTCAGCGCCCGGTGCGTGCCCCCGGCCGGGTGAACGGCCGTGGCGCGCACCGGATTCGGCACATGTGTACGGGCGTCGGCCCGCCGTACGGCCGCCGACCGGCGCTAGTGGTGGTCCGCCCGGCCGCGCCAACCCGTCACCGGCAGAGCGAACTTGGCCACCAGCCGGTCAGTGAACGGCGCCCGGTGCAGTCTGGCCAGCCGCACCGGCGTCCGACCCCGGCGGACCTCCACCCGTGCCCCGGCGGGCAGTTCGACCGAACGCCGCCCGTCACACCAGAGCACGCCGTGCGGGGTCTTGGGCTGCACCTCCACCGCCAGCACCGACTCCGGCGAGGTCACCAGCGGGCGGGCGAACAGCGCGTGCGCGGAGATCGGCACCATCAGCAGCGCCTCCACCTCCGGCCACACCACCGGCCCGCCACCGGAGAACGCGTACGCGGTGGAGCCGGTCGGCGTCGCGCACACCACGCCGTCACAGCCGAAGTTGGAGACCGGACGGCCGTCCACCTCGGTCACCACCTCCAGCATCCGCTCCCGGGACGCCTTCTCGATCGAGGCCTCGTTCAGCGCCCAGTCCTCGTGCACCACATCGCCGTTGGTGCGGACGATGACGTCGATCGTCATCCGCTCCTCGACCTCGTAGTCGGCGTCCACCACCCGCTCGACCACCACGGCCAGGTCGTCCCGCTCGGCCTCGGCGAGGAAGCCCACCCGGCCCAGGTTGATCCCGAGCATCGGCAGCCCGTGCGAACGCGCCAGCTCCGCCCCGCGCAGCAGCGTCCCGTCCCCGCCGGCCACCAGGATCAGCTCGCAGCCGTCCGCCGCCCCGGGGCCCTCGGACACCTTCTCGACGCCCTCCGGCAGATCCAGGTCCACCGCCTCGGCCTCCAGCAGTCTGATCCGGAGCCCCGCCTTCAGCAGCCCGTGCACCAGACCCTCGACGCTGCGCAGCGCCGCCTCCCGGCCGGTGTGCGCGATCAGGAAGACCGTACGTTCTTCATCGCTCATGCCGCTGCCCTCTCCCTAACGCCTGCCGGGTCGCCCTTGGCCCCGGTGCGGCCGCGCCATACGACATGACGCGCCGGACGCTCGCAAGGCACCCTACCGGGGCCCCTCCGCCACGGCCCGGTCCGCCTCCGCGGGGTCCAGCTGCGGAGCGTCCCGGCGCAGCCAGAGGAAGTACTCGACGTTGCCGGACGGCCCCGGCAGGGGGCTCGCGGTGACCGCGCGCACGCCCAGCCCGAGCTCCCACGCCTGCCCCGCGACCTGGCGCACCATCTCGGCGCGCAGCTGCGGGCTGCGCACCACCCCGCCGCTGCCCAGACGCTCCTTGCCGATCTCGAACTGGGGCTTGACCATCAGCACCAGGTCCGCGTCCTCGGCCGCGCAGGAGGCGAGCGCCGGGAGCACCAGACCCAGCGAGATGAACGACAGGTCGCCCACCACCAGGTCCACCAGGGTGCCGCCGATCAGGTCCGGGGTCAGCTCGCGCACATTGGTGCGGTCCATCACCGTGACCCGCTCGTCGCTCTGCAGCGACCAGGCGAGCTGCCCGTAACCGACGTCCACCGCCAGCACGTGCGCGGCCCCGGCGCGCAGCAGCACGTCGGTGAACCCGCCGGTGGAGGCCCCGGCGTCCAGCGCCCGGCGGCCCTCGACCACCAGGCCCTGCGGCACGAAGGCCGCGAACGCGCCGGCGAGCTTGTGGCCGCCGCGCGAGACGTAGTCGGGGTCGTTGTCGTCCTTGGCCACCACGACCGCCGCCGAGGTCTCCACCTGGGTGGCCGGCTTGGTCGCGGTGGTGCCGCCGACGGTCACCCGCCCGGCGGCGATCAGCTCGGACGCGTGCTCACGCGATCGGGCCAGCTTGCGGCGGACCAGTTCCGCGTCGAGTCGGCGTCGTGCCACTGCCACTGGTGTTTCAGCTCCTACGGATCCTGCGGGTCATTCCTGGTCGAGCGCGGCCAGTGTGTCGACGAGCCGCTGGTGAACATCTTCGTACACCGCGACGTGTGCCTCGGCCGGGACCCCGTCCAAGGCCTCCAGCCGGGCCAGGCCCGCGTCCACGCCGGGGTGGCCGGTGGGCGCCGGCTCGATGCCCAGCGGCTCGGCATCCAGCGGCTCGGTGTCCCGTACGGGCTCGGTGTCCTGGACGGGCTCGGGAAAGCGGGAAGGCTCGGGCGGGCGGGCGGCCGCGGGCGGTTCACTCGTCGTGGGCATCGGGCTTCTTCGTGCTGGTGGCCTTGCGGACGGTGGTCTTCCTGGTCGCCGCACGCTTCGCGGGCGTCCCCGGCTCGGCCTCGGCCTGCTTGGCGGTGGCGGTCTTCTTCACGGTGGTCGTCTTCTTCGCGGCCGCCTTCTTGGCCGTCGTCCTCTCGGCTGCCGCCGTCTTCTTCGCCGCGCTCTTCTTGGCCGCGGACTTCTTGGCCGCGGACTTCTTCGCCGGTCCCTTCGCCGCAGTGTCCTTCGCGGCGGTGCTCTTCCCCGCGGCAGCGGTCTCCGGCGCAGCGGGGGCCTCCTCCTTCGGGGCCTGGGCGGCCATCGACCCCGGCGGGACCGGCGGTTCGACCTCGACCGGCTCGTCCACCTCCACCCGCTCTGCGACTATCGGCTCATCCGCCGTCCGGGCGGCCGACCGCTCCTCCTCGAACTCCCAACCGCGCCCGAACAGGTCGCCGGCCCGCGGCGCCGGCACCGGCTCCTCGGCCCCGTACGCCCCCGGCCCGGACGCGGCCGCCGGGGCTTCCTCCTCGACCTCACGCAACTTGGTCTCCAGGTACGCCAGCACCACGCCGACCTTGGTCACCTGGTCCCCGACCTTCTCGAAGACCTTCTCCGCCTCGTTGCGTGCCACGCCGACCGCCAGATCCACCCCGGCACGTCCGGCGGTGACCGCCTCCCCGGCCAGGGTCTGCAAGGTCTCCACGGACGGCGGGAACTGACCGCCCAGCCGGCGCTCGACCCCGGCGACATCGACCCCGGCCTTCTCCAGGATCGAGGTCGCCGTCCCGACGACCATCTTGCCGACCTCCTCGACCACCCCGGCGGCGGTCTCCACCACTCCCCGAACCGTCCTCGGCAGCATCCGGGTGCCTCCCAATCGCCTACGCGTGTCGCTCCGTCGCCCTCAGTACCCGGGCGCCGTCGCGGGCACCCCACTGACGACGCTACCGCCAAAACCCTCCTGAGGTACCGTGGCCCGCAGTCAGCACCGTAGCGACCGGGGGAGGGAGGAGCCGCCCCGTGGCGAACGCCGAGGAGTGCCGGGAGGCACTGGAGCAGCTCAGCCGGAACATGGCGAAGTCCACCGGCGACGTCCGCAAGGCCGCCGCCCTCGACCGCTCGCTCAGCTGCCGGATCACCGACCTCGACCTGACCTTCACCGGACAGCTGCGCGACGGCCGCATCCAGGACATGGTCGCCGCCCCCGGCCCCCCGGCCGAGAAGGCGGCGATCCGGCTCACCATGAGCAGCGACGACCTGGTCGCGATGGTCGACGGCCGGCTCAACTTCGCCTCCGCGTGGGCGAGCGGCCGGGTCAGGCTCGAGGCGGGCTTCCGCGACCTGCTGCGGCTGCGCACCCTGCTCTGAAACCGGCACCGCCGAAGCTGCCGTTCCCGGACCGGGCGCCGCCGAGCCGGGCCGGTCATCGGACCAGGGGCCACCGAGCCGGGCTCAGCCGGGGGCGGCCCCCGTCGACCGCGGAACCGTCCTCAGAACCCGAGATCGGCCAGCGCCTTACGGCCGTCCACCGGCGCACCGCCCGCGTCCAGCACCGTCCACGCCGCCGCGCACAGCGCCCGCAGGCCGTCCCAGCGGTCCCCGGCACCGGACAGCCGCAGCACGCCGGCCTCCACGCCCGCGACCACGCCACCGCACGCGAAGCCGCCGGCCACGGCCGTCACCTCCGGATGCGGGACGAGCAGTCCGCGCAGGTCCTCTGCCAGATACGTCGGCCGGTGCTCGACCGGGGCCGAAAGCAGCAGCTCCGGGACGGTCACGCCGGTGAACACCAGCAGGCTGTCCACGCCGCCGTTGAACGCGCCCTCGATGTCGGTGTCCAGCCGGTCGCCGACCACCAACGGCCGCTCCGCGCCGGTGCGCAGCACCGTCTCCCGGTGCATCGGCGGCAGCGGCTTGCCCGCCACCTCCGGCTCCACCCCGGTCGCCGCCTGCACCGCCGCCACCAGGGTGCCGTTGCCGGGCGCGATGCCACGGGCCCTCGGCACCGTCAGATCCAGGTTGGACGCCACCCAGGGCAGTCCGCTCTGCACCGCGTACGAGGCCTCCGCAAGGTCCGTCCACCCCACCGAGGGGTCGAAGCCCTGCACCACCGCGAGCGGCCCGTCGGCCAGCGAGCGGACCGCTACCAGGCCCAGCTCGGCCAGCGCCTCCTCCAGCCCGAGACCGCCCACGACCAGCACCTTCGAGCCGGCCGGCACCTTCTCGGCGATCAGCCGGGCGGCGGCCTGGGCCGAGTTGATCACGTCGGAGGGCTCGGCCGGGATGCCGAGCTCGGTCAGGTGCTCGGCCACCACCCGCGGCGGGCGGGAGGCGTTGTTCGTCACGTAGGCGAGCCGCATTCCGGCCGTCCGGGCGGCGTCCAGCGCCTCCACCGCGTGCTCGATCGCGTGCGCGCCCGTGTAGACCACGCCGTCCAGGTCCAGCAGCGCGGTGTCGTAGGCGTGGGTCAGCGGCCGCTCGCTGCCGCCGGGGGCGGTCCGTCGCACGGGGGTGGCCGTCTCGGTCATGGCTGCGCTACCTCATTCACTGCGTCGTCGTTCACTGCTGCGTCCGCTGCTGCGTCCACTGCGTCCGGGTCGCCGCATACGGGTCGCGTCGTCCGTGACGCACCGCGTCGTGCGTCAACGGCGTCCGCCCGGTCAGGCGCCGCCGTCGGTACCGGTGCCGGCACCGGTGTCGTCCACCGTTCCGCCGGCCGGGTCCCCGGCCCCCGCCGGAGGCTCCACGTACCCGGGTGCTCCTGGCAGCAGCGGGCCGTAGGCCCCCGCACGGGCCGCCAGGGTCGCCCGGGTCTGCCGCAGTGCCTGCCGGTAGTGGTCGGACTCCGGCCGCATCGCCACGGCCAGCGCCAGGTGCTCGGCGGAGGTCTCGAAGTCGCCCAGCCGGGCCGCCGCGACTCCCCACCCGAACTGAGCGTAGTCGTCCGCCGGGTCCGCCAGCGCCACAGCGCGGAAGTTCTCCAGCGCCGCCGCGTACGAGCCCGCGTCGAACTGGGCCCGCGCCAGCGCCTCGCGAATGCTGCGCGAGTGCGGCTCGGCCGCCACCGCCCGGGCGAGCAACTGCTCGGCGGCCGCCGGATGCCCCTGGGCCAGCAGCCGGGCTCCCCGGCGGAACCACTCGTACACGTCCCCGGCGGGCTCGCCGGAGCGGCTCTGCGGCGGCACCCCGCGGACCGGCACGCCGTCGCCCGGAGCGCCGTCACCCGGAGCCCCACCGACCGATGCGCCGTCGCCCGGTACGCCGTCCGGTACGCCGTCGGCCGGAGCGTCCCCGCGGGTGGCGCCCACCGGCCCGCCCGACTCGGCCGGGCCGCCGCCGTCCACCCGTTCCTGCCCGTCGTCCATGCCGTACCTCGCCCTCGGTCCCACACCCGCCCCACAACTCGGCGCGGGCATTCCGATCTCTCAACAACGCGTACCCGGTTACGATGCCCAGAATGAGCACACCCAGTGCAGAAGACGGAGTCGAGACTCCCGAGGGCGGCCCCGGCGATCCCGGGCACGTCGCCACCGCCGGCCTGTCCCTGTCCCCCTTCCGCGGCCTGCGCTACGTCCCCGACCGGGTCGGCACCCTGGCCGCGGTGACGTCCCCGCCGTACGACGTCGTGGACCCGGGCCGCCGGCTCGACCTGGAGACCGCCGACCCCCACAACGTGGTCCGGCTGATCCTGCCCAGGCCGGAGCCCGAGGACGCCGGCGACCGTCCCGACCGCGACACCCGCTACCGGCACGCCGCCCGGCTGCTGGCCGCCTGGCAGCGCGAGGGTGTCCTGGCCGCCGACCCCGAGCCCGCGCTCTACGTCTACGAGCAGCGGGTGCCGGCCACCGACGACTCCCCCGAACTGCTCCAGCGCGGCCTGATCGGCGCCCTCGCCGTGAGCGGCCGCGAAGGCGGCGTGGTGCTCCCGCACGAGGACGTGATGCCGCGGCCGGTCGCCGACCGGGTCGGCCTGATGCGCACCACCCGCGCCAACCTGGAACCACTGCTGCTCACCTACCGGGGCAACGGCGGCGCCTCCGGCGTGATCGAGCGAACGGTCGAACGCGAGCCGCTGCTCTCCACCGCCACCAGCGACGGGACCCACCACCGCCTGTGGGCGGTCACCGACCCGGCCGAGATCGCCGAGATCAGCCGCGACCTCGCCACCTGCCGGGCACTGATCGCCGACGGCCACCACCGCTGGGAGATGTACCTGCGCCTCCAGCGCGAGCACCGCCACCTGCCGCGCAGCCCCTGGGACCGCGGCATGGTGCTCCTGGTGGACACCGCCCGCTACCCGCTGCGGGTCCGCGCCATCCACCGCGTGCTGTACCGGCTGCCGGTGGCCGAGGCGCTGGAGCGGCTCGGCGACCAGTGGAAGGTCAAGGAGGTCCCAGGACCGCTGTCCGCCGCGCTCCAGGCCCTCGCCGAGCAGAAGCGGCACGGCGGCAACGGCTTCGTCGTCACCGGCGGCGACGGCGTCTACTGGCTGCTCAGCGAGCCCGAGGAATCCCTGCTCGACGCCACCGTGCCGCACGGCAGACCCGAGGAGTGGCGTCACCTGGACGCCACCGTCCTGCACGCCACCCTGCTCGACCACACCTGGCACGTCCCCGACGGCCCGGACGACATCGGCTACCTGCACACCGCCGTGGCCGCCGAACAGGAGGCCGCCCGCACCGGCGGCACCGCCGTCCTGCTGCACCCGGTCCGGGAGTCCGTGGTGCGACGGCTCGCCGAGCAGGGCGTCACGATGCCGCGCAAGTCCACCTCCTTCGGACCGAAGCCGGCCACCGGGCTGGTGCTGCGCAACCTCGCGCTGGGCTGACACCGCGCCGTCGGCCCGACCAGGCCCGAACGCCGTGAGGCCCTGCCGTTCCCGAAGTTCCGGGAACGGCAGGGCCTCACGGCGTTGACCGGGGAGCTGATCAGCTCTTGTCAGCGTCGGCGTCGGCCTTGACCTCGGCGGCCTTGGTCTCCTCGACCTCGGTCTTCTCGACCTCGGACTCCTCGGCCTTGCGGTCCTCGGCGTCCTGGGCGCGCTCGGGGACGACGCCGTCGAAGTCGTCGTCGATCTCGAGGTCGTCCTCGTCGTAGTACTCCTCGACGTCCTCCTCGTCCTCGAAGATCACGCGGTCGTCGGCGTTGTCGCCGCCACCGCGCTTCTTCGTCGGGGCGTCGACCGACTCGGCCTCATCCTCGTCCAGCTCCGGGTCGAGCGTGTCGGTGAACTCCACGCCGTCGATCTCGGCCAGCCGCTCCGAGGCGTTGGTGGTGCCGTCGGTGTCGGCCTCGGCGGCCTTGGCGAACCAGTCACGGGCCTCGTCGGCGCGGCCGGCCGCGATCAGGGCCTCGGCGTAGGCGTACCGCAGGCGAGCGGTCCACGAGTGCACGGCGCTGGAGGCCAGCTCCGGGCTCTGCAGCGTCACCACGGCGGCGTCGAACTGCTCCATGTCGGTGCGGGCACCGGCCGCCACCAGGCGCATCTCGACCTGGCCAGCCTTGTCCAGCTGCTTCACCTCGGGCTCACCGGCCATCGCCAGCGCCCGCTCCGGGCGGCCCAGACCGCGCTCGCAGTCGGCCATCACCGGCCACAGGTCCGCACGGCCGGTCATCCGACGGGCGGCACGGAACTCGGTCAGCGCCTCGGAGTACCGCTGCGTCATGTACGAGGCGAAACCGGCGGCCTCACGGACGGCGGCCACGCGGGAGGCCAGACGGAGCGCGACGCGCGAGTACTGGTAGGCCTCCTCCGGCTCGCTGTCGAGCAGGCGGGCCACCATCACCAGGTTGCGGGCGACGTCGTCCGCGAGGGTCTTGGGCAGGCTCTTGAGCTCCTGACGCACGTCCGCGTCCAGCTCAAAGCCGGTGACGTCCTCCGGGATCGGCAGACGCTTGACAGGCTCGTAGTTGCCCCGGCGGTCGTCGTAGTCCCGACGGTCACCGCCGCGGTCGTCCCGGTCCCGACGGTAGCCGCCGCCCTGGCGGTCGTCACGACGGAAGCCGCCACGGTCGCCACCACGGTCATCGCGACGGAAGCCGCCACGGTCACCGCCGCGCTCGCGGTTGAAGCCGCCGCCCTGGCGGTCGTCACGACGGAAGCCGCCACGGTCGCCACCACGGTCATCGCGGTCACGGCCGTACCCGCCCGACGGACGGTCGTCACGACGCGGACGG